>NZ_JAURUY010000002.1:0-436826 GCF_030803485.1 Curtobacterium sp. 260 | reverse complement strand
CCGGGGACGCTGACCGCGCACCCGCCCCCCGGGGGGGGGGGGCCCCCCGGCCCCCCCCCCCCCCCCCCCCCCCCCCCCCCCCCCCCGGCGCCCCCCCCCCCCCCCCCCCCCCGCCCCCCCCCCCCCCCGCTTCTCGTTGTGCGGGAGCACGTCGTGCCGCAACGCGACCGGAGCCGGCGCCGGACGCCGGAGCCGACAACCGGCGCCGGGCGGCGGCCGCCGCGCCGCCTCCGCGAGCGACCGAACGCACTCGGCGCTCAGCCCCCGAGCGCCTCCGTCAGCAGCGCCACCATGGCGTCGAGCTGGATGTCGCCCGAGTCGGCGATCTCCTCGTCGGACCCGTCGAGCGCGCGGGCAGCCAGGGACGCCTTCGAGTCGATGAGCTCGGCGATCTTGGTGTCGATCGTCTGCGCCGCGATGATCCGCCACGCGGTGACGGGCTCTTCCTGTCCGATGCGGTGCACGCGGTCGATCGCCTGCGTCTGCTCCGCCGAGGTCCACGACAGCTCGGCGAGCACGACGTTCGACGACACCTGCAGGTTCAGGCCGACGCCGGCGGCGGTGAGCGAGCACACGATGACGGCGACGTCGGGGTCGTTCACGAACGCGTCGATCTCGGCCGTGCGCTGTGCGGGCGTCTGGTCACCGCGGACGGTGGCGGTCTTCAGGTGCCGACGGGCGAAGACCTCCTCGGCCTGGTCCATCACGTCGAGGTGCTTCGCGAAGAAGACCACCTTGCCGACGTTCGAGGCGAGCTGCGCCGCGTAGTCCGCCGCCAGCTGCGCCTTGGCACGACCGATCCGCCGCACCATCGAGAACACGTTCTCGCCGGTCGACGAGGCGTCCTGGTCCTCGAGCTCCCACCGCGCGACCTGGCGGACGAGCTTGTGGTCGATGCCGACGACCGGGTCCTGCCCGGTGCGGGCGTCGAGCGCCTGGTGGTACCGACGGACCAGCTTCGCGGTGAGCTCGCGCTCGGCGTCGCGGATGGAGCGGCCCTCGTCGCCGTCGAGCTCGACCGGGATGTCGGCGATCCGTCGCGCGGGGATGTCGGCGGCGACGTCGACCTTGCGGCGGCGGACGATGCCCTGGTCGATGACGGCCTTGCGGGCCTCGACGAAGAAGCCGGGGTCCGCCGGGGTGAGCCCGATGTCCTCGAGCTCGTTCATGAGCGTCGCGCGGGGCTTCTTGTCGTCGATCCAGCCGAGGAACTCCCAGATGGTACGGAAGTCCTCGACCGAGTTGATCAGCGGGGTACCGGTCAGCGCCAGGAACAGCGGCGACGACACCCGCGCACGGATCTGCTCGGCGAGCTGCAGCACGAACCGGGAGCGCTGCGACTCCTTGTTCTTGATGAAGTGGGCCTCGTCGACGACCATGCCCTTGAAGCCGAAGGCCCCGAGCCAGCCGGCGTGCCGGTCGAGGATCTCGTAGTTCACGATGACGATGTCGGCGAAGCCGTCCAGGTCGTCCCCGTCGCCGTGGATGACGGTGGCGGTGCGGTTCGGCACCCAGCGCTCGGCCTCGCGCGCCCAGTTGGTCTTCACGACGTTGGGCACGACCACGAGCAGCGGGAAGGCGTTCGCGGCGTCGGCGGCGAGCAGCGACTGCGCGGTCTTGCCGAGGCCGGGCTCGTCCGCGAGCAGGAACGTGCGGTGTCCCTGCGCCGCGGCGGCGACGAGCTCCGCCTGGTGCTTCATCAGCGTGGTGCCGGACCGCGAGTGCAGCGAGGTCGGCTCCGGCAGCGGCATCGACGCCGCGCCACCGCCGGCGCCGTACTCGAACGACTTGAACAGCGGTCCGAACAGCTCCCAGTTCGCCAGGCGACGCGGGTGGGCGACGGGCTGGTCGGCGAGGGCGAAGTCGGGCGCGAGGAAGGGGTTGGCCAGCTGGCGCTGCACGACCGCCTGCGGCACGACCGAGCGCACCGGGGCGTCGACCACCGGGGACGGCTCGGCCGCGATGACGAGGTCCTCGGGCTGCAGTTCCATCCCGCCGGCGATCATCATGTCGCGCTTGACCGTGCGGGTCGCCTCGCTCACCGAGGCCTCCTCGGTCAGCAGCTGGATCACGCTGGTGTCCCGCGCGGCGGTCTTCGCCAGGATCGTGGCGACACCGTCGAGACGCTTGAGCTGCTCGGCGCGCTGCGCGTCGGTGAGGTCCGGGTCGGCCTTGACTCGTGCGCGCTCCTCGCGCATCAGCAGCGCGACCGCCTGGAACTTCGACCGGTTGGACGCCTTCAGCGGTCCGCGCTGCGCCGCCGCCTCCACCTCGCGCACCGCGCGGGCGAGCACCGGGATGACGCCGTCGTTGTCCAGCGGGCGGGTACGGCGCGACGCGGTCCGCGTCCCGCCGGCTGCTCGCCGGGTGCCTGATCGAGCCAACGCTCCTCCTGTTCCGCCCGTTCTCCACGGGCGAGCCGCCGTCGTGGCGGGAAGTCCTCGACCGGCGTCTGGCACGACCCCGGTCCGCGGGCCACCCTGGCCCGCTCGTGCGCCGGTCCCGCCGTGGGACGTCCGGTGGACTCCCGCGGTCCGTGCGGCCGGCACCCCTCGGGTGCTCGACACGACGATCCGCGCCGGGACCCGGCGCCGTCGCACGCACGTGGAGCCCGTCGGACGCCCACGGATCCGGTCCCCACGTCGGTCAAGTGACCGACTGCCACGTCCGGAAACGACGCGGCACGCGACGACACGGTGCGTGCTGGGCTCAGTTTACTCCCGCACCCCCGACGGAGGCGACTCGACGGGACCCGCGCGCGTCGCGCCTCCCGTCCGACCGCGCGGTGGACGGGACGCCACGACGGCCGGGAGGCACTGCCCACCACCACCGCGCGGCCGGCGACCGTCCGACGGCCGGGTCAGACCTGCGGTGCCGACCGCGGACGGAGGGTGCCGGCCGACGGCACCGTCGGCGCCGCCTCGGCGAGCGCCGCACGCGTCGCCGCCAGCAGCTGCTGCGCCGTCCGGATGCCGTTCTCGGACCCGGTCGTCGCCTGCCCACCGGCGTGCGCGAGGAGCTGCGCGCCGATCGCCGGACCGATGCGGTCGGCCTCGGCCGGGTTCCGGGCGACCCAGTCGCGGGCGACCGCGTCGGCGAGCCGCTCCGCCGCTGCCCCGCGCTCGGCGTCCCCACGGGACCGGTGCCACAGGCCGGTGACGACCAGGTGCGCGACGACCGCACCCACGTCGCGGACCGGGAACCCCCAGCCCGCCGTGTCGATGTCCAGCAGGCCGGAGATGCGCCACGGCTCGTCCTCGTCGACGAAGACCTGCTCGAGGTGCAGGTCGCCGTGCACCACCTGCTTGGGGGCGGCGCCCCAGCCGATGGACCGCCGCCCGATGCCGTCGTAGAGCTCGTCGATCTCGGCCGCGTCCTGCGGCAGGGCGGCGACGAGCGTGCGCCGGTGCCAGTCGGCGTGGTCCATCGCGTCCGCGCGGGCCTGCTGCGTCATCGGCACCGTCGCGATCCGGCCGGTCAGGGCGGCGAGGGAGGCGACGAACCGCGGGTCGTCGGCGATCTCGGTGATGCGGCTGCCCGCGGGCACCCCGCGGATGCGCTCGAGCACGAGCAGGCCGTCGCCCCGGCTCGACAGCACCCGCGGGACCGGCAGCCCGGCGGCGACGAACTGCTCGTGGGTCTCGACGATCGGGGCGACGCGGTGCGGGCGGACGATCTTGAGGAACAGCACGCGCTCCGGGGCGTCCACGCGCACGACCGCGCGCTTGCCCGGACGGTAGGCGGCGACCGACAGCGTCGGGTCGGTGACCGGCAGGCCGAGGCCGGCGAGGAGCTCGGCGACGGCGTCGCGGTACGTCACCTGCGGCAGCACCGGGAGGCCCGGGTCGTTCGGGTAGGCCCAGACCGAGACCGGCTCGCCCGTGGCGGGGTCGGTGACGACGGCGCTGTTCTGGTCGTGGGCGCCACCCGTGTCGACGTAGGTCAGGACGGTGGCGCGCTGACCGGCCCGGTCGACGGTGTCGACCTCGTAGCCGTACAGGTAGCCGTTGCCCGACGGCTCGACCGAGTGGGCGCGCGCGGCGACCACGGAGGTCCCGGAGCCGGCGAAGGCCTGCGGGATGATGCGCTCGTGGTTGGGCCACACAGGACCAGTCAACCGTGCCGCGGCGGTTTCGTCGCCATCGTGCACGGCTCGGCGTGCGGCTGGTGGCTACCGTGGTCGTCGTGAACCCGGTCGCGCGCCTCCGCAGTTCCAGCCGCACACCGTTCCTGCAGGTCGTGAAGACCGCGGTCGCGGTGGTCGCGGCGGTCCTGCTCTGCCGTGCGCTCATCGACGGGCCGTTCCCGACCTTCGCCGCGATCGCCGCGCTGCTCGTCGTGCAGCCGAGCATCAACCAGTCGTTCGTGAAGGGCCTCGAGCGCAGCGCCGGCGTGGTGCTCGGCGTCGTGCTGGCGACCGCCTTCCACCTGGTCTTCGGTGACGGCGTCTGGGTCGTGCTCGTCGTCATCGTGCTGGCGATCCTGCTGAGCTGGGCACTCCGTCTGACCCCGACGTCGGCGACCCAGGTGGGCATCAGCGGCATGCTCGTGCTCACCGCGGGGGTCGTCACGCCGAACTACTCGGCCGACCGGGTCCTCGAGACCGTCGTCGGCGCCGTCGTCGCACTCGCGGTGAACGCCGTGATCGTGCCGCCCGTGCTCCTCGAACCGGCGCACCTCGCGGTCGCCCGACTGGCCCGGGACACCGCCGCCGCGTTCGAACGGATCGCGATCGGCCTCACCGAGGGCTGGGACGCCGAGCGGTGGGACGATGCCCTGCGCCAGGCGCGAGCCCTCCGGCAGCAGCACGCCCGCGCCGAGGCCTCGCTCACCGCGGCGGGCGAGTCACTGACGATGAACCCCCGTGGTGGCCGGCACCGCACGATCCTGCAGCGGGACACGACGGTCGCGGAGCACCTCCGCGTCCTGGTCACCCGGGTCACCGGGATGACCCGGGCGATCCGCGACAACACGGCGCCGGACCTCCGGTCGGACCCGGTGGTGGGGAGCATCGCGACCGAGGTCGCGCGCATCGGGGCGGACGTCCGAGCACTGAGCGCACGGGTCGAGGCGACGCGGCTGCACCACGCGGAGCGCGACGGCTTCACGGGCACCGCCGCCGACGAGACGACGGCCGCGGAGCCCGCGCTGACGGCGCCGCTCGAGGTCGTCCGGCCGAACTCGCGGCACTGGGTGCTCATCGGCGCCCTGCTCGAGGACATCCGACGGGTGCGGGAGGAGCTGCTCGGCGAGGACGACTGAGGTCCGCGCGGGCGGTCCGGGCCGCGGCGCGGTGTCCGTGGGGCGGAGGCGCGGGGCGTCGGGCCGGCGCGCGCGGCGTCAGGCCGTGGCGCGGTGTGCGGCGCGACCGGACGCTGCCGGGTGTGCGGCGTCCGCGGCGGGAGCGAGCGTGGGCGATCCCCCGCCCACTGCTGCCGGCACGGACGCGGCGGCCGGCTCGACGGCAGTCGGCTCGACGGCAGTCCGTTCGACCTCGGTCGGCTCCACCGCGGCCGCTGCCTCGACGGCCGTGAGGACGAGTCGGTCCCACAGCGCCGTCCCCGACTCGTGCTCGTCGGAGCGGACCCCCTCGAAGCCCTGGATGGTCGCGACCGCGCGATCGGCGCCGGCCTCGTACGCCGCACGGCTCGCGACGTCCGGCACCGCGCTCAGCAGCTCCGCGACGACCCGCTCGCGGCGGGCGTCCTCCAGCTCGCCGAGCACGTCGATGCCGTGCCGTGCCGCCTCGAGCTCCGCGTGCAACCGGACGATGGCCGGGTGGACGCTGTCGTCCGGACGGTACGGACGGTTCTCCTGATCCTGCATGGTGCCCCCTCGGGACACTGCGTCGGGTACGCCGTGTCCGCTGCGGAGCCTAGCAACGCGCTGCTCGCGAGGCCGATACCCCCCTCTGCGGGACGACCGTTCTGCCCTCGTCCGGGTGGCGTGGCGGGGTCACTGTGACGAGATTCAGCCTCTTCCCACCCGGAACCGCCCACGGACCGCCGTTCCCTGCCACGATGGGGGCCGAGGAGGTCGATCATGCGCCTGTTGGTGGTCGAGGACGACGACGAGATGCGCGCGCTCATGGAGCGTGGGCTCGCGGCAGAGGGGTACCGCGTCACGGCGGTCGAGAACGGTGTCGAGGCGCTCATCGCCCTCGGCGAGCAGGCCTTCGACCTCGCGGTCGTCGACGTCATGATGCCGGGCATGTCCGGCTTCGAGCTCGCCCGCCGGATCCGCGAGCGGGAGGACCCCGTGCGCATCCTGCTCGTCACCGCACGTGACGCCGTCGACGACCGGGTCTTCGGACTCGACGCGGGTGCGGACGACTACCTCACGAAGCCCTTCGCGTTCGCCGAGCTGACCGCCCGCCTCCGCGCGCTCGGTCGCCGCGAGTCGGCTGCCGGGCAGCGGGTCATCGAGGTCGGCGACGTCGCCATCGACTCCGAGGCCCGACGGGTGTCGATCAAGGGGCAGCGCGTGGCCGTCAGCCCGACCGAGTTCGCCCTGCTCCGGCTGCTCGCCCGGTCGGTCGGGACCGTCGTCGACCGCCCGAAGATCCTCGAGGAGGTCTGGGACGGCTCGCAGCACGTGGACCCGAACGTCGTCGAGCAGTACATCTCGTACCTCCGCAAGAAGCTGACCTCGCACGAGGCGACGGTCGCCATCGCGACGGTCCGGGGCCGCGGCTACCGGCTCGACCTGCTCGGGGCGTGACCGGGTCCGCACCCACGACCGGGACGGTCCGCGGCGGACGCGGCCTGCCCCGGCCGCTCCGGGTGCTCTCGCTCCGCGCCCGCATCACGATCGGCTCGACGGCGATCGCGGCGGTCGTGATCCTGCTGCTCGTGCTCGTCATGCGCTTCCAGGTCGTCAGCGTCGTGGCGAGCGCCACCCGCACCCTGCTCGACGCCGACGTCGACCCGTACGTGGCGACGCTCGAGGTCGACAGCGACCCGGACCTGTCCGCACCGGGCAACGCCCAGCTCGTCGCCGTCGTGGCACCCTCGGGCCAGATCCGGCTGTCGACCATGCCGCCCCGGGTCGAGCGGGCGCTCGGCAGCCTGACGTCGACCGAGTCGGGCACGTCGCTCATCACCGTCTCCGGGTCCGAGTACCGCGTCGTCATCGAGCACCCGGTCAACGCCGCCGGACGATGGACCGTCGTCGCCGCACGCAACTCGCAGGCCGAGGCGATCGTGGTCGACGACCTCACCACCACGCTGTCGCTCACCGGCCTCGCGATCCTCATCGCCTTCGGCATCGCGTCGTGGGCGCTCGCCACCGCGGCGCTCCGCCCGGTGAACCGGATGCGCCGTGAGGCCGAACGGCTCTCCGTCGCCCCCGAGCGCGCCGAGCTGCCGGTCGGTCCGGCGCAGGACGAACTGGCCTCGCTCGCCACCACGCTGAACGCCTTCCTCGCACGCACCCGCCAGGTGACCGAACGCGAGCGTCAGATGGTCTCCGACGCCAGCCACGAGCTGCGCACGCCCCTCGCGATCCTCACCACCCAGCTCGACCTGGCGTCGCTCGACGGCGACGACGCTGCGGCGCTCGCGGCGCACATCGACCGTGCCAAGCGGAGCGTCGCCCGGCTCTCGCGGCTCGCGAACGACCTGCTCACGCTGTCGCGCATCGAGGACGCGGAGGAACGCGAGCAGGACGGCGCGCAGCCGACCACCGCCTGGAGCGACCTGGGCGACGAGGTCATGGCCGCCGTCGACCGGGTGCGCCTCATCGCCTCGGCGAAGGACATCACGGTGGACTTCGACCTCGAGCGGACCCCGGACCCGGTCGGAGCGGCGGAACCACGCTTCCGCCTCGACACCGGTGGCATGGCGCAGCTCGTCACGAACACGGCGAGCAACGCGGTCGCCGCACTCCCCCGTGGTGGTGGCGTCTTCGTGTCGTGGCGGGTCGAGGGCGACGAGGGTGTCCTGCAGGTGACGGACGACGGACCCGGTGTCCCGGAGTCGTTCATCCCCGTCGCGTTCGACCGGTTCACCCGACCGGACGAGGCCCGGACGTCGCGCCGCGACCCGGACCCGGCGACGGGCGGGGTGCCGGTGCCGGGCGGCTCGGGCCTCGGGCTCGCGATCGTGCGCGCGATCGCGGAACGGTCGGGAGGAACGGCTGCCCTCCGCAACGTCCGGTCCGGTGGCCTCGAGGTCACCGTGCGCATCCCCGTGGTGCGCGAGCAGACCGGGTCCTGACCGGTCACTGGAAGTCCCGCGACCGGGTCCGCACCGCCAGCGGCAGGTGCTCGATCCGGTCCGCCACCAGGTTCACCACGCCGTCCGGCGACCGCTCCAGGATCCCCCGCACCACCACGGCCGGCGACTCCCGTGCCACCCGCCGGTACCGCCCCCACACGCCGACGCTGCAGATGACGTTCACCAGCCCGGTCTCGTCCTCGACGTTCAGGAACGTGATGCCCGACGCCGTCGCCGGACGCTGCCGGTGCGTCACGATGCCACCCACCTCGACCCGCCGTCCGGTCTCCGCCGTCGCGGTGTCCTGCACGCTGAGCACCCCGCGGGCGCGCAGTCGCGGGCGGACGTGGTGCACCGGGTGGTCGTCGGTCGACATGCCCGTCGACCACATGTCCGCGATCAGGACGTCCCCGCTCGTCATCTGCCCGAACAGCGGCGGCTGCACGGTGACCTGGGTGTCGGGCAGCTGGTCGGGTCGTTCCGCAGCAGCCTGCGCCGCCGACCACATGCCGCTGCGCCGGTCGATGCCGAGCCCGGCGAAGGCGTCCGCCGCTGCCAGGGCCTCGAGCTGCGCCGTCGTCAGCCGGACCCGGCGGGCGAGGTCGGACATGTCGGTGAAGGGTCCGTGCGCCTCGCGCTCCGCGACGATCGCCTCGGCGCTCCGCCGGCCGAGCGAGGCGACCTCGACGAGCCCCAGGCGGACGGCGAAGGCGCCGTCGCGACGGTGCTCCGCGGTGTCGTCGGGCAGCGAGCCGTCGAACGGCAGCACGGGTGGCTGTTCCTCGGCCAGGCACGCGTCGACCCCCGTCGGACCGCCCTCGCCGTCGGGCAGGGGCTCCAGCGTCGCGTCGACCGCCGAGCACAGGACGTCCGGTCGCAGCACCCGCACCCCGTGCCGCCGGGCGTCGGCGACGAGGGTCTGCGGCGAGTAGAACCCCATCGGCTGCGCCCGGAGCAGCGCCGCCAGGAACGCTCCCGGGTAGTGCAGCCGCATCCAGGCGCTCGCGTAGACGATGAGCGCGAAGCTGATCGAGTGGCTCTCCGCGAACCCGAAGTTCGCGAACGCCTGGATCTTGGCGTAGATCGTGTCGGCGTCCTCGCCGTGGATGTCGTTCGCCGCCATCCCCGCGTAGAGCTTCTCGCGCAGCCGCTCGATCTTCTCGAGGCCACGCTTCGAGCCCATCGCCCGGCGGAGCAGGTCGGCGTCGTCCCCGGAGCACCCGCCGACGGCGATGGCCATCTGCATGAGCTGCTCCTGGAAGAGCGGGACCCCGAGCGTCCGCTCGAGCACGGGTTCGAGCGACGGGTGGATGTACGTGATCGGTTCCTCGCCCGTCCGGCGCCGGATGTACGGGTGCACGGCACCGCCCTGGATCGGACCGGGACGTACGAGCGCGACCTCGATCACCAGGTCGTAGAACCGCCGGGGCAGCAGCCGCGGGAGGGTGCCCATCTGTGCGCGGGACTCCACCTGGAACACCCCGATCGTGTCCGCGCGGCAGAGCTGGTCGTAGACGCCCTGCTCCTCCTTCGGGATCGAGTGCATGTCCCAGCGCTCCCCGCAGTGTTCGTCGGCCAGGTCGAACGAGTACTGCAGCGCCGCGAGCATCCCGAGCCCGAGCATGTCGAACTTCACGAGCCCCATGAAGGCGCAGTCGTCCTTGTCCCACTGCAGCACGGTCCGGCCGTCCATGCGGGCGTGCTCGATGGGCACGACCTCGCCGACCGGCCGGTCGGTGAGCACCATGCCCCCGGAGTGGATGCCGAGGTGCCGTGGGAACCCGAGCACCTGCTGGGCCATGTCGACCACGGTGTCCGGGATGTCGTGGTCCTGGCTCTCGGTGACCGACCCCCACCGCTCGACCTGCTTCGACCACGCGTCCTGCTGCCCGGGGCTGTGCCCGAGCGCCTTCGCCATGTCCCGCACGGCGCCCTTCGGCCGGTAGGTGATGACGTTCGCGACCTGCGCCGCGTTGAACCGTCCGTACTTCTCGTAGACGTACTGGATCACCTCCTCGCGCCGGTCCGAGTCGAAGTCGACGTCGATGTCGGGCTCCTCGTCGCGCATCGCCGACAGGAACCGCTCGAACGGCAGTCCGTACCGGATGGAGTCGACCGCGGTGATCTCGAGCAGGTAGCAGACGGCCGAGTTCGCCGCCGAGCCGCGTCCCTGGCACAGGATGCCCCGCTGCCGGGCGTACTGCACCATGTCCCGCACGATCAGGAAGTACCCCGGGAAGTCCTTGTCCGCGATGACGGACAGCTCCCGCTCGATGCGTTCACGCTTCTGCGGGTCGACACCGTCGGCGCTGCCCGGGTAGAACCGACGGGCGCCCTGCCAGGTGAGCTCACGCAGCCACGACATCGTGGTGTGCCCCTCGGGGACCTCGACGTCGGGCAGCCCGGGCTTGGCGGTCCGGAGCCGGAACCCGAGCTCGTCGGCCAGGTCGACGCTCGTCTCGACGGCGCCCGGCCAGCGCGCGAATCGCGCGGCCATCTCGGCACCGGACCGCAGGTGGGCGGTCGGGGCCGCCGGCAACCAGCCGTCGATCTCGTCGAGGCTGCGCCGTGCCCGCACGGCCGCCAGCGCGGTCGCCACGGGGAAGCGGTCGGGGGTCGCGTAGTGCACGTTCCCGGTCGCCACGACGGGGAGTCCGTGCCGTGCCGCGAGCGTCGCGAGGACGTCGTTCCTGGCGGTGTCGAGCGGTTCCCCGTGGTCGGTCAGCTCGACGACCACCCCGGCCGTGCCGAACCGGTCGAGCAGCGCACGCAGGGCCTCGTCCGCCGCCGACTCGCCCCCGCGCTCGAGGGCCTGGCGGACGGTGCCCTTCCGGCAGCCCGTGAGGACCCGCCAGTGTCCGTCGGCCTGCGCTGCGAGCTCGTCGAGGTCGTACTGCGGCCGCCCCTTCTCGGCCCCTGCTGCCAGGTTCGCCCGCGTGACGGCCGCGGCGAGCCGGTGGTAGCCGTCCTGCCCGTCGGCGAGCAGCAGCAGGTGTGTGCCCTCCGGGTCGGGGACGCCGTTCTGCGGTTCGGTCAGCCCGAGGGACAGCTCGGTGCCGTACACGGTCGTCACGGTCGGGTACGCCTCGGCCACCTCGGCCATCCGGGCAGCGCCGTAGAACCCGTCGTGGTCCGTCAGCGCCAGGCCGTGCAGGTGCAGGCGTGCGGCCTCCTCCACCAGGTGCTCCGGACCGCTGGCGCCGTCGAGGAAGCTGAAGGTCGAGTGCGCGTGCAGCTCGGCGTACGGCACGACCGGGGCGTCGTCGTCGGCGGCGGGGGTCGGCGGGACGTACCGGGACCGCTTCCGTGACCAGGCCGGGCTGTCCCCGCCGTCGCCGGCGTGCGCACTGTCCGGCCGCTTGTCCGACAGGGCGCGTTCGAACTGCGACCACGGGATCGGTGGGTTGCTGTAGCCCATCAGGTCTCCTTCACGTCGCGACCGCCTCGGCCCACCACCGGTGGTCGGCGAGCACCAGGTACCAGGCCCGGCCGTCGTCGTCGACGACCTGCAGCCGGTGCAGTCGCCGCCCGCCGGCCTCCCACCAGCGCACGACGAGCGGCCACGGCCCCGCCCACGCGGTCACGGACGCGAACCGGCCGCCCCGCTCGCCCTCGGCCCGGAACCGCTCCGGCACCGCGGTCAGTGCGCCACGGTCGTCGACGTCGACGGTGTCGCCCCCCGCAGCGACGACGTCCACCGAACGGGGTCGCTCGAGCACGGTCGCGGGTGGCGGCCCCGGGAGCCTGCCGGGCCACGGCCGGTCGCGGACGGTCGCCAACGCCCGCTCGCCGCCGACCGGGGCGTCGCCCCACGGCACGAGCACGACGCGCTCGGCCAGCGTGCGGCCCCCGCCGATCCGCGGGGTGACCACGCCCTCGTGCCCGACGAGCCCCTGCACCCGGGCGAGGGCGTGGTGCACCCGCTCGTCGGGTCCGGTCCCCCAGAGCCCACGCTCGTGGTTCGACGCGTCGTCGACCGCGACCGGCTCGAGCACCACCTGGACCACGGGCGCCTCGAGCCCGGAGGGGTCCACGCCGCCGGCGAGCTGCCAGCGCACGCGGTCGACGACGTCGGCGGCGTCGAACCAGCGCGGGTGCACCCAGGTCCGTTCGAGCAGGAGGTCGCGCTCGTCGACGATGCCCACCCGGATCGTGGTCGCGACGAGTCCGGCCGCGCGCAGCCGTGCAGCGAAGTCGTCGGCCGAACGGCGGAAGGCGAACGCCACCTGGTCGGCGCGGTCGAGCGGTGGCTCGAAGGACGCCTCGACCCGGAGCTCCGGCGGAACCGCCCGCGCTGCGACCTCGCGCGGGTCTCGACCGCCCGCCAGCCGGTGCAGGAACGCCCCGGCGACACCGAACCGGTCGCGCACCTGCTCGTCGCCGAGCGCGGCGAAGTCGCCGAGCGTGGCGATGCCGAGCCGCCCGAGCACCATCGCCAGGTCCGGGTCGCCGAGCACGCCGAGCGGCAGGTCCGCCAGGAACGGGGCCGAACCGCCGACCGGCACGATGCGCACCCGCTCCCCCGGGCGCACGGGACGCGACCGCGCTGCCTGTTCCGCCGCGAACGGGGTGTCCGCCACCCCGGCACGCACACCGGGCGCACCGTGGTCGGCGGCGATCCCGGCCAGCGTCGCCGCGGCCGCCCGCTCGCCGCCGTAGTAGCGCGCAGGCCCCCGGGAGCGCAGGGCGATCGTCCCCGGTCGCAGGACCTCGACCCCGGGGACCGCTTCCTCGATCGCGCGGATGACGGGTTCGAACGCGCGGTGGTCGAGTGCGTCGTCGTAGGGCTCGACCACGAGTTCCGGGCAGCGCGCCTGGGCCTCGCGCACGCGGAGGCCCCGCACCACCCCCTGCTGCCGGGCACTGGCCGAGCTGGCGAACACCACCCCCTTCGCCACCAGGGCGAACGGGTGCTCGGGCGGCGACCCCGCGGCCCGGGCGGCGGCGATCACCGGCCAGTCCGGGCACCAGAGCACGATCGTGCGCGCAGGCGGTGGTTCCGGCAGGGCGCCGCCACGGGCCAGGGCATCGGCACGCACGGCCGCCTGCCCCGGCACCCCGGCGCCGGCGGTCCCCCTGGTCGTGCCGCGCGGCGAGGCGGCACGGGCCCGTCCCCGCGGGCTCATGACGCCACCGCGACCGGGCGGAGCACCCGGGACTCCCCTGCGCCGTCGACGGCCGCGCTGCCGACGCTGCCCGGAGCGCCCGTGTCCGTCCCACCGGCCCGGGCGACCAGGGGCGCGGCGGGTCGCACCGCACCGTCCGCCGCCGGGAGCAGCAGGTCGGCGCTGACGGGTCGACCTGCTCCCGCGCGGCCGGACGCCGTCACCGTGGCACGCCGCTCCGCCAGGTACCCGTGGCCGTCGCCGATGCCGGTCCACACCGAGCCGCTCACCCGCAGCGTGACGTCGGCGCCCGGCCAGGTGCCGAGGGCGACGAGCGCTCCACCGCGCTGCCGCAGCCGCGCGGACAGCCGGGAGACGTCGCCGGGCACGACCCGGCCGAGCGGTCGCGTCAGGACGATCTGCGCCACGTCGGCGAGGGCCGCGGTCACCGTGAGCCACTGGTCGCCCGGATCGGGCACGAGCACGAGTCGTTCGAGGTCGATGCCCATCGCCGCCGCCGCCTCGACCCCGAAGGACGGCACACCGACCACGGCGCACCATGCTCCCTCGGCCGAGGCCGCCTGCAGCATGGTCATCGCGAGCAGCACGGACTCCTGCACGGCGTAGGAGCCACCGACCCGGATCGCGCCACCGGGCAGCAGCGATCGCAGGGCGTCGGCGGTGGGGAGCCCCTGGACGTCGACGCGGGGTGCTTCCATCTCGGACACTCGGGAGCGCAGCGACGTGATGCGTTCGAGCGCCGCCCGGGCGTCCCCCAGGTGGTCGACGCGCCGGGTCGGTCGGGACGCCCCGGAGCGGCCCCCGGGGCGAGCGGGACCGTCGGGCCCGGTCGCCCCCTCGGGCCCGGGCGACAGGAGTGCCGCCGCCGTCTGCATGCCCTCATATTCGAACATGTGTTCGATGATGTCAACCGGGTCCGACATCCGGTGGACAACCGCTTCGAACACCCGTTCGACACGCCCGACCGGTGCCGGGACGCGGTACCGACCCGCGCCCGGACACCCCGCTCACCAGCGGGCCGAGACCCCCAGTGCTCCGAACACCGACCGGGTCTTCGTCTCGACCTCGTCCGCCTCGTCCGACGCGACCGACGACCACGTCACCGCGCCTCCGGCCCCGAACGTCCGGAAGCGTTCCGCTCCCCGGTCGTCCAGCACCGTCACCAGTGTGCGGATGGCCACCGACAGGTCGACCGCACCGTCCGCGGAGAAGTAGCCCACGACCCCCGAGTACACGCCCCGCGGTGCCCCCTCGAGCCGGTCCGCGATCGCCATCGCGCTGATCTTCGGCGCCCCGGTCATCGACCCCGGCGGGAACGCAGCGCGCACGAGCGCTGCACGGGACGCCCCGGCCGGCAGCACGGCGGACACCGTCGACACGAGCTGGTGCACGGTCGCGTAGGTCTCGACGTCGCAGAGCCGCTCGACGTGCACCGACCCGGGCACCGCCGAGCGGAGCAGGTCGTTCCGCAGCAGGTCGACGATCATGACGTTCTCGGCGCGGTCCTTCGGGCTCGCCGCGAGCGCCGCGCGCGCCGTGGCGTCACGTCGCGGGTCCGGGTCACGCGGGCGCGTGCCCTTGATCGGCTCGGCGACGACCGTGCCGTCGGCACCGACCCGCAGGAACCGCTCCGGCGAGCGGCTCGCGACCCGCAGCGTGCCGAGTCGCAGGTAGGCGCCGAACGGGACGGGGTCCGCCCGCCGCAGTCGCAGGTACTCGACCAGGTGCGGGTCCGTGGCGGGCGTGAGCAGGGCCTCCCGTCCGGATGCACCGACCGCGAAGGCGGTCGTGAGGCACACCTGGAACGCGTTCCCCTCACGGATCTCGGCGCGGCACGCCTCGACCGCTGCCTCGTACGCGTCGCGGGACACGCGCCCGTCCGCACCGGCCTGGAGGCCCGTGGTGCCGTCCGTCGCGTCGGCGGACGGCCGCCCCGTGTGCGGCCCCGCGAGCCACGCCCGGTTCGCCGCACTGGCCGTCGGTTCGTCGTCGGTCACCAGGGCGAGCGCCCAGGCACGACCGTCGGCGTGCACGACGAGCGCGCGGTCCACGAAGCGCAGGTCGGCGTCCGCGTGTGCCGCGGTGCGGTCGGGGCCGCCGGACTCGCGACCGAGCTCGTACCCGAGGAACCCGACCCAGCCGAGCGCGAACCCGCAGCCCGGCACGGGGGCCTCGAGCGGCGGGGTCCGGGTCAGCAGGTCGTCGAGCACGGTGAAGGCGGCACGCGCCTCGGTGCGGGACGGCCCGAACCACCGCTGCGCGGCGGACGGGACCTCGAGCACCGCGTGTCGGTCCTCGTGCCGGAACCGCGTCGCGAACGGCCCGTCCGTGTGGGCGAGGACCGACCACCGGGCGCGTCCACGAGCGGCCTCCGGCGCACCCTCGGGCAGCCCGGAGTCGAGCCAGACGACGTCGGAGCCGGTGGCAGCCGCCAGCGCACCGAGGTCCGGGGCGACGTCGAGGCGACGCGCGAGGACCCGCGCTCGGGTCAGACCGCGGCGATCGTCCACGAAGCGGCGTGCGCGGCACCGGGTGCGAGCACGACGAGCCCGGACTCCTCGCCAGCGTTGAAGGCGTCCGGCGCGCAGGTCATCGGTTCGACCGCGAGGCCGACCCGGTGGTACTCCGGCACGACGTGGTCAGCGGTGTGCACCTGCGCCCAGCCGCACTCCGGCCCGAAGGACACCCGGACCCCGTGGCCGTCCGCCGCGGTGAGCACGATCGTCGCCAGCCCGTCGCCGTCACGGTCGAACCCGGTGAACGCGTGGTCGATGAAACGGTCGCCGATCGCGGTCGCGGTGCGCAGGTCGAACTCGTCGTGCACGGGGACGGTGCCGGTCGGCACGAGACGGTCCTCGGTGACCTCGAGCACCTCGGCGGCGGGCAGGGTGAGGGTCCAGTCGTCGACGCGACCGGCGCCGGCGACGAGGTACGGGTGCGGTCCGGTCCCCCACGGTGCCGCGTCCCCACCGGTGTTCGTCCCGGTGACGGTCGTGTGCAGTCCGTCGGCGTCGACGCGGTACTCGACGAGCACCTCGACGCGGTACGGGTACCCCTCCTGCGCGGGGACGGTCGTGGCGAGCACGGCACGGTCGGGCTCGTGGGCCACGATGCGGAAGTCGGTCCAGGCGACGAGGCCGTGCAGCGCGTGGTGCCGCTTCGGTTCGGTCAGGGCGAGCTCGTGGTCCTGTCCACCGAAGGTGTACCGGCCGTCGACGACCCGGTTCGGCCACGGGGCCAGGACGGCGCCGCGGAAGGCCGGACGGACCTCGTCGGCGGCGAACGGGACGACCAGGTCGCGTCCGTCGGCGCGGAGTGTCCGGAGCGACGCCCCGACCGAGGCGATCTCGGCGGTGTACCCGCCGGCGGTGATCGTCAGGGCAGACCCGGACAGCGGGGATCCGGCCAGGTGGGGACCGGTCGACTGGGAACCGGCCACGGGGGCGTCGTTGCTCATGCGCAACAGCGTACTGGGGTGCGGAAGCCCGCAACGACGAAGCCCCGCCGGGTGTCCGGCGGGGCTTCGTCGTGTTCTTCGGTGGATCTGAGGGGACTCGAACCCCTGACCCCCTGCATGCCATGCAGGTGCGCTACCAGCTGCGCCACAGACCCAGATCGTGTTGCTCCGTGCCCCCGTTCCCGGCGGCACCATGAAAGCGTACACCACGCGAACGCCGGGTGACGAAATCGTCTCCGCCACCCGGGCGCGTCGCGTCTACGCCGTGTGGTCGACGGGCAGCTCGAGCGGGATCGTCGGGCAGTCCGACCAGAGGCGCTCGAGCGAGTAGTACTGACGGTCTTCCTCGTGGAAGACGTGCACGACGATGTCGCCGAAGTCGATGAGGACCCAGCGGCCCTCGGTCCGGCCCTCGCGTCGGAGCGGCTTGGCGCCGGCAGCGATCAGACGGTCCTCGACCTCGTCCGCGATGGCGAGGACGTTGCGCTCGTTCCGGCCGGTCGCGAGCAGGAACACGTCGGTGAGCTGCAGCGGCCCGGTCACGTCGAGGGCGACGAGGTCTTCGGCCTGCTTCGCGTCGGCCGCCTGGGCGGCGATCTGCACGAGTTCCAGTGCGCGTGAGGAGGCGGTCACGGAGTCCTTCCGGTCGTCGGCACCGCGCTCTGCGGGTCCGTGTGGTGGGTCCTGATCATAGGCCACCCCGCCGACAGCGGCCAGGCCGGTGGGCCGGGACGGACGACGGGGCGACGTTCGACGAGGGGTCGGCGGGCGGTCAGCCGCCGAGGTGGGTGGTGAGCAGGGCGACGATGATGACCCCGGCGGCCGCCAGGCCGACGGCGCCGACGGTGACGCCGAGGATGACCGGGGTCCGGGACTCCTTCGGCTTCGCGGCGGCGAGCACGACCTGACGGGTGGACGTGTGGCTCGAGACCGCACGGCTCGCCCGGACGGGGCTCGCGTCCGTCTCCGGCTGCTCGTCGTGCTGCTCGAGCAGACGGTCGACCTCGGACCCGTCGATCGGTCGGTGCGACCCGGTGGAGGACAGCGACGCGGGCAGGTCGATCGAACCGGTCAGGATGACCTCTCCCGTGGCGTTCAGGGCCCCGGTCGGGTCGGCCAGTGCCGAGTTCGGCAGCACGATCGAGTTGGTGTCCTGCACCGCGACGCGGCGCGTGCCCGTCACGTCGTGCACCTCGGTGTCACCGGCGTCCCGCGCCTGCTGGGTCCAGTGACCGGCCGGCGGCTCGAAGGCCGTCGTGACCGGCTTCGGCTCGGGGCTCCGACGGAACGCGGCGGGGACGCGGGGGGCGTCACCGACGGCGTCGGCGCCGTCGTCGGGACGGGAATCCGTCGCCGGCGTCGGGCGCTGGATCGGGACCTCGTTCGTGTCGTCGTCGAGCGACAGCGGGAAGACGACGGGCGTCGAGGACGAGGGCATCCGCGCCGACGACGGTGCCACTCGGGCGGCATCGTCGTCCGCGGCACCGTCCGAGCGCCGTGCGTCGTCGGTCTGGCCGTCGTCGGTGGTCTGGCCGTCGTCGGTGGCCCGGGCGTCGCCGGTGGTCGGGGCGTCGTCGGTCTCCGGCGGCGCCCAGGTCGTGCGGTGGCGTCGGGGTTCCTCGGCGTGCGCCGCGGCCTCGCTCAGGGGCTCGATCGCGTCCGGGGAGCCGTCGGCCTCGGTCGCCTGGGCCACCGCAGCGGCGTCGAGCATCTCGGTCTCGGCGGCAGGCTCCTGACCGGGTGCGTCCGTGGCGTCGCCGGTCCGGTCCGTCGCCTCGGAGGCGTCGACGACCGGGGTCGGGGCGAGCGGGACCTGGGCGGACCGGACCGGGTCCTGCGCCGAGGTCGGACGATCCGCGGACGCCGGGACCGGACGCGGCGGGGTCGACGACCCGCGGTCTGCCGAGGCCGGACGCGGACGCTCGGTGTCCTGGTCGAGGTGACCGACCGACCCGATGACGTCCTGGACGGTGCGGTCGGAGGACTGCGGGGTCGGCGCGCGCAGCGGCACGGGCTGCACCGCCTGCCCCTCGGCCTCGCGCATCAGGCGGAGCTGACGACGGGTGAGGCCGCCGGTCCCCGGCACGATCTCCGTCGCCGAGGCCGGAGCCGGGGTGAGCGGGAACACCGCGCCGGCGGGCTGCGGGGCAGGAGCGGAGTCGCCGGAGGCGGGACGGGCTGCCGACTGCGCGGGGCCGCTCGGCGACGGCGCGACGTGCGAGCCCGGTCGCCGACGGGCCTCGGACTGGTCGGACGGTGCTGCGACGGTCGGCGGCGGGGTGACCGGCTGCCCGCCGGCTGCGGCGGCACGCTCCCGCTCGCGCGCCTCACGCCGCGAGAGAGGCGGCTGCGCGTCGGACGAACTCATGCAACGCTCCGATACAGGTGGTGCTTGGAGATGTACTGGACGACCCCGTCCGGGACCAAGTACCACACGGGGTGGCCGCGCCTGACCCGGTCGCGGCAATCCGTCGAGGATATCGCCAGTGCAGGGACTTCGAGCAAGCTCACGTCTCGTTCGGGGAGTCCGGTGATGCTCAGGTCGTGGCCCGGACGGGTGACCGCGACGAAGTGCGCGAGGTCCCAGAGGCCATTATGATCCTTCCAGTCGAGGATCTGCTGAACGGCGTCCGCGCCCGAGATGAAGACGAGCTGCGCATCCGGTCGCTGGTCACGCAGGTCGCGGAGCGTGTCGATCGTGTAGGTGGGCCCCGGACGGTCGATGTCGACCCGGCTGACCGTGAACATCGGGTTCGACGCCGTCGCGATGACCGTCATCAGGTACCGGTGTTCGGCGTCGGTGACGTCCGACTTCATGTACGGCTGACCGGTGGGGACGAAGACGACCTCGTCCAGGTCGAAGGCACGCGCGACCTCGGACGCCGCCACGAGGTGCCCGTGGTGGATCGGGTCGAACGTGCCGCCCATCACGCCGATGCGTGGGCGCCCCGTGCTCTCGAGCATCGAGCGGCGTGTCAGAGCTTGGTGTGACCGAACTCGTCGACACCCGTCTCGTGGTGGCGGGTGGCCTCGAACTTGTGCGAGTGACGGTACGCGACGTCGCGGAAGCTCCAGGTGACGAACCCGAGGAACGTGAAGAACAGCGCGCCGCACATCGGGAAGACGAACGCGGGCACCCCGGAGGCGTGCTCAGCAGCTTCTGCGAGGAAGGTCATCGGTCCGGTGCTCCGTTCGATCGGGTGGGAAGTCGCGGCCCAGTCTAGCCGCGGATCTGTCCGTGCCCGCGCACGATCCACTTGGTGCTGGTGAGCTCGGGCAGTCCCATCGGGCCGCGCGCGTGCAGCTTCTGCGTCGAGATGCCCACCTCGGCGCCGAAACCGAACTCGCCGCCGTCGGTGAAGCGCGTCGACGCGTTCGCCATCACCACCGCGGAGTCGACCTCGGCCAGGAAGCGCTCGGCCGTGTCGACGTCGTCGGTCACGATCGACTCCGTGTGGCGCGTCGACCACCGCGCGATGTGCGCCATCGCCGCGTCGACGTCGGGTACGACCCGGATCGACAGGTCCAGGTCCATCGACTCCGTCGCCCAGTCCGCATCGGTCGCGCGGAGCACGCCGGGGACGATGGTCCGGGTGGCGTCGTCGCCGCGCAGGGTCACGCCGGCGGCTCGGAGGCGGTCCGCCAGCACCGGCAGCAACCGCTCGGCAGCCGCCTCGTGCACGAGCAGCGTCTCGAGGGCGTTGCAGACACTCGGCCGCTGGACCTTGCTGTTCAGCACGATGTCGACCGAGCGCTCCAGCGGTGCCGACGCATCGAGGTACACGTGCACCACGCCCGCACCGGTCTCGATCACGGGCACCTGCGACTCGGTCACGACGGTCTGGATGAGCGAGGCACTCCCCCGCGGCACCAGGACGTCCACGAGCCCGCGAGCACGCATCAGGTCGGTCGCCCCCTGGCGCCCGAACTCGTCGATCGTCTGCACGAGGTCCGCCGGCAGCCCCACCGAGGCCACCGCCCCGCGGATGCGCTCGACCAGTTCGGCGTTGGTGCGCTGCGCTGCCGATCCGCCACGGAGGACGACGGCGTTGCCGCTCTTCAGCGCGAGCGCGGCGATGTCGACGGTCACGTTCGGGCGCGCCTCGTAGATGGCCCCGACGACCCCGAACGGCACGCGGACCTGGGTGAGCTGGAGTCCGTTCGGCAACCGAGACCCGCGGACGAGGTCGCCGACCGGGTCCGGCAGTCCCACCACGTGCTCGACCGCCCCGGCGAGGGCGTCGATCCGTGCGGTGTCGAGGCGCAGGCGGTCGAGCAGACCGGAGGAGAGCCCGCCGTCCTCGCCCGCGACGAGGTCTCCGTGGTTCGCCGCGACGATGGCGTCCGTCCCGGCGCGCAGGGCGACCGCGACGGCGCGCAGTGCCTGGTCCTTGACCGCCGTGGTCGCCGTCGCGAGCGCCGTCGAGGCGGCACGCGCCGCGACCAGCTTGTCGGTGAGGGTGGGGGCGGTGACGATCGGCGACATGGTCCGATACTAGGTCGACCGCCGGGCTCGTGACGCTGGTGGGGTCGCAGCTGTGGGGACGGCCGGGAGGCGCCACTCGGGTGCAGGAATCCGCTCACGCCCGCGGGTGCCCGGTACCGCTCGCGATCGTGCCGCCAGGGCGGGGCGTGCCGCGGCGTCTCGACCGAACGCCGACGTCTCGACCGCAGGCCGACGTCGCGGGCCGGCACCGTGCCTCCCGGCCGACCGACCCCCGTCAGCGCCGCGGCGCCGCGTGGAACCAGGTGCCGACGTGCTCCCCGGCCAGTGCCCGGTCGACGAGCGCGGTCCCGGTGACGAGCACCGACGTCCCCGCCTCGGCCGCGAGCCGGGCCGCGGCGACCTTCGTGCCCGCTCCGCCGGTCCCGACGCCGGCCGCCCCGACCGACCCGAAGGTCACGCCGGCGAGCTCGTCACCGAACGGGACCTCGTCGATGGGCTCGGCCCCCGGGTGCTCCGGCGGACGGGTGTAGAGCGACGCGACGTCGGACAGCAGCACGAGCGCGTCGGCCCCGAGGAGCCGCGCGACGAGGGCCGCGAGCCGGTCGTTGTCCCCGAAGCGGATCTCGTGGGTGGCGACCGTGTCGTTCTCGTTGACGATGGGGAGCACCCGCAGCGCGAGCAACCGGTCGACCGCCCGCTGCGCGTTCACCCGGTGCGTCGGGTTCTGCATGTCCCCCGCGGTGAGGAGCACCTGTGCCGCGACGATGCCGTGCCGGTCGAGCTCCTTCTGGTACCGGAACATGAGCACGTTCTGCCCGGTCGCGGCCGCTGCCTGCTGGGTCGCCAGGTCCTCGGGGCGTCCCTCGAGCCCGAGGAACGGGAACCCGGTGGCGATGGCACCGGAGGACACGAGGACGACCTCGGTGCCACGCGCATGTGCCGCCGCCAGGGCGTCCACGAGCGCGGCGATCTGCCCGGTGTTGTCACCGCTGACCGACGACGACCCCACCTTGACGACGAGCCGGCGCGCACGCGGCACGTCCTGCCGCCGGCTGACGGGCCCGAGTTCGGTGCGTGCGCGCGCGTCGGTCATGCGTCGGTCAGTCCTGGTCGTCCCGGTCGTCGTCGGCCCACAGGCCGGACACGCGCTCCTGCTCGAGCTCGGCGCGCGCAGCCGCCTTGGCGTCCATGCGCTCGAAGTACTCCTCGCGGCGCTCGTTGCGCGTCGGGCGCGACGATCCGCCGACGCGGGCGTCCGTGCCGCGGGCGCTCGTGATGAGCTCGGCGGTCGACGTCAGCGTGGGCTCCCAGTCGAACACCATGCCGCCGTCCCCGCCGATGACGACGGTGGACCCGGCGACCGCTCCGGCCTTGAACAGGCCGTCCTCGACGCCGAGCTTCGCGAGCCGGTCGGCCAGGTAGCCGATCGCCTCTTCGTTCGTGAAGTCGGTCTGGGTGACCCAGCGCTCCGGCTTGTCGCCCCGGACGCGGTAGAAGCGGTGCTCCTCGCCGCCCTCGGCGCGCACGGTGAAGGGCTTCTCGTTGACGGCCTTCGGGCGGAGGACGATGCGCTCCTGCTCGGGCGCGGCGGGACGATCGGCACGCGCCTGCTCGACGACCTCGGCCAGGGCGAACGTCAGCTCGCGCAGACCCTTGCGGGACGCGGTCGAGATCGGGAACACGCGGTAGCCGCGCTCCTCGAGCTCGGCGGTGACGAAGTCGGCGAGCTCGGCTGCCTCGGGCACGTCGACCTTGTTGAGCGCGACGAGCTGCGGACGCTCGAGGAGCGGGGTCTGGCCCTCCGGCACCGGGTAGCGCTCCAGCTCGCCGAGGATGACGTCGAGGTCGGAGAGCGGGTCGCGGCCCGGGTCGAGCGTGGCGCAGTCGATGACGTGCAGGAGCGCCTCGCAGCGCTCGACGTGCCGGAGGAACTCGAGGCCGAGGCCCTTGCCCTCCGACGCGCCCTCGATCAGGCCCGGGACGTCGGCGACGGTGAAGCGGACCTCGCCCGACTCGACGACGCCGAGGTTCGGCGTCAGGGTCGTGAACGGGTAGTCGGCAATCTTCGGCTTCGCGGCGGAGATCGCGGCGATGAGCGAGGACTTGCCGGCGCTCGGGAACCCGACCAGGGCGACGTCGGCGATCGTCTTCAGCTCGAGGCTGACGTCGCCGGTCCACCCCGGGGTGCCGAGCAGCGCGAAGCCGGGGGCCTTGCGCTTCGTGGTCGCGAGCGCGGCGTTGCCGAGACCGCCCTGACCGCCGGGGGCCACGACGACGCGCATGCCGGGCTCGGTCATGTCGGCGAGGACCTCGCCGTCCTCGTCGTGCACCACGGTGCCGATCGGGACGGGGAGCTCGAGGGTCTCGCCGCTGACACCGCTGCGCATGTCGCCCATGCCCGGCTGGCCGTTCTTCGACGAGCGGTGCGGCGAGCGGTGGTAGCCGAGCAGGGTCGTCACCTGCGGATCGGCGACGAGGACGATGTCCCCGCCGTCACCGCCGTTGCCGCCGTCCGGGCCGGCGAGGGGCTTGAACTTCTCACGGCGGACCGACACGCAGCCGTTGCCGCCGTTCCCCGCGGTGAGGTGCAGGGTCACGCGGTCGACGAAGGTCGCCATGGGTCCACTCCTGGTTCTGGCTCGAGCGCGCGGACGGTACCGCGGCGCTCGAGGTCGTGCACGAAAGAACGGGAGGGGCGGGCACGTGGCCCGCCCCTCCCGCAGAGTCTGTCGTCGCTGGTGTTACGCGTTGACGATGTTGACGACCTTGCGGCCGCCCTTGGTGCCGAACTCGACCGAACCGGCCGAGAGGGCGAACAGCGTGTCGTCGCCACCGCGGCCGACGTTGGCGCCCGGGTGGAAGTGGGTGCCGCGCTGGCGGAGGATGATCTCGCCGGCGTTGACGACCTCGCCACCGAAGCGCTTCACGCCGAGGCGCTGTGCGTTCGAGTCACGACCGTTGCGAGTGGAGCTCGCACCCTTCTTGTGTGCCATCTTCTACTCCCGCCTTACGCGATCGAGGTGATCTTGACACGGGTGAGCTCAGCGCGGAAGCCCTGGCGCTTCTTGTACCCGGTCTTGTTCTTGAACTTCTGGATGACGACCTTCGGGCCGCGGAGGTCCTCGAGCACCTGGGCGGTGACGGTCACGTTCGCGAGCTCGGAAGCCGCCGACGTGATCTTGTCACCGTCCACGAGGAGCACCGGGGCGAGGTCGATGTTGCCCTTGTCGTCGGCCTTGGCACGGTCGATCGTGAGGATCGTGCCGACCTCGACCTTCTCCTGACGGCCGCCGGCGCGCACTACTGCGTAAACCACGTGGAATTCCTTACGTACTCTGCTTGAGGGAAGTCTCGGGTGCCCACTTCTGCACGAGCGGCTCCCGGAGGCCGGGCCCGATCGGCGACGCAGGCAGAACGGCCCGCTGACACCAGGGATCGAGAATACTCGATCCCCCCGGGTCCGGTCAAACGGCGACACACGTACGATGACTCGCGTGACCGTGCTGATCGACCCGCCGACGTGGCCCGCCCACGACACCGTCTGGTCGCACCTCGTCAGTGATGCATCCTACGACGAACTCCACGCCTTCGCCGAACGGGCCGGGATCCCCCGCCGCGCGTTCGACCACGACCACTACGACGTACCGCGTTCCCGCTACGACGAACTGGTGGCTGCGGGCGCGACGGCGGTGACCGGGCGCGAGCTGGTGCTCCGGCTCATCGCGAGCGGCCTGCGGGTGGCGCAGCGCGACAAGCGCGGTCGGGACCGGCACACGCACTGACCGTCCGCGCAGGCCGCGCGGACGGTCGGCGACGCGCTCCCTCCGTGGCGCGTCGCACGGGTCCGCGGCGCGACGGCCGGGAGGCGCGCCCCGCCGCCGCCACGCAGCGTCGCGCCCGGTGGACCACCCGGCAGGACGCGGGGTCGCCGCGGTCCCGTCGGCCCTGGCACGACGATCGATGCGACCCGCCGTAGCGTGCGGTCGGCGGCCGGCTGCCACAGCGGACGGCAGCAGCGGGAGGCCGGGCGCCGGACGCCGGACGCCGGCAGCCGCCGGTCGCCGGCAGCCGCCGGCCGGCGAGCGGCAGTGTGGCGGCGCTGTCGTCGTCCGCACGACGTCGAGCACGTCGAACCGCGTGACGGCGTGGCGCGAGGTGCTTCCCGGTGGTCAGCAGCAGCTCGCGCCGTGCGGTCGGCACGGTTCGGCGTCCGGCGGTCCGGCGGTGCACGGGGTGGCCGGGCGGGGTCGAGCGAGCCGACGACGGACGCCCGGAGCCGGGCTCCCGCCGGTGGCTGTGTCAGCGCACCGGCGGTGCCCGGCGACCGAGCGTGTCGGTGTCAGCGCGTCGGCGGCGTCCAACGGTCGTCGGGCCGCTGCACGGGCGGCTGGCCGGCGGCCTGCTGGGATCCGGACGGCTGACCGTACTGCTGCTGCTGCTGCTGCGCACCGTAGGGCTGCACGGCGGGCTGCACGGTCGGCGCGGGCACGGCGTCCGCAGGACGGACCGTCCCCGGTCGTCCGCCCGTCGGCCCCTGCCCCGGGCGTCCTCCCCGTGGACGACCCAGCCAGAGCCACGCCACGGTCGACGTCGCGAGGAGCATGAGGGTGAAGGGGATGCCGTTCTGCAGGGGCCCGGTGAGGACGTCGATGACGAGCCGGGCACCCGACCCCGTCCGGACCGCGGCGTAGGACCCGGTGAAGACCCCGACGAGCGCAAGGGCGACCGTCCCCGCGGCACCGGCGAGCACGGCACGGAGGAGCACCGTCGGCAGCGGACTCCGCCGCGCGATCGGCGTGAGGAACGCGAGGGCCGTGAACGCTCCCACGTAGAACGGGAACGGCGAGGCGAACACGCCCGACACGAAGCTGCCGAGCAGGCTCGCCCCGGTGCCGTACGTCGAGAAGGGGTGCACGACGAGGGACGCCCCGAGCAGCCCGAGGACGCCGGACACCACCTCGACGAGCACGACGGACACGACGGCGATGAGGGCCCCCGTGACGTTGGCGACCGACGCTCCGGGTGCGAACGCCCGGCGCGGATCCGCGGTCCGGGGCGGCCGTGACCGCACCCGGCCCTGCTGGCCGTACGGCTGTTGGCCGTCCTGCGGCTGGCCGTACGGCTGCTGACCGTACGGCTGCTGACCGTCCTGCGGGCGGCCGTACGGCGGCTGCTGCTGGCCGCCGGGTTGCTGGCCGACGTGCTGCTGGCCGGGCCACGCCGGGCCACCGGGCTGGCCGGCCGCGGGCGGTGCGGGCTGCGACCAGCCCGCACCGTAGTACCCGCGGTCCTGCTGCCGACCGTTCGGGTCGCCCGCGTGGGTCACGTCAGTTCCCCACGATCACGGCGCCGTCGTCCTGCCCGTCGTCGTCCGAGGACGCCGGTGCGCTGATGCTCGGCGACGACACACGGCGCGACCGCGATCGGCCCTGCCCCGGCTGCTTCGGCTCCGGGAGGGCCTGCAGCACGGAGTCGAGGAGCGACTCCGCGTCGTCCCGGACCGGACGCGGCTCACGCTTGGTCACGGCCACCGGGATGTCGAGGATCGCGACGGTGTTCTCGGTCGGGGTGACGGGAGCGCTCGAGCTCACGCGGCGACGGGTCGGCGCGGTCTTCGCCGGAGCGGCATCCTGCGCGGACGGCTCGGGAGCGGACCCCTGCAAAGGGGCCTCCTGTGCGCCAGCGGAACCCGCGCGGCCGGAACGGTGCTGGACGGCCTCGTCAGTGTCGCGCACGGCGGACCCGCGCTGCTCGCCGCCGTGCTGTTCGGCATCCTGCTCGTCGGTACCGCGCTGCTCGGGTGCAGCACTGCCGGCACCACGACCGCCACGACGGCGGCGTCGCTTCGACCCGGACGACTGCTCGCCGTCACGGTTGCCCGCACCACCGGCGTCCTCCGCGCCACGCTCCGGCGCGGACACCGGCGACGGACCGGACGCTGGTGCATCGGCCGAGGCGGAGACCGCGGCCTCGGGGTCCGGGGTCGCCGCGCCGCCGCGCGGCGACGCCACGCCGGTCACCGGTTCGCCGGACGACGCCTCGTCGTGGGGCAGGGTCGAGGCCGCGATGCGGGACAGCGCGTTCTTGACGTCCTCGGTGATCTGGTGCGCCTGCGACGACTGGCCGGTCGACCCGTTGCCGGAGCCCCCGTTGCCCGAGCCGCCGTTGCCACCGTGCCCGTTGCCTCCCTGGCCGTTGCCGTTGCCGTTGCCGTTGCCACCGGTCGAGCCGCCGTTGCCGCGGCCCTTGCGGCGCCCCTTCGAGGGCCCGGGGTCCGCGTTGTTGTCGTTGACCTTGGCGTTGACCTCGTCGAGCGACTCACGCAGCCCGACGCCGATCTTCTTGCGGGTCATCTGCACGAGGCCGAGCGAGGTGACCTCGGCCACCTGGTGCTTCGTGCGATCGCGGCTCAGGCACTCGACGAGACGACGCAGCACCAGGTCGCGGTTCGACTCGAGCACCATGTCGATGAAGTCGATGACGATGATGCCGCCGATGTCGCGCAGGCGGAGCTGTCGGACGATCTCCTCGGCCGCCTCGAGGTTGTTCTTGGTGACGGTCTCCTCGAGGTTGCCGCCGGAGCCGACGAACTTGCCGGTGTTGACGTCGACGACCGTCATGGCCTCGGTGCGGTCGATCACGAGCGAGCCACCCGAGGGCAGCCAGACCTTGCGGTCCAGGGCCTTCTCGATCTGCTCGTTGAGGCGGTACTCCTCGAACGAGTCCGGGCCGTCGTAGATCTCGACGCGGTCCTTGAGGTCGGGCGCCACGGCGTCGAGGTACTCCTCGATGGTGCCGCGCGCGGCCTCGCCGTCGATGATCAGCTTCGTGAAGTCCTCGTTGAAGACGTCACGCACGATCTTGACGAGCAGGTCCGGCTCCGAGTGCAGCATGACCGGGGCGTGCCCGTTCTGCACCTTCTTCTGGATCGCGTCCCACTGGCTGGTCAGGCGCTGCACGTCGCGCGTGAGCTGTTCCTCGGTCGCACCCTCGGCAGCGGTGCGGACGATGACGCCCGCGTGCTCCGGCAGGACCTCCTTGAGGATCTTCTTCAGGCGCGCGCGCTCGGTGTCCGGCAGCTTGCGCGAGATGCCGTTCATGGAGCCGTTCGGCACGTAGACCAGGTAGCGACCCGGCAGCGAGACCTGCGAGGTCAGACGGGCACCCTTGTGCCCGACCGGGTCCTTGGTGACCTGCACGAGGACCTTGTCCCCGGGCTTGAGCGCGGCCTCGATGCGTCGGCCGTGGTTGCCGGTGTCGACCGAGTTCCAGTCCACCTCGCCCGCGTAGAGCACGGCGTTCCGACCGCGGCCGATGTCGACGAAGGCCGCCTCCATCGAGGGCAGCACGTTCTGCACCTTGCCGAGGTAGACGTTCCCGATGAGCGAGACGTTGTGCGACTTGGTGACGTAGTGCTCCGCGAGGACGTTGTCCTCGAGCACGCCGATCTCGATCTTCGACGAGCTCGACCGGACGATCATCTGGCGGTCGACGCTCTCGCGGCGCGCGAGGAACTCGTCCTCGGTGATGACCGTCCGACGACGACCGGCGTCACGGCCGTCGCGGCGACGCTGCTTCTTCGCCTCGAGGCGGGTGGATCCCTTGATGCGCTGCGGCTCGGTGATGAGCTCCGGCTCGCGGCGGCGCGGCTCCTGGTGGTCGCGCGGCTCGCGGACGCCGCGCTCCTGGCGGTCGGCACTGCTCCCGCGACGACGCGAGCGACGGCGGCTGCCGCCCTGCTCGTCGTCCTCGTCGTCGTCCTCGTCACGCGCAGCGCGCGCCGGCAGGGCCGGCAGGTCCGGCAGGACCGGCGCGTGGAAGATCAGGCTGAGGGTGCTGGTCGCCTTCGGCACGAAGGGCTCGTCCGCCTCGGGAGCAGATGCGGGCTCCGGCCGGGAGGCACCGCCCACCTCGACCGCGTCGGTCGCCACCGCGGAGGACGCGTCGTCCGCCGTGGTCGCCCCGTCCGGGTCGGCTGCTGTGGTCGCAGCGGGTGCGTCCGCGACCGTGCTGCGCTCGATGCCGGCTGCACCGCCGTCCGACGACGCCTCGACGACGGGCTGGCTGCCCGTGACCGTCGAGACGTCCTGGGGCTCAGCCGCGGCGGCCGTGACGTGCTCGACCGCGACCTCGACGGCGTCGTCCGCCGTCGCCGTGTCCGTCGACGCAGGGGTCGTCGGCTCGGGGGTCGTCGGCGCGCTGCCCGTCGCTCCGGTGTCCATCGCTTCGGTGTCCGTCGCTTCGGCATCCGTCGCGGCACTGTCCGACGGCACGTTGTCCGGGGTGACCGGACCGTCGACCGCAGCGGTCTCGTCGGTCGGCGCGTCGTCGGTCACGGCGACCGTCTCGATGTCGCTGGTGTCGGTGTCGACGTCACCACGGGCCTCCTGGCCGGTGGACCGGGCGCGACGGCTGCCGAACAGGCGGCCACGGCGCTTCGGTGCGACTTCTTCGTTGTTCGGGTTGTCGGTGTTCTGCTCCACCATGGATCTGGTGCACTCCTCGGCCCCACTCGCGTCCTGACGGACGGCGGGAATTCTGTGGTTGTCACGGGTGGCGTCCACGCCCCCGTGTTCGTTCTCGTGACCGGTGTTCGTCGTCCCGGCGTGCGGTCCGGTGTCGTTCCGTGTCGGACACCCGGCCCGACCGGCTCGGCATCGGATGTGACGCGAGTCCCGGTCACGGCGCGCTCTCACCGCGCCTGATCGTCCGGGCTGCGCCCGGAAAGCTCTCTCGCCGCACGGATCGGCCGCGCGACTGCTGTCATTGTCGCACGAGGTGCCAGGAAAGGTCCGGAACGGACATGCGATGATGACGCCGTGAGCACGAGCGCAACCACGCCCCGCCGCCCGGTCGCGATGGCGGTCTTCCTCATCGTCACCGGAGCAGTCGGCCTCTTCGCCGCGTTCAACCTGGTGCTGGACGAGTTCGCGAAGTACGAGAACCCGTCGAAGGCACTCAGCTGCGACGTCAGCCCGTTCGTGAACTGCTCGCAGGTGATGACGAGCTGGCAGGGCTCCCTGTTCGGGTTCCCGAACCCGCTCCTCGGCGTGATGGGCTTCGTCGCCCCGATCGCCGTCGGGGTGATGCTGCTCGCCGGCATGCGGAACGGTCACCGCTGGTTCTGGGTGCTGTTCAACGCCGGAGTGTTCCTGGCGTGGGTGTTCGTCACCTGGCTCTTCACGCAGACCGTCTGGGTCATCGGCTACCTGTGCCCCTGGTGCCTGCTCGTGTGGACCGTGACGATCCCGATGTTCTGGATCTTCACGACCTGGAACGCGGCGCAGGGACGCTTCGGCGCCGGGCTCCAGCGGGTCGGGCGCTCGCTGCTGCCCTACTCGTGGGCGCTCGTGCTGGCGAACTACGCCGTGATCGTGGTCAGCATCCTCATCGTGTTCCCCCGCGTGCTCTCGACGCTCCCGTTCTGACGCCGCGCTCGTGACGGGCGTCCCGGCCCGCCTGACGCTGCCGCGTCGCTCCGGGTGAGCCCTTCCCGGCTCGCCGAGCGGGCCAGATCCGTCACGCTCGACGTTCTCCGGCGACGAGTCGTGCCCTCGCGCGGATCGCCAGCGGCGTGTCCTGCCCGCTCGGGAGGGCCGTCGGATCGGTCCTGATCGGCACAGCACGCTCGGATCGTCTCAATGGGCCGGGTTCCAAGGCTGCGACGCTCGGATCCGGGTACTGCCTGCGGTGCGACTACCAGGGACTCAGGACTCGCGAGCACTTCGTCCCATCACAGCTGCAATCGGATGACGATCCGCTCGTGGGAGGACGAAACGAACGACCTCCTACGCGCGGAACGACCTCCCACGCGCGGAACGGTCTTCCACGCGCGGAACGGTCCCCGTAGCGCGCCCCGGGCAGCCCGGGGACAGCGCTCGTCCCCGCGCTCCCGGATCGGGAGCGCGGGGCCGAGTGCGGCGGGGCCGACTACTTCGCGGCGGCCTCGATGGTCGGGACGACGTCGGTGAGGGTGCTCACACGCTGCCCGTTCACCAGGATCGTCGGCGTGCCGAAGCCCTGGGGACCGGCGACCGCCGGGTCCGAGGTGACCTGGTTCGTGATCTTCGTGACCCAGCCCTTGTACGTCTCGTTCGACAGGCACTCGGACACATCGGAGCCGGTGGCCCCGCCGGCCTTCACCAGGTCGGCGATCTCGGCGTTGGTCAGGCCCTTCGTGCCCTCCTCCGGCTGCTTCTCGAAGAACTGCGTCTGCACGTCGAGGAACTTGTCCGGCGCGTAGTTCGCGACGCACATCGCGGCGTTCGCGGCACGGCTGGCGTAGCGCGAGCCGAGGTAGCTGCGGTCGAGGATCGACACCGGGTGGATCTCGAGCGTCGCCTGGCCGTTCTTGACGAAGTCGGTGATCTGGTCGGCGTAGGCGCCCTCGAACTGCTTGCAGACCGGGCAGGCCCAGTCGACGTACTCGACGACCTTGACCTTGCCGTCGCTGTCGGCCGTGGCGACCGGGGACGGGGTGCCGTCCGCCGAGACCGCTCCGGTCGTGACGGGCGTGATCTTGCCGTCGCCGCCGGTGAACTGGATGCCACCGGTGACCATGTTCTTCGGGCCGGCGGCGGAGGTGGTGCCCCCGCTGTTCACGTTCACCACGACGATCGCGATGATCGCCGCGACGGCCACGATGCCCAGGCCGATGCCGCCCTGCAGGAACCACTTGTTGCGGCGCTTGCGGCGCTTCTCGGCGTCGGCCCGCTGGCGAGCGACCTCACGGGCGTGCTGGCGACGCTCGTTCTTCGTGGGACGGTCGTTGTTCGTCATCGCGTCTGTGCTCCGCTTCGGTCGATCAGGCGAACCAGAGGGCGAGCTCGCGGGCGGCCGACTCCGGGGAGTCCGAGCCGTGCACGAGGTTCTGCTGCACCTTGAGGCCCCAGTCGCGACCGAGGTCGCCACGGATGGTCCCCGGGGCGGCCGAGGTCGGGTCCGTGGTGCCGGCGAGCGAGCGGAAGCCCGCGACCACACCGTTGCCGGCGACGCGCACGGCGACGACCGGGCCGGACTGCATGAACTCGACGAGCGGCTCGAAGAACGGCTTGCCCTGGTGCTCCTCGTAGTGCTGGTCGAGGAGCTCACGCGACGCCGTGACCATCTTGAGGTCGACGATCTCGTAGCCCTTGGTCTCGATGCGACGGAGGACCTCTCCGGTGAGCTGGCGGGCGACGCCGTCGGGCTTGACGAGGACGAGGGTCTCTTCGAGATCGGACACGCAGTTCTCCTGTGGTTCGGTGGTGGTCAGTCCTCGGCCTGAGCGTCCCGGAACGCGGCGTTCTGCCGGTCGAGCTGACCGCCCTTGACGAAGCAGAACACCCACAGCGCCAGGAACACCGCGCCGACCGCGAACATGAACGGCTCGATGAAGCCGGTGGCGAGGATGGCCGCCTGCAGCAGCCACCCGAACCATACACCGGCGCGCTTGCCCGTCAGGCGTGAGGCAGCTGCGAGGACGATGATCGCCAGGATGCCGCCACCGAACGCCGCGAGCGGCGACAGCGTGCCCTTCCCGTAGACGACGAGCATCGGGAAGAAGAACATCACGGCCTCGAGTCCGAGGGTGATCGCGAGGAGGCTCTCGCGGGCACCGCGCTGCGGGCGCGGCTTCCGCACGCGCGGCTGTCGACCCGGCCGGGAGGCCCGAGGTGCGTCCGTCACTTCGTCCCGCTCTCCGCGTGGACCAGGTCCATGACCTTCCCCACCATGACGATGGAGCCGGCGACGAGCACGAGGGCGTCCTCGGCGTCCGCCTCCTCCGCCAGGTCGCGCGCTTCCTGCAGTGCCTGCTCGAGCGCGGGTTCGACGACCACCCGGTCCTCGCCCACCTCGGCCACGACGATGCGGGCGAACGCGTCCGCGTCGAGTGCACGGTCCCCCGGCGGCTGCGTGACGACGAAGGTCTGCACCGTGTCCTTGAGCGCCCGGACGAAGCCGCGGGCGTCCTTGTCGCCGAGGATCCCGACGACGCCGACGACGTGCTCGGACGGGAACGCGACCGGCAGCGCCTCGGCCAGGGCGCGCGCCCCGTGCGGGTTGTGCGCGGCGTCGACCACGACGGTGGGCTCCTGCGCGATCGGCTGCAGCCGGCCGGGGCTGGTCGCGTTCGCGAGGCCCTCGGACAGGACGTCCTCGTCGAGCGCCTGCGAGCCCCGCCCGAGGAACGACTCGACCGCGGCGATCGCGACGGCGGCGTTGTGCGCCTGGTGCTGGCCGAAGAGCGGGACGAACAGGTCGTCGTAGCGCCCGGCGATGCCCTGCACGGTGACGAGCTGTCCGCCGACGGCCGGGGTGTCGGACACGACGGAGAACCCGGTGCCCTCGACCGCGAGCGTCGACTCGGTGAGCTCCGCGGCCCGCTCGAGCTCCGCGAGGGCCTCGGGCGTCTGCGCACTGGAGACGACCGACGACGACGGCTTGATGATGCCGGACTTGGTGCGCGCGATCTCGGCGACGGTCGACCCGAGCTGCTTGGCGTGGTCGATCGCCACCGGGGTGATCACCTGCACCTGGCTCTGCACCACGTTGGTGGAGTCCCACTCGCCGCCCATGCCGACCTCGATGACGGCGACGTCCACCGGTGCCTCGGCGAAGCACGCCAAGGCCAGGACGGTCAGCGCCTCGAAGAAGGTCAGCGGCTGCTCGCCCTTGTCGGTGAGCTCCTGGTCCGTCATCGCCAGGATCGGGGTGATGTCGTCCCAGTTCTCCACGAACCGGTCGGCCGCGATCGGCTCGCCGTCGATGACGATGCGCTCCCGGATCGACACCAGGTGCGGACTCGTCATGAGGCCGGTGCGCAGCCCGTGGGCGCGGACGATGCTCTCGGCCATGCGCGCGGTCGATGTCTTGCCGTTCGTACCGGTGACGTGGATGACCGGGTACGCCAGGTGCGGGTCGCCGAGGAGCTCGACGGCCCGTCGGGTGGCGGTCAACCGACGTTCGGGTGCCTGCTCGCCGATCCGGGCGTACAGGGCGGCTTCGACGCGCTGCACCTCGTCGTCGTCGCCGCCGTACGGCAGCGCGTCCGTCGGGGCCTCCTCGCCGGACGGTCCGACCGGGATGCGGACCCCGGCCGTGTCGTCGAGCGGACCGAGGTCCTCGATGCCGTCGTGGTCGTCGTCGTACTGCTCGCTGTCGCTCATGCGCGTGCCACCTCCACGGACACCTTCGCACCGTCGCCGACGTCCGAGCCCTCGCCGGGAGCGAACGTCGTCGTGGTCACCTCGACGCTCGTCGCGAGGGTCTCCCCCGCGATGAGCTGCTCGTGCGTGCGGATCGCGTCCTCGGCGTCCTCGGAGACCCGGAGCGTCAGGACGATGCGGTCGCTGACGTCGAGGTCGGCGTCGCGGCGGGCCTGCTGCACGGCGCGGACGACGTCGCGGGCGAGCCCCTCGGCCTCGAGCTCGGGGGTCGTCACGGTGTCGAGCACCGCGAAGCCGCCGCCGTCGAGGAACGCCACCGCGACGGAGTCGTCCGCGACGGTGAGGTCGAGCGTGTACTCGCCCTCGACGAGGTCGACGCCGCCGACCGTCACGCCGGACTCGGTCGCGACCCAGTCACCCTTCTTTGCGGCCGGGATCACCTGCTGCACCTGCTTGCCGATCCGGGGGCCGGCGGCGCGGGCGTTGACGGTGAGCTTCCGCTCGATGCCGTAGCGGCCGAGCGAGGACTCCTCCTGCTGCTCGAGCACGACGCGCTTCACGTTGAGCTCGTCACGCAGGATGTCCGCGAACGGTTCGATCGCTGCCGGGTCCGGCACGACCAGCGTCAGGGTCGCGAGGGGCAGACGGACACGGCGGCCGGTCGCCTTGCGGAGCGCGAGCCCCTTCGACGCGACGTCGCGCACGCGGTCCATCGCGGCGACCAGGGCGTCGTCGGCCGGGAACTCGGCCGCGTCCGGGAAGTCCTCGAGGTGCACGCTGCGCCCGCCGGTCAGGCCCTTCCAGACCTCCTCCGTGACGAGCGGCGCGAGCGGGGCGGCGACGCGGGTGAGCGTCTCGAGCACGGTGTACAGCGTGTCGAACGCCGCGCGGGCCTCGGGTGAGGAGTCCGCACCGAGCCAGAACTTGTCGCGCGACCGACGGACGTACCAGTTGGTCAGCACGTCGGCGAAGTCCCGGACGGCCTGGGCCGCGAGCGGGGTGTCGAGCGCGTCGAGGTGCGTGGTCACGTCCGCCACGAGCACCCGGGTCTTCGCGAGCAGGTACCGGTCGAGCACGTCGGTGCTCGCCGTGCTGCGCGAGGCCTGGTAGCCGGTGTCGCCGGAGGCGTTCGCGTAGAGGGTGAAGAAGTAGTACGTCGACCAGAGCGGCAGCAGGAACTCGCGGACACCCTGGCGGATGCCCTCCTCGGTCACGACGAGGTTGCCGCCGCGGATGACCGACGACGACATGAGGAACCAGCGCATCGCGTCGGCGCCGTCGCGGTCGAACACCTCGGAGACGTCCGGGTAGTTCCGGAGCGACTTCGACATCTTCTGGCCGTCCGAGCCGAGCACGATGCCGTGGCTGATCACGTTCCGGAAGGCCGGGCGGTCGAACAGCGCTGTGGAGAGCGCGTGCATGACGTAGAACCAGCCGCGGGTCTGCCCGATGTACTCGACGATGAAGTCCGCGGGGCTGTGCTCCTCGAACCACTCGCGGTTCTCGAACGGGTAGTGCACCTGCGCGTACGGCATCGAGCCGGAGTCGAACCAGACGTCGAACACGTCGGAGATGCGGCGCATGGTCGACTGCCCGGTCGGGTCGTCGGGGTTCGGCCGGGTCAGCTCGTCGATGAACGGACGGTGCAGGTCGACCTCGCCGTCCGCGTTCAGCGGCAGGCGACCGAAGTCGCGCTCGAGCTCCTCGAGCGAGCCGTAGACGTCCTGGCGCGGGTACGCCGGGTCGTCCGACACCCAGACCGGGATCGGCGTGCCGAAGTACCGGTTGCGGGACACCGACCAGTCGATCGCGTTGCCGACCCACTTGCCGAACTGACCGTCCTTGACGTTGTCCGGCACCCAGTTGATGTCCTGGTTGAGCTCGCCCATGCGGTCGCGGAACTCGGTGACGCGGACGAACCACGACGAGACCGCCTTGTAGATGAGCGGCTTGCGGCAGCGCCAGCAGTGCGGGTAGCTGTGCTCGTACGAGGCCTGGCGGAGCAGTCGCCCCGCCTCGCGCACGGCCTTCGTCAGCGGCTTGTTGGCGTCCGACCAGAGCATGCCGGCGACGTCGCCGAACTGCGCCGTGAAGAGTCCGCCCTCGTCGAGGGACAGCACCACGGGGATGCCGGCGGCCGCGCAGACCTCCTGGTCGTCGGCGCCGTACGCCGGGGCCTGGTGCACGATGCCGGTGCCTTCACCCGTCTCGACGTACTCGGCGACGAGGATGCGCCACGCGTGCTCGTAGCCCTCGGCCTCCGCCAGGAAGTCGAACAGGCGCTCGTACTCGACGCCGTCGAGCTCGGCGCCGACGACCGTGCGGAGCACGGCGGCGAGCGCGTCGTCCGCGCTCTCGTAGCCGAGCTCCTTCGCGTGGGCGGCCACGGTGTCCGAAGCCAGGAGGTACCGAGCCGAGCCGGCGTCGCCACCGTCAGCCGCGCCTCCCGGCCCGGCCGGCACGACCGCGTAGGCGATGTCCGGACCGACCGCGAGCGCCGCGTTCGTCGGCAGGGTCCAGGGGGTCGTCGTCCAGGCGAGTGCACGGACCCCGGTCAGGTCGAGTGCAGCGGCGCGGGCGCCCTGCAGCGGGAACGACACCGTGACCGACTGGTCCTGGCGCATCTTGTAGACGTCGTCGTCCATGCGCAGCTCGTGGTTCGAGAGCGGCGTCTGGTCGTTCCAGCAGTACGGCAGGACGCGGAAGCCCTCGTACGCCAGGCCCTTGTCCCAGAGCTGCTTCCACGCCCACAGGACGCTCTCCATGAAGGTGACGTCGAGGGTCTTGTAGTCGTCCTCGAAGTCGACCCAGCGCGCCTGACGGGTGACGTACGCCTGCCACTCGTCGGTGTACTGCAGCACGGACTGCTTGGCCGCGGCGTTGAAGACGTCGACGCCCATGTCGTCGATCTCGTGCTTCTCGGTGATCCCGAGCTGCCGCATGGCCTCGAGCTCGGCGGGCAGCCCGTGGGTGTCCCACCCGAAGCGGCGGTGCACCTGCTTGCCGCGCATGGTCTGGTAGCGCGGGAAGACGTCCTTCGCGTAGCCGGTCAGCAGGTGACCGTAGTGCGGCAGGCCGTTCGCGAAGGGCGGGCCGTCGTAGAACGTCCACTCCGTGCAGCCCTCGCGCTGGTCGATCGACGCCTGGAACGTGTCGTCGCCCTTCCAGAAGGCGAGGATGCCCTGCTCGACGGCGGGGAAGGACGGGGACGGGACGACACCGTCGGTGGGGACGTTGAGGGGGTAGGCCACGAGCTGCTCCTGTGGGTTCGGTTCGTCTCCACGAGGACGGAGCGTGCTCCGCGGTACCACCTCGCTTGCCGGACGCTGCTCGCGCTGCGACCGACCGCTCGTTCGCCGGATGGGGTGCGGTCCGGTCCGCCCGGGTCTACTGACGGCGGTGGTGCTGCCGCGTTCTTCCGGAGGCTCACCGGTGATGGCCGGTTCGACGCCTGGTGGGACGAGTCTACAAGAGTCGGAGCATGCTGGAGCGATGCCCTCGTCCGAGAAGCAGGACCGTCCGGAGTCCCTGCTCACCGTCGTCATCGCCTTCGCCGCCAACCTGCTCGTCGCCATCGCCAAGACCGTCGCCTCCCTGGTCTCGGGTTCAGCGTCGATGACCGCGGAGGCCGCGCACTCGTGGGCCGACACGGGCAACGAGATCTTCCTGCTCGTCGCCGAACGACGCGGCGCGAAGAAGCGGGACCGGAAGCACCCGCTGGGGTACGGCCGCGAGACCTACATCTGGTCGATGTTCGCCGCGTTCGGCCTCTTCACCGCGGGTGCCGTCGTGTCGATCTGGCACGGCATCACCGAGCTCGGCGAGACCGGTCCGGCCGAGGACGTCGTGCTCAACTACGTCGTGCTCGGCATCGCGTTCGTCCTCGAGGGCACGAGCTTCCTGCAGGCCTACCGCCAGGCACACGGAGCCGCCACGAAGCGCCGCGTCCCGGTGCTCCGCCACGTGCTGCAGTCGTCGAACCCCACGCTCCGGGCGGTCTTCGCCGAGGACGCCGCGGCGCTGGTCGGCCTCGTGATCGCGTTCCTCGGCGTGCTGCTGCACCAGCTCACCGGCCTCGCGGTGTTCGACGCGATCGGCTCCATCGCGGTCGGACTCCTGCTCGGGGTCGTCGCGATCGTCCTCATCGAGCGCAACCGCCGGTTCCTGGTCGGCGAGGCGACGTCGCCCGAGCTCGAGGACGCCGTGCTCACCGAGCTGCTCCGCCGCGACGAGGTGGAGCGCGTCACCTACCTGCACCTGGAGTTCGTCGGACCGTCCCGGGTGTTCCTGGTGGCCGCGGTCGACCTGACCGGCAACGAGCTCGAGGACCACGTCGCGGTCCGGCTCCGTCGGGTCGAGGCGTCGCTCGAGGAGAGCCGGTACATCGAGGAGGCCGTCCTCACCCTGAGCATCCCGGGCGACGCGTCGCTCGCAGCCCGAGGGGACGGCGACGTCCCGGGGATCGTGCGCGACGGCACGGTGGAGGACGTCGCTGCCGGCGGCGCCGGGACGCTCCGCACCGAGTAGCGCCTGTCGGGTCAGCGCGCGTCGAGGCCCGCCGCGACCGGGGTCAGCGCCGCGCCGACGTACTCGACGAGGGACCTGCGGGCGACACCGTCGGCGACCCACACCCCGAACGCCGCCGCGGCGGCCCCGAGCATCGCCCCGGACACGGTCTGCGGCCACAGGGACGTCGGGTGCTCCCCCGTCCGCGAGCCGACGAACGCCGAGACCGCCCCGTGCTGCGCCATCACCCGCGCCGCCACACTGGCGACGAGCTCGGTGCCGATGTCCATCACCTCGGCCTGGGCGATCGCCCACGGCACCCGGTCCGGGTCGTGCGCCCGCGCCGCGGCGAGCACGGCCTGCTCCACGGCGCGCACGGGCGAGGACTCCGTCGAGGCGGTGAGGAACGCGGGCAGGTCGGCCACCGCGGCGTCGAGCTCCAGCCAGAGCACGTCCGACTTCGCCCCGAAGTAGTTGAAGAACGTCGCTCGGCTCACCCCGGCCCGGGCCGCGATCTGGTCGACGGTCGTCCGCGCGTACCCCTGCTCGAGGAACAGCTCGGCAGCCGCGTCGGCGAGGACCTCGGCACTCGAGCGTCGGGGGCGGCCACCGCGGCGCATCGTCTCGTCCATGCCGCCAGTAAACCGCTAGACTCGTGCAGCCATGATCTTGGACCGAGTACAGAAATCACGCACCCGCGCTCTCCTCACCGCCGCGGGAGCCACCGCGGTCCTGCTGGCCCTGACCGCCTGCACCGGCGGCGGCACCGCCACCGACGCCGGCACGCCGGTCAGCGGCGGGACGCTCACGTACGCCTCCGGCGACGCCGAGCCGACCTGCCTCGACCCGCACGTCGGCGGCAACTACCCGCAGGCCCTGCTGTCGACGCAGTACATCGAGATGCTCACCGGGCTCGACCGGGCGGGGAAGCCGACGCCGGCCCTCGCGACCGGGTGGACGACGAGCGACGACGGGAAGACCCTGACGCTCGACCTGCGCACGGACGTGTCGTTCTCCGACGGCACCCCGTTCGACGCGGCCGCCGTCGTCGCGAACATCGAGCACGTGCAGGACCCGACGACGGCGTCGAGCACGGGCTACCTCGCCCTGCAGTCGATCACGAAGGCCACGGCGACCGACGATCACACCGTCACGCTGACCCTGAGCCGCCCGGACAGCGCACTGCTCGAGTCGTTCTCGCAGCCCTGGGTCGGCATGGAGTCGCCGAAGGCCCTGCAGCGGCCGCAGGCGACGAACTGCGCATCCCCCGTCGGCACGGGCCCGTTCACCGTCACGGAGTGGCAGCGGGGCGATCGCATCACGCTGACGAAGAACGACGGGTACACGCCGCTCACCGGCTCGACGGAGCCCCGCCTCGACGGCATCACGTGGCGCTTCCTGCCCGACTCGACCTCGCGCTACGCCGCACTGCAGGCCGGTCAGGTCGACGTCATCGACAACGCCCAGCCCGACCAGCTCAAGAGTGCCTCGACGAAGGGCGCGATCCGCGACCTCGACGCCCCGCGCCCCGGCGCCTCGAACCGCCTCGAACTGAACTCCGGGCACGGGGTGTTCCGCGACGAGGCGGTCCGGAAGGCCTTCATCGCCGGCGCCGAGATCGACCCGGGTCTGCAGAGCCTGTTCCTCGGCACCGCGAAGCGCTCGTACTCGGTGCTGTCGAGCGTCGAGCCCGACGGGTACTCCGATCCGGCGCTGTTCGAGTACTCCCCGAAGACGGCGGGACGCCTGCTCGACGAGGCCGGTTGGAAGGTCGGCAGCGACGGCGTCCGCGAGAAGGACGGGCAGCGGCTCACCGTCACCTTCCCCGTGTCGACGAACCAGTCGGTGCCCGCGGAGCGCAGCCTGTTCCAGCAGGTCCAGGCCTCCGAGAAGGCAGTCGGGTTCGATGTGCGGCTCGAGGAGCTCGACCTCTCCAGCTGGTACGCCGCCCTCGCCGCGAACGAGTACGACGTCGTCAGCGCTCCGTACACCAAGGTCGGCCCGGACGTCCTCCGCATCCTGTACGACAGCGCGAGCATCGAGCCCGCACCGTCGGGCTACTTCGCAAACCTCGCGCAGCTCGACGACCCGACGGTCGACGACCTGCTGGAGCGGGCGGCACGCACGTCGGACGCCGACGAGCGCGGTGACCTCTACCGCCAGGCGCAGCAGCGGATCCTGGCGAGCGGCACCGTCCTGCCGCTCTACGACCAGCAGAACCACTTCCTGTACCGCTCCGCCGTCCACGGCATCGGGACCACGTCGGTCTCCACCCCGTGGTTCGGCACCGCGTGGATCGCGCGCTGACGGGCGAGCCGGCCGGGAGGCCCGCCCCGCGTCCGCCACGCACCGGCACCCGTCGCGGGTGGTCGGCGTGGGTCCTGTGGGGTCTCCGCCGTGCGGCCGGCGGCATCGGGGTGCTCTGGGCGGTCGCCACGATCGTCTTCGTCGCGATCCGGTTGATCCCGGGTGACCCGGCGCTGGCGATCCTCGGCGGCCCCGGGTCCCAGGCCTCGACGGAGGCGGTCGAGGCGGTCCGCCGCGAGTACGGCCTCGACCGGCCGGTGCTCGTGCAGTACGCGGTGTTCCTCGGGCGCCTGGCGACCGGGCACCTCGGCGACTCGTACGCGTTCCGCACGCCCGTGTCCGAGCTCCTCGCGCAGCAGGTCCCCGTGACGCTGACGCTCGCCGTCGCCGGACTCGTCGTCGCCTGGGTCCTGGCGATCGGCGCCGCGTGGTGGTCGACGCAGCGCGGGCGGATCGCCGCGGCCCTGACCGGCGCGATCACCGTGACGGCGAGCGTCGTGCCGCACTTCTGGCTCGGCAGCGTGCTCATCGTGGTCTTCGCGAGCGCACTCGGGTGGGTGCCGGCGGTGTCGGACGGCAGCCTGCGCGGTTGGGTCCTGCCCGTGCTCACCGTCGCCGTGCCGGTCGCGGGGTACCTCGCCGAGACGGTCCGCGACGGCGTGGTCGACGCCCAGCGCTCCGCGTTCGCCCTCGCAGCCCGCGGCCGCGGGGAGACCCGCGTCGGACTGTTCGGTCGTCACCTGCTCCGGCACGCGGCGCTCCCCGGGATCGCGCTGTCCGCGTGGGCCTTCGGCTCGCTGGTCTCCGGTGCCGTGGTCGTCGAGTCGGTCTTCGCGCTGCCCGGGATCGGTCGTGCCCTGGTCACCGCGGTCACCCAGCGGGACATGCCCCTGGTGGCCGGGATCGCCCTCGTGTCCGCCGCGGCGTACGTCGTCGTGCTGGCGGTCGCGGACCTGGTCGAGCGGGCGGTGGACCCGCGGACCCGCGACCGACGCCCGGCCGGTCGCGTGGGGCGAGTGCGCGTGCGCACGCAGGGCGGGGTGGACGCACGGTGAGCGGGGTGCTCGACCCGGGCCTCCCGGCCGGTGCGTCCGAGGGGCGGGCCCGACGGTCCGAGCGGTTCCGTGGGGGGACGCTCGGCCCGGCGGGCTCGGTCGCGGCGGTCGTCGTCGCGGTCGCGGTGCTGGCGGCGGTCTGGCCGGCGCTGCTCGGCGGCGGCGACCCGCTCGCGGTGCACCCCGCCGACGCCCTGACGCCACCCGGACCGGCGCACCCCTTCGGCACCGACGAGTCCGGACGCGACGTGCTCGCGCGCGTGGTCGCGGGGACACGGGCGTCACTCGTGGTCGGGGTCGCCGCGACGCTCGTCGGCGGTCTCACCGGGATCCTGCTCGGCACGCTCGCCGGACTCGGTGGTCGGATCGTGGACGCGGTCGTCGGCCGGGTCACCGAGGTGGCGTTCGCGCTGCCGCTGCTGCTCGTCGCGCTCGTCGTCATCGCGGTCACCGGCCCCGGACCGGTGCCCGCGACCCTGGCGGTGGGGTTCGCCACGGCGCCCGGGTACGCCCGGATCGTCCGCGGCCTGGTCCGGAGTGCGCGGTCGTCGCAGGTGGTCGAGACCGCCGTGCTGCAGGGCCGCTCCCCCGGCCGGATCGTGTTCCGGCACGTCCTGCCCGCGGCACTCTGGCCCGTCGTCGCCGTCGCCACGCTCGGGGTCGGCCAGGCGGTCGTGTGGGCGTCGGCGCTCAGCTACCTCGGGGTCGGGACCCCGCCGCCCGCGCCGGAGTGGGGTGCGATGCTCGCGGACGGCCGCACCTACCTGCTGACCGCGCCGTGGATGAGCACCTTCCCGGGCCTCGCCATCGTGGTGCTGGCGACCGCGGTGACGGTGCTCGGCCGTGCGGTGCGGCGGACGGGGGCCGTGCGGTGAGGGGCTCCGAGCGGGGGCCCGACGACGTCGCGGGACGGACCGGTGCAGCACGGCCGGTGGGGACCCGCGTGCTCGACGTCCGCGGGCTCGCGGTGTCGATCGACGGCGCGACGGTGGTGCTCGGCGTCGACCTGCACGTCGACGCCGGTGAGTGCGTCGCCCTGGTCGGGGCGTCCGGCTCCGGCAAGACCGTGACCGCCCGGGCGGTGCTCGGGCTCTCCGCAGCGGGTGCCGCGGTCACCGCCGACCGCCTCGACCTCGTCGGCTCCGACGTGCGCGGGCTCGCAGAGCGGCGCTGGCGTCGGCTCCGCGGGAGCACCGTCGGCTACGTCGGCCAGGAGGCCCTCGGCGCACTCGACCCCCTCCGCCCCGTCGGCCGCGAGGTCGCCGACGCCCTGCGCCTGCACACCGACCTGCGCGCAGCAGAACGGGTCGATGCCGTGCGCGCCGCACTGGCGGGCGTGGGGCTCGACCCCGCGATGGCGACCGACGGCCGGCGCTCCGGCACGCTCTCCGGAGGCATGCGACAGCGCGCGCTGATCGCGGCGGCGACCGTGGCCTCCCCCGCGCTCGTGGTGGCGGACGAACCGACGACCGCCCTCGACGCCGCCGTGGCCGTCACCGTGATGGAGCAGCTCCGGGCCGTGCAGGACCGCGGCGCCGGGCTGCTGGTCATCACGCACGACCTCGGGCTCGTCGCCGGGTGGGCGGACCGGGTGCTCGTCGTCGACGAGGGGACGGTGGTCGAGCACGGACCGGTCGCCGAGGTCTTCGCAGCACCGCAGCACCCGGCGACCGCAGCCCTGGTGCGGGCGGCACGGGCGGACACACGCCGGGCCGTGGGACCGGTGCCCGGCCCCGGTGCGCCGTCGGCCCCGCTCGTCGAGGGCTCCGGACTGACCCGTTCCTTCGACGGGGTGCCCGCCGTGCAGGACGTGTCGATCACCGTGCGACCGGGTCGCGTGACGGGTGTGATCGGCGCCTCCGGGTCGGGCAAGACGACGGTGGCGCGGATGCTGCTCGGACTCGAGACGCCGGACGCCGGCACCGTCACGCTCGACGGCGACCCGTGGGTGCCCCTGCCCGAGCGCGAGCGCCGGGCTCGTCGGCACCGGGTGGCGGCCGTCGTGCAGGACCCCGGGGCGACCTTCGACGAGCGGTGGAGCGTCGGACGGGTGCTCGCGGACGCCCTGTCCCGCGGGCAGGAGCGGCGGGCGCGGGGTGGTCTGGCCGACCCGGTCGACGCCGCACTCCGTCAGGTGGGACTCGACCCCGAGCTGCGGTCACGCGCCCCGCGCACGCTCTCCGGCGGCCAGCGGCAACGACTGGCGATCGCCCGGGCGCTGGCGACGTCGCCCGAGGTGGTCGTGCTCGACGAACCGGTGACGGCACTCGACGCGACCGTGCAGGACGCGGTGCTCACGCTGCTCGAACGACTGCGCGACGAGACCGGCGTGGCGATGGTGTTCGTGTCGCACGACCTGCGCGCCGTCCGACGGATGGCGGACGAGGTGCTCGTGGTGCACGACGGCCGCGTCGTCGAGCAGGGCCCTGCGGAGCGCGTGCTCGGCGCGCCGGAGCACCCGGCGACCGCGCGCCTGGTCGACGCTGCCGCCCGGCTCGCCCGCGGCGCCTGACCGCGGCGCGCCGGCGCCGGCGCCGCGGCGCAGCGGCGCCGCGCCAGCGGGCGAGTCTCGCCCAGGCGGACACGTTCGCGGTACCGAAGTCGCGAACGTGTCCGCCGAGCCGAGACTCGGGGAGCGCCCACGGAGCGGAAATGCCGGGAGGCACGGTGCGCGTCCGTGGCGGACGTGCACCGCGCCTCCCGGCCGACAGCGGCGGCTACGAGTCTGCGGGCTCCTTGTCGGACCCCGGCTTCGGGGTGTCCCCCGAGATGATCGGGATCTCGCTCGTCGAGAAGTCCTTCGCCCAGTCGGACTGCGCGAGCTCCGAGGTCGGGTCGTTGTAGTCCTTGATGACGTCGGCGACCTCGTCCTCGTGGGCGACCGTGGGGCCCGAGCCCATGAGCGGCGTCGCAGCCGTCTCCTTGGTGAAGAACACCGCGACGAGGCCGATCACGGCCGCGAGCATGAGGTAGAAGGCCGGGATGTCCTCGGCCCACGAGAGCCCGGCGTCCTTCGCCCCGGCGATGAGCGCCTGCGTCGCGAGCGGCGTCGTGCCACCGAAGAGCGAGACGGACACGTTGAACGCGATCGCCAGCGCGCCGTAGCGGATGATCGTCGGGAACAGCGCGGGGAGCGTCGACGGCATGGTCGACGTGAACGTGACGAGCACGAGACCGAGGATCAGCAGGCCGAAGAAGACCCCGGCACCGGTCCCGGTCTGGACGAGCTTGAGCGCCGGCCACGACAGCACGATGAAGCCGATGCAGCCTGCGGCGAGGACCGGCCGGCGGCCGAACTTGTCGGACAGGCGACCACCGAAGGTGATGACGACCATCATCAGGATCATCACGATGACGATGAGGATCAGGCCGAACGTGGCGTTCTGCCCGAGGTTCGTCTCGAGGTAGGTCGGCATGTACGACAGCAGCATGTAGTCGGTCACGTTGAACACGAGGACCAGGCCGATGCAGATGATGAGCGAGCGCCAGTTCTCGGCGAACAGCTTGAGGAACGGCGTCTTCTGCGACTCGCGCTCGGCGGCCTGCTCCTGCTGCTTCTGGAAGGCCGGGGTCTCCTCGAGCTTCAGGCGGAGGTAGAGCCCGATGAGGCCGAGCGGACCGGCGATCATGAACGGGATGCGCCAGCCCCAGCTGAGCAGGGTGTCCTCGGGCATCGCGTACTGCAGGATCGTGACGATCGACGCGCCGAGCACGTAGCCGGCCAGCGTGCCGAACTCGAGCCACGAGCCCATGAACCCGCGGCGCTTGTCGGGCGAGTACTCGGCGATGAAGGTCGCCGCACCGCCGTACTCACCACCGGTCGAGAAGCCCTGCACGAAGCGGGCGACGAGGAGCAGCACGGGGGCCCAGAAGCCGATCGTCGCGTACGACGGGATGAGGCCGATCATGAGCGTGCCGGCGGCCATAAGGATCATCGTCAGCGCGAGGACCTTCTGCCGGCCGATCTTGTCGCCGATGGGGCCGAAGACGGCGCCGCCGATCGGGCGGACGATGAAGGCGGCCGCGAAGAACCCGAAGGTCGCGACGAGGTTCGACGTCGGGTCGCCCGCCGGCAGGAACACCTTCGAGATCGTGACCGTCAGGTACGCGAAGATGCCGAAGTCGAACCACTCCATCGCGTTGCCGAGGGCCGCGGCGGCGACGGCACGCTTGAGCAGCGACTCCTCGACGACGGTGACGTCGTCCTCGGTCAGCTTGCGGCGTGCACGCTTCGCTGCGCTCTTCGTGCGCAACGGCCGGTCGCCGTGCTGGTGTGCGTCGTTCGGTGCCAAGTTCGTTCCTCCGGTAGTGCTGTGTCTTGCCTTCGGGCATCCGGCGGAGAGCGACTGTGCAGTCCTCGCGAACACCGCGCTCGCCGGACAAACTCCGACAGCCTACCAGATGGAGCGCTCCGACGCGGCGGACCGCTACGATGAGGCCACCGCGTACTGTACGCGCGACACTCAGGCACCTCACCACGGACTCGGTGCCGCACACATCGATCGAAAGGCCCTGCCATGACGAAGCCCATGCCCGACAAGCCCACGGTGGACGGCCTCGAGGACGTCTGGGGTCCGGTCTGGGAGCAGGACGGCACCTACCGCTTCGACCGCGACAGCGCGACGAAGGACGCGGTGTACTCGATCGACACCCCGCCGCCGACCGCGTCGGGTTCGCTGCACATCGGGCACGTGTTCTCCTACACGCACACCGACCTCAAGGCCCGGTACGAGCGCATGCGCGGGAAGCACGTCTTCTACCCGATGGGCTGGGACGACAACGGCCTGCCGACCGAGCGCCGCGTGCAGAACTACTACGGCGTCCGGTGCGACCCGCAACTCCCCTACGACCCCGCCTTCGTGCCGCCGTTCGAGGGCGGCGACGGCAAGTCGAGCAAGGCGGGCGACCAGCTGCCGATCTCGCGCCGCAACTTCATCGAGCTGTGCGAGCGCCTGACCGTGCAGGACGAGCAGCAGTTCGAGCACCTCTTCCGCACGCTCGGCCTGTCAGTGGACTGGACGCAGTCGTACCGCACGATCGACGACACCTCGCGGGCGAGCGCGCAGCGTGCGTTCCTCCGCAACCTCGAGCGCGGCGAGGCCTACCAGGCCGACGCCCCGACGCTCTGGGACGTCACCTTCCGCACTGCCGTCGCGCAGGCCGAGCTCGAGGACAAGGAGATGCCCGGCGCGTACCACGGCCTGGCGTTCCACCGCACCGACGGCGGCGAGGACGTCGTCATCCAGACCACCCGTCCGGAGCTGCTCCCCGCCTGTGTCGCCCTCGTCGCGCACCCGGACGACGAGCGCTTCCAGGACCTGTTCGGCACGACCGTCCGCTCCCCCCTGTTCGACGTCGAGGTCCCGGTCCTCGCGCACCACCTGGCGCAGCAGGACAAGGGCGCGGGCATCGCGATGGTCTGCACCTTCGGTGACACCACCGACGTGGTGTGGTGGCGCGAACTGCAGCTGCCGAACCGCGCGATCATCGGCTTCGACGGCCGCGTCCGCTCGGACGAGCCCGCGTGGATCGAGTCGACCCGCGGCAAGGAGCTCTACGCCGAGATGGCCGGCAAGACCGTCTTCTCGGCGAAGAAGGTCCTCGTGGACGCGCTCACCGAGTCGGGCGAGCTCGTCGGCGACGTGAAGACGATCAACCACCCGGTGAAGTTCTTCGAGAAGGGCGACAAGCCGCTCGAGATCGTCTCGACCCGCCAGTGGTACATCGTCAACGGCGCGCGCGACGAGCAGCTCAAGGAGACCCTGCGGAAGCGCGGCGAGGAGATCGCCTTCCACCCGGACTTCATGCGCGTCCGCTACGACAACTGGGTCGGTGGCCTCTCCGGCGACTGGCTCATCTCGCGCCAGCGCTTCTTCGGCGTGCCGATCCCGGTCTGGTACCCGCTCGACGCCGACGGCAACCCGGTCTTCGACCAGCCGATCGTCCCGACCGAGGCACAGCTGCCCGTCGACCCGGCGTCCGAGCCGGCCCCCGGGTACGCCGAGGACCAGCGCGGCGTCGCCGGCGGCTTCCAGGGGGAGCTCGACGTGATAGACACCTGGGCGACCTCGTCCCTCACCCCGCAGCTCGCGGGCAAGTGGGAGACGGACCCGGCGCTCTACGACCTCGTGTTCCCGTACGACGTCCGCCCGCAGGCGCAGGACATCATCCGCACGTGGCTCTTCACGACGGCACTCCGCAGCCAGCTCGAGGCCGACGTCGCGCCGTGGAAGCACGCGAGCATCTCCGGCTTCATCGTGGACCCCGACCGCAAGAAGATGTCGAAGTCGAAGGGCAACGTCGTCACGCCGCTCTCGATCCTCGAGCAGCACGGTGCCGACGCGGTCCGCTACTGGGCGGCCTCGTCGAAGCTCGGCACCGACGCGGCCTTCGACCCGCAGAACCCGAAGCAGATCAAGGTCGGTCGTCGCCTGGCGATCAAGGTGCTCAACGCGGCGAAGTTCGTCTACGGCTTCGAACTGCCGAGCGGTGCGACGACCGTCACCGAGCCCCTCGACGTCGACGTGCTGGCGGAGCTCGGCTCCGTGATCGAGCAGGCCACCGCCGCGTTCGACGGCTTCGACCACGCCCGTGCGCTGGAGGTCACCGAGCGGTTCTTCTGGACCTTCTGCGACGACTACCTCGAGCTCGTCAAGGAGCGTGCCTACGGCACCGCGCCCGACGCGACGCACGAGACCCAGGCGAGTGCGGTCCTGGCGCTGCGCGCCGCGATCGACGCGCTGCTCCGTCTGCTGGCACCGTTCCTCCCGTTCGCGACGGAGGAGGTGTGGGCCTGGACCCACGACACCAGCGTGCACACGGCCGCGTGGCCCACGGTCGCGGAGCTCCCGACGCAGGCGGAGCCGTCCGGGCTGCTGGCCGCCGTCGGCCAGGCGCTGATCGGGATCCGCGGTGCGAAGACCGCCGCCAAGGCGTCCCAGAAGACGCCGGTCACCCGTGCCGTCGTGGCGGCTCCGGCCGACCAGCGCGCGCTCATCGAGCGCGCGGCGGTCGACCTGGCCGCCGTGGGCCGCATCGAGAACCTGTCGTTCACGGACGGCGAGGAGCTCGCGGTGACCGAGATCGAGCTCGCGGAGCAGCAGGCGTAGCGTCGTCCGTCGACGGGCCGGGTCGCGAGCGGCCCGGCCCGTCGTCACGAGCACGAGTACGAGCACGAGTACGAGTACGAGTACGAGTACGAGTCGGCACTGGAGGCACGGATGCAGTTGGGTACACGCTGGAACGTGGGTGGGCAGCCACCCGAGCGACTCCCCGAGGCGATGGTCGTCGCCGCGCGCGGTGTCGAGGAGGAGCTTGCGGCGGCGTCGGTCGACGCATCGACCTGGCGCTGGACGCTGACGTACCTCGAGGGCAAGCCGATCGTCGAGCTCGACGACGGCACGTCGATCCACCTCGACCCCGCCGGGCGTGCGCAGGTGACGAACCCGGACGACGCGCCGGAGGAGGACTAGGCCGTCCCCCGGTCCCGGGCTCGACCGGGACCGGGGGACGCGGCCTACACTGGAGAACGTCCGTTTCCGAGGCGACGGGGACGAGTGGGACCGCAGCGGAGGGAAGGGGATGCCCGTGTCCGGCACCGCCAGCACGACCGACCCGCAGGTGCGCGAGCGCATCGTCGACGCCGCGGACGCGCTCTTCTACGCCCGCGGGTTCCAGTCGGTCGGCATGGACGAGATCCGGACGAGCGCCGGCGTCTCGTTGAAGAAGCTCTACTCGGTGTTCCCCGGCAAGGAGCAGCTCGTCGCCGCGGTGCTCGGCGGGCGGCACGACCTCTGGGAGCAGGGCATCGAGCAGGCGGTGGCCGCAGCGGGGACCCCGCGCGACCGGCTGCTCGCGATGTACGACTTCCTGGAGCACTGGTTCGGCGACGACACCTTCCGCGGCTGCGGCTTCATCAACGCCTTCGGTGAGCTGGGTGCGACCTCCCCCGCGGTCGCGGAGATCGCCCGCGAGCACAAGGACTCGTTCCAGCGGTACGTCGCCGGGCTCGCCGCGGCCGCCGTACCGGACCTCGACGCGGCCGAGGAGCTCGCCGCCCAGCTCGCACTCCTCGCCGAGGGTGCGCAGACGACGGCCGCGATCGCGGGCGACACGACGCCGGCACGGCACGCGCGGCGCGCGGCAGCCACGCTGATCGACGTGGCGATGCGTGCGGAGACCGACCCGACGCGCTGACCCGACGCGCTGACCCGATGCGCCGACCGGACGCTCGACGACACGACGCCCGACACGACCCGACGTCGGCCGGGAGGCGCGGGGCGGGCCCGCCACGTGCCTCCAGACCGGCGTCCGGTCCGGTCCGTAGGGTGGGGCCATGGACACCCCGTTCGACCAGCCGAGCACCCTCCCCTACGCCCTGCCGCCGTTCGACGACGTCCGGCTCGAGCACTTCCGTCCCGCGTTCGACGCCGGCATCGCCGAGCAGCGTGCCGAGGTCGAGGCCATCGCCGCCGATCCCGGTGCAGCGACGTTCGAGAACACGCTGGTGGCGCTCGAACGCTCCGGGCAGCTGCTGACCCGGGTCTCGCACGTCTTCTTCACGCTGTCCTCCGCCGACTCGACGCCCGAGCTGCACGACCTCGAGGCCGAGGAGTCGCCGCTCCTCGCCGCCCACCGCGACGCGATCACCCTCGACGCGCGCCTGTACGCACGGGTCGATGCGGTGCGGTCCTCGCTCGACGAGCGTGCGGACCTGTCCGACGAGGACCGTCGACTCGTCGAGCGGGTGCACACCGAGATGACGCTCGCGGGAGCCGGCCTCGACGACGGTGGGAAGGAGCGTCTCACCGCGATCAACCAGGAACTCTCGACGCTCACCACGACCTTCGAGCGCAACCTGCTCGAGGACACGAACGACCTCGCCGTGCACGTCACCGACGAACAGGAGCTCGCCGGACTCGACGACGGCGCGAAGTCGGCCGCCGCCGCAGCCGCAGCGGACCGCGGCCTCGACGGCTGGCTCGTGACGCTGCCGCTGTACACGGGTCACCCGTGGCTCGCCTCGCTGACCGACCGTGGCCTGCGCGAACGGATCATGCGTGCCTCGCTGTCGCGGGGGCGACGTGGGAACGCGCACGACAACCGCGAGGTCCTGCTGCGCATCGTCCGGCTCCGGGCCGAGCGGGCCGAACTCCTCGGCTTCCCGAACCACGCTGCCGTGGTGACGGCCGACGAGACCGCGGGGACGCCCGAGGCGGTCGACGGCCTGCTCTCCTCGCTCGTCCCGGCCGCCGCCGCGAACGCCGAGGACGAGCGCGCCGTCCGCTCCCGCACGGTCGGCTTCGACGTCGAGGCCTGGGACTGGGCACACGCGACGGAGGTCCTGCGCGGCGAGCAGTTCGCCGCGGACAGTTCGGCGCTGCGGCCCTACTTCGAGGCCGACCGCGTCCTGCACGACGGGGTGTTCCACGCCGCCGGCGCCCTGTACGGACTGACGTTCACCGAACGCTCGGACCTGCACGGCTACAACGACGAGGTCCGGGTCTTCGAGGTGCACGGCGACTCCGGGGAGGAGGTCGGGCTCTACCTGCTCGACCTCTACACACGGGACGGCAAGCGTGGCGGTGCCTGGATGAACCCCGTCGTCGAGCAGTCACACCTGCTCGGCACGCTGCCCGTCGTCGTGAACAACCTCAACGTGGCGAAGCCCGCCGCCGGCTCTCCCACGCTGCTGATCCAGGACGAGGTCGAGACGCTCTTCCACGAGTTCGGGCACGCGCTGCACGGGCTCATCGCCAGGACGACCTACCCGCGGTTCTCGGGCACGAACGTCGAACGGGACTTCGTGGAGTTCCCCTCGCAGGTCAACGAGATGTGGGTGACCTGGCCCTCGGTCCTCGCGAACTACGCGAAGCACCACGAGACCGGCGAGCCACTGCCGCCCGAGCTCGTGCTCGGACTGAGCGACTCCGCCGGCTTCAACGAGGGCTTCTCGACCACCGAGTACCTCGCCGCGGCGCTGCTCGACCAGGCGTGGCACCGTCTGTCGGCTGCCGACGCCGCCGAGGTGACCGACGTCGAGGCGTTCGAGCGCCAGGCCCTCGCTTCCGCGGGCATCGACGTGGCCGCGGTGCCGCCGCGGTACTCGTCGACGTACTTCGCGCACACGTTCTCCGGCGGGTACGACGCCGGGTACTACGGGTACATCTGGTCCGAGGTGCTCGACGCGGACACCGTCGAGTGGTTCCGCGAGCACGGCGGACTCTCGCGCGAGGCCGGGCGGCGGTTCGCGTCGCTCGTGCTCGGGGTCGGCGGCGCGCAGGACCCGCTCGAGGCCTACCGTGCGTTCCGCGGCCGCGACGCCGAGGTCGGGCCGCTGCTGCGCCGTCGCGGGCTCGAGTAGCGCGGCGCCGCGCCGCGGCGGCGGGCCGGCGCACGGCGGGCGTCGCGCCAGCCGCCGCGGCGCCGGGCCAGTGCGTCGGCACAACCGGAAGCACGTCGCGCCGCGGAAGTCCGCGGCGCGACGTGCTTCCCGTTGTGCAGCGGCACGTCACACCGCGGACTGCCCCGGTCCGCCTGCGCACCGCTCCCACGAACGCTCCCGCACCCGCGCCCCCTCCCGCTCACGGCGACGGCCCAGCCCCACGCGGGGACCGGGCCGTCGGCCTGCGGGCGTCGGACGCTACGCGGACTTCTCCACGCGCTTCGCCCGGGGACGCGGCACGATCGTCGGCGCGGCGTTCTCGAGCACGGACTCGCGGGTGATGACGACGCGCGCCACGTCGTCGTCCGACGGCACGTCGAACATGACCGGGCCGAGGACCTCTTCGAGGATGGCCCGGAGGCCGCGGGCACCGGTCTGGCGCAGCACCGCGAGGTCCGCGATGGCCTCGAGCGCCCCGCGGTCGAAGTCGAGCTCGACACCGTCGATCGCGAACATCCGCTGGTACTGCTTCACCAGCGCGTTCTTCGGCTCGGTCAGGATCTGCATGAGCGCCGCCTGGTCGAGCTGCGACACCGTCGTGACGACGGGCAGACGACCGATGAACTCGGGGATGAGCCCGAACTTGTGCAGGTCCTCGGGCAGGACGTCGGCGAACAGGTCCTGCTGGTCGAGCGGGCTGTGCAGCGGAGCGCCGAACCCGATCCCGCGCTTGCCGACGCGCGACGACACGATGTCCTCGAGTCCCGCGAACGCCCCCGCCACGATGAACAGCACGTTCGTCGTGTCGATCTGGATGAACTCCTGGTGCGGGTGCTTCCGACCGCCCTGCGGCGGGACCGACGCGGTCGTGCCCTCGAGGATCTTGAGCAGCGCCTGCTGCACGCCCTCGCCGGAGACGTCGCGCGTGATCGACGGGTTCTCCGCCTTGCGTGCGATCTTGTCGACCTCGTCGATGTAGATGATGCCCGTCTCGGCACGCTTGACGTCGTAGTCCGCGGCCTGGATGAGCTTGAGCAGGATGTTCTCGACGTCCTCGCCCACGTACCCGGCCTCGGTCAGGGCGGTGGCGTCGGCGACGGCGAACGGCACGTTGAGCCGCTTCGCCAGGGTCTGCGCGAGGTAGGTCTTGCCGCAGCCGGTCGGCCCGATGAGCAGGATGTTCGACTTCGCGATCTCGACGTCGTCGCGGTCCTCGGCAGCGGTGATCTGCCCTTGTGCGCGGATGCGCTTGTAGTGGTTGTAGACGGCAACGGCCAGCGCGCGCTTCGCCGGGTCCTGGCCGATCACGTACTCCTGCAGGAAGTCGAAGATCTCGCGGGGCTTCGGCAGCTCGAAGTCGCCGTTCGTGGTGTCCTCACCCGCTTCGGCGAGGCGCTCCTCGATGATCTCGTTGCACAGCTCGACGCACTCGTCGCAGATGTACACCCCCGGCCCGGCGATGAGCTGCTGGACCTGCTTCTGGCTCTTGCCGCAGAAGGAGCACTTGAGCAGGTCAGCGCTCTCCCCGATGCGTGCCATGTCGGTGCCCTCCTTGGATGACCGGTGCAGTTCAGCGATGCAGGCTGGTGACCCGCCCGATGTGATCGACTCTAACCGCATCCGGTGACACCCACGGCGACGCCGTCCGGCCTGTCCCCACGCGTTCGCCCAGGGCGTGCACACCTGGTACCGTTGGCACGTTCCTCTACAAGTTGTAGAAAACCGGAAGGACCCCATGACGAAGCGCCTCGCCCTCCTCGGCACCGGAACCCTCGGCGTCACCGCCGCGATCGTCCTCGGCACCGCGGCCGCCGCGAGCGCACACGTCGAGGCGGATGCGACCTCGACGGCGGCGAACTCGTACACGACCGCGACGTTCTCGGTGCCGCACGGCTGCGACGGCTCCCCCACCACGAAGCTCGTCTTCCAGGTGCCCGAGTCCGTCATCGAGGTCACGCCGACCGTCAACCCGAACTGGACGATCACGAAGGCGACCGAGCCCTACACCGCCCCGTCGAGCAGCGCTGCGAGCGACGAGGAGTCCGAGGCCGGCGCCGAGCGCGTCACGAGCGTCACCTACACCGCGAAGACCCCGCTGCCCGCCGACGAGCGCGACACCTTCTCGCTGTCCTTCGCGCTGCCCGACGGCAAGCCGGGCGACCGCGTGGCCTTCCCGGTCGTGCAGACCTGCGAGCAGGGGTCGACCGACTGGGACCAGGTGCAGAAGAGCGGCGAGTCCGAGCCCGAGCACCCCGCGCCGTCGATCGTCCTGACCGCCGCCAGCGCGGCGAGCGGTGACGACGACGACGCGACGACGGCCACCGCGAGCGACACCACGACCACCGCGGCGCAGCCCGACCTGGTCGGTCGCTTCCTCGGCCTCGGCGGCCTGGTGGTCGGGGCCGTCGGCCTGGTCGTCGCCGTCGCCGCCACGCGCCGCCGGGACGCCTCGAAGTGACCCGGACCGCACGGCCGACGCGCGCCCGTCGGCCCCCGGGTGACCGGCGTCCGGTCTGGAGGCCCGTGGCCGCGACCGCCGCGACCCTCGCCGTCGCGGGCGGTGCGATCCTCGGGCTCGCCGCCCCCGCCAGCGCGCACAACTACCTGGTGTCGTCGACGCCGAAGGTGGGCGGGACGCTCACCGAGCTCCCCGACCGCTTCGACATCACGACGAACGACCGGCTCCTGGCGATCGGCGGGTCGGACTCGGGCTTCGCCTTCCGGGTCATCGGCCCGGACGGTCGGTACCACGAGGACGGCTGCGTCTCCGTGGACGGCCCCTCGATGACGACGAAGGCCGCCCTCGGCGACTCCGGGAAGTACGAGGTCGAGTGGCAGATCGTCTCGGCCGACGGCCACACGGTCTCCGACCGGTACGACTTCACCTGGAAGGCCCCGGCCGGCTTCACGCCCGACCGCGGCACCGCGACGCCGGCGACCTGCGCCGACGGCAGCGGAGGCGGCTCGGCATCCAGCGCGCCCGACGCCCCGACCGGTGCCAGCGGTGACTCGAGCGCGACCGACGCCCTGTTCATCGGCGCCGGTGGCATCGTCCTCGCCGGCGTCGTCGTGGCGGTCCTGCTGCTGCTCCGACGCCGCCCGGCCGCCCCGGCGACCGACGACCGCGACGAGGACTGAACCGCCCCGCCGGATCGGCACCGCGCCTCCAGGCCGGATCCGCGCCCCCGACGCCGCACCGGACACGACGAAGGCCCCGCACCGATCGGTGCGGGGCCTTCGCGCGTGCAGCGCTACTTCACGAGCGCCGGCAGGTTCTTGCGGCTCGTGAGGACCTGGTCGATCAGGCCGTACTCGAGTGCCTCTTCGGCGGACATGATCTTGTCGCGCTCGATGTCGTTGTTGACCTGCTCCGGGGTCCGGTTCGAGTGCTTCGACAGCGTCTCCTCGAGCCAGGTGCGCATGCGGAGGATCTCCGCCGCCTGGATCTCGATGTCGGACGCCTGACCGCCACCCTGCTGGACGGCGGGCTGGTGGATGAGCACGCGGGCGTTCGGCAGCGCGAGACGCTTGCCGGGGGTCCCCGCGGCGAGGAGCACCGACGCGGCCGAAGCGGCCTGGCCGAGGCAGACCGTCTGGATCTGCGGACGGATGTACTGCATCGTGTCGTAGATCGCCGTCATCGCGGTGAACGAGCCACCGGGCGAGTTGATGTACATCACGATGTCGCGGTCCGGGTCCATCGACTCGAGCACGAGCAGCTGTGCCATGACGTCGTCGGCGGACGCGTCGTCCACCTGGACGCCGAGGAACACGATGCGGTCCTCGAAGAGCTTCGCGTACGGGTCCTGCCGCTTGAAGCCGTAGGCCGTGCGCTCCTCGAAGCTGGGGAGGATGTAGCGATCGGACGGAGCCGGGACGTTCTGCGCGCCACCGAGCATGGGGAGGTGCATTCTCGTTTCCTTCTCTTCGGTGGTGGTCAGTTGGACTCGGGCTCGGCTGCCGCGGTCGGCGTCTCGCCGTCGCTCACGGTGCCGCCGCCGCCGACGACCTCGACCGACGAGGCGCGGAGGTGGTCGACGAAGCCGTACTCCAGGGCCTCCTGCGCCGTGAACCAGTTGTCACGGTCGTTGTCCTTGAGGACCTGCTCGATCGTCTTGCCGGTCTGCTCCGCCGTGAGCTCCGCCATCCGCTGCTTCATGTCGAGGATGACCTTCGCCTGCGTCTGGATGTCGGCAGCGGTGCCGCCGAAGCCACCGGACGGCTGGTGCAGGAGCACGCGGGCGTTCGGGGTGATGTAGCGCTTGCCCGGGGTACCCGACGAGAGCAGGAACTGCCCCATCGAGGCGGCGAGGCCGATGCCCACGGTGACGATGTCGTTCGGCACGAACTGCATCGTGTCGTAGATCGCCATGCCCGCGGTGATCGAGCCACCGGGCGAGTTGATGTAGAGGTAGATGTCCTTCTCGGGGTCCTCGGCGGCGAGCATCAGCAGCTTCGCTGCGATCTCGTTCGAGTTGTCGTCGCGGACCTCAGAGCCGAGCCACACGATCCGGTCTCTCAGAAGGCGGTCAAAAACACTGGGGTTCAGTGTCGCTTCGGCCATGGAAAAGCTCCCGTTCAGTTGTCGCTTGATGTCGAACTTATCGGGTGCAACGCACCACTTCGCGTCTGTTCGCTCTGGGCGGTCGGATGGTGCCGGGACGACGGACGGGAGGCACGGAGCCAGCTGGCACCGTGCCTCCCGTCCGTCAGCGCGTCGCGTTACTTCGCGTCGGCCTCGGTGACCTCGTCGGCGTCGGCCGACTCGTCGTCAGCCGACTCCTGCGCCACACCGGCGGTGAAGGCGGACAGGTCGACGGCGTCGCCGTTCGTGTCCTTGACGGTGACCTTCGACAGGACGGTCGCGACCGCCTTCGAGCGGGCGACCTCGCCGACCATGCCGGGGATCTGCCCGTTCTGGTCGATCACCTTGATGAACTCGGCCGGCTCCATGCCGTACTGCGACGCCGCCTGGATGAGGTACTGCGTGAGTTCCTCCTGGGAGACCTGGATCTCCTCCTTCTCGGCGATGGCGTCGAGGAGCAGCTGCGAGCGGAAGGCCTTCTCGCTGGACTCGGAGACCTCCTTGCGGTGCTCCTCGTCCTCGAGACGGTTCTCCTGCTCGAGGTGACGGTGCACCTCGTCCTCGATGAGCTGCTCCGAGATCGGGATGTCCACGTCCTCGATGAGCTTCTCGACGAGCTTGTCGCGAGCCGCGGCGCCCTGACCGAAGGTCTTGGACTTCGCGATCTGCTCCTTCAGGTCCGCCTTGAGCTCGTCGATGGTGTCGAACTGGCTGGCGATCTGGGCGAACTCGTCGTCGGCCTCGGGGAGCTCGCGCTCCTTGACGGCGGTGACGGTGACGGCGATCTGCGCGGTCTCGCCCTCGCGGTCGCCACCGACCAGCGTGGACTCGAAGGTGGTCGACTCACCGGCGGTGAGCGACTCGAGCGCCTCGTCGATGCCCTCGAGCAGGTCGCCCGAGCCGATCTCGTAGGAGACGCCGGTGGCCGAGTCGACCTCGTCGTCACCGATGGTGGCGGTCAGGTCGATCTGGGCGAAGTCGCCGGTCTCGGCCGGGCGGTCGACCGTCACGAGCGTGCCGAAGCGGGTGCGCAGGTTCTGCAGCTCCTCCTCGATCTCGTCGTCGGAGACCTCGACGGCGTCGACCGTGAGCTCGTACTGGTCGTACGCGGGGAGGTCGAACTCGGGACGGACGTCGACCTCGAAGGTGAGGACGAGGTCGCCCGAGAAGTCCGCGACGTTCGGGAGCTCGGCGACGTCAGCCTCGGCACGGCCGAGGATGCGCAGCTCCTGCTCCTCCACCGCCTGGCGGTAGAAGGTGTCGATGGCGTCACCGACGGCGTGGTTCAGGACCTCGCCGCGGCCGACGCGCTGGTCGACGATCGCCGGCGGGACCTTGCCCTTGCGGAAGCCGGGGATGTTGATCTGCTCGGCGATGTGCTTGTAGGCGTGGTCGATGCTCGGCTTGAGATCGTCCGGCGTCACGTTCACGGTGAGCTTGACGCGGGTGTCGCTCACCTTGTCGACGGTGCTGGTGGCCAAGGGATGTACTCCTGTTGGTTGACGTTCGAGTGGACCTGGTCGGGGCGACAGGATTCGAACCTGCGACCTCCCGCTCCCAAAGCGGGCGCTCTACCAAGCTGAGCTACGCCCCGTGACTGGGCCAGGTGACCGCGCACGCCCGAGGGCACGCACGACCGCGACGAGTCTAGCGGTCCCCCGCTGCCTGGTTCCCGGGCGGCGTGCCGCGTGTGGACGGTTCCTGCTCGGCGCTGCGCCGCAGGCCCCGTCGCCACCGCACCCCGACGGCGACCTGCACCCCGAGCGCGGCGACCACGAGCGCGACGCCGAGGACGATGCGCCAGACGTGCAGCAGGGCGTGCCAGGGCTGGGCCTGCGGGTCGCCGAAGGCCTCGGGACGGAGCGAGAACACCACGGCAGCGACGGCGAGCAGCACGAACGAGAGCACCCGCGAGCGCTTGATCCGGCGCGTGTCGGAGCCGTCCGGCTGCGGCAGCACGTTCGATGGCATGTCGGGGGCCGTTCGTCCGCTACGATGGTGGCGCTGCGGACTGGTGCCGCAGTGCGGGGATGTAGCTCAATGGTAGAGCCCCAGTCTTCCAAACTGGCCACGCGGGTTCGATTCCCGTCATCCCCTCCACGTCCTCTTCACGGCTTCCGACCGGCGCTGCGCCGAAACTCGATTCCCGTCATCCCCTCCACACCGTCGTCCCCGTCGTCGCGATCAGGCGGTCGTCTTCGTCAGGCCGTGCTCGGTCTTCTCCCAGTAGTGCGGCCGGGTGATCAGCTGCCACAGGCCCTTGTACGCGGCGACCGAGTGCAGGATCCAGTACAGCGGGTTGAGGAGCGCCCAGCCCATCAGGTCGAAGCGACCGCGCTTGTACGGCCCCATCATCGTCAGGTAGATCATCGTGGCGTTGCCGAGCAGGAAGTCGAGCACGCAGAGCCACAGCACCGGCGCCGGGAACAGCGGCGCGGTCCAGTCGGCCGGCAGCACGAGCGTCGCGATCGTCACGAGGACGCCGGGCAGCATCCCGAGGAACGTCAGCGGCGTCCCCGCGATGAGCAGGGCGAACGCGGCCGCGCGACGCGGCCCGATCTCGCGGACGAGCGCACGGGGCCTGCGCGCGTGCACGAGGGCGGTCTGCATGTACCCCTTGATCCACCGGGAGCGCTGCCGGACGAAGTTCGGGATCGAGGTGTTCGCCTCCTCCATCGTCGTGGAGTTGACGACGGCGACGCGGTACCCGACGGCGGACGCGCGGATGCCGAGGTCGGCGTCCTCGGTCACGTTGTAGGGGTCCCACCCGCCGAGCTCACGGAGCAGCTCGGCGCGGAAGTGGTTCGACGTCCCGCCCAGCGGGATCGGCAGCTGTCGCGCGTCGAGGCCGGCGAGCATGTAGTCGAACCAGTACGAGTACTCGAGGGTGAACATGCGCGTGAGCGCGTTCTCGTCGGCGTTGAAGTAGCTCAGCGCCGCCTGCACGCACACGGTGTCATCCCCGGCACGGTCGAAGGTCAGGAACACCTTCTTGAGCTGGTCGGGGTCCGGACGGTCCTCAGCGTCGTAGATGACGACGTACTCCCCGTGCGCGATGGCGAGGCCGACGTTGCAGGCACGCGGCTTCGTCTGGGGTGACCCCGGCGGGACGATGACGATGCGCATCCAGTCCGGCGGGGCTGCGTCGATGACGGCCTCGCGGGTCTCGTGGTCCTCGGCCTCGACGAGCACCAGGACCTCGAGCCGGTCCTTCGGCCAGTCGAGCACCTCGAGGTTCCGGACGAGGTCGTGCACGATGTTCGCCTCGCGGAACACGGGCACGAGCACGGTGTAGGTCGGCAGGGCGTCGTCGTCCAGGGCGGCGACGTCCTCGGCCGAGACCTGCTCGACCAGGTCGAAGCGGGCCCCGACCATCGACACCCAGAACTTGAAGAGGATCCCGGCCAGGAACCCCAGGGAGAGCACCGCCGTCGCGATCGCGACCGTGCTGCCCGGTGCGAGGACGAGGCACACCGCGAACAGGAGCAGGGCGACCGCACCGCCGACCCGTTGTCCTCGTGAGAGGACGGTCCGTGCGGACAGCGCCGGGTTCGTCCGGGCGAGACCGTGGGCGGCGAGGTCGGCGACCTCCTCCTCGAGCTCATACGCGATGCGCTGCCGGACGTCCGCCTCGGACGCGCCGCGGAGGACGACGGGTTCGCCGAACTCCTCGGTGAGCGCCGCGCGGAGGACGTCCGGGTCCGACCGACCGCTGGTCAGGACGAGGACGCCCTCGCGGATGCGGGCGGACGCGACCCAGCCCTCCTCGACGTGCCGCTGCACGGAGCACCGGTGCCGCGGTCGCCAGTCGACGTCCTCGCCGCGGTGCCGACCGGTCCCCCCGACCACGACGGTCGGCTCGGCGTCCACCGGCGGCCGCGCTCCGACGGCGGTCACCGGAGCACCACCGCCACGACGGCGTGCATCCACTCGACGACGACCTGGCGTTCGGAGGCCGCGGCCCACGCGAGCGGGACCTGCAGGACGGCGAGGACGACGACCAGGGTGCTGGTGACCCGGCCGGCGACCGGCGGCAGGATCGCGATCGCGACGCTGAGCATCGTGACGAAGACGTTGCCGGCCGTCGCGACCGGCACGAGCCCGATCGCGTACCCGCCCACGGTCCCGACGAAGAGCGCCGCGACGAGGGCGATCGCGCCGGGCCGGCGGACGAGCAGTGCCAGGGTGGCGCCGGCGACGAGCATCGTCACCAGGAGCAGGCCGTCCGCCGAGGCGAAGAGGTGGCGCAGGCCGTCGAGTCGCTCCTCGGACACGCTGATCGTCCCGCGCAGCGCCGCGAACGGGTCGTGGAGCACCATGAGGTCGAGGACGGCCGTCGAGAGCGCGACGGCGAGGCTCGGGAACACCAGGACGAGCACGTTCGCCCGCCGGATGCCGCGCTGGTCGTGCCGTGCCAGGTCGAGCAACGGGGCGGCGAGCGCCGCGATGCCGACGTAGACGAAGCCCATCGGGTCGACCAGCGTGGACAGCATCAGCGCGAGGCCGGCGCGGAACCCCGCCTGCGTGTCCCCCCACGCGAAGAACCGCACCATGTCGACGACGGCCAGGGCGAAGAGGGCGATGCCGAGGAACGCCTGCAGGTCGTCGAGCGCGAGGAAGGCGTACAGCGGGTTGGCGCCGAGCGCGATCGTGAACGCGACGACCTCGCGCATGCGCAGGCCGCGGCGCAGCATGTCCTGCGCGAGGAGCTGGAGCAGCACGCCGGCGACGATCCCGCCGAGCACCGCGGCACCCTGCACACCGAAGGGCATGAAGCGCAGGAGCACCCCGGAGAGCAGCGGCCAGAGCTGCCCGATGGCCGGCACCACGCCGCCGTCGAGCGCGGCCGTCGCCCGGTCGAGCGTCACCTGGTTGCCGGTCAGCCCGATGAGCGGCGTCGTCGTGATGCGCGACGCCACGAGCGCGAGGGCCACGTATGGCAGCGCGAAGGCGGCGCGGAGCAGCCACCGGACGGCGACGGACGGCAGGGGCCGCAGCGGTGCGGGTGCCGGCACCGCACCGGGCGGCGCCGAGTGCGGGCGGGAGAGCGTGACGGTCATGCGGCTCCTCCGGGTGAAGCACGCAGGGGTGTCCTGCACCGTCCATTCCACCCCGTGTCCCCGGAGCGCGACAGCCCACGAACGGGGTACAAGCCGGTCCCCCTCGTGGCGGACCGACCAGCACCGGGTGCGCCGGGTCAGTGCACGTCGGTCCCGTCCGTGACCGTGCTGTCGGCCGCGATCAGCTGCAGCTGCGTCAGCACCACGGGTGTGGCAGCCTCGAACGCCAACGTCCCGCCGGTCACCCCGCCCGCGAACCGGAAGACCCGGGTCTGCCCGGCCCAGGTGAACGCCGCGTCCCGCTCCTCGACGGCGTGCACCACCGTGCCGTCCGCACTCCGGAGCACCGCACGCCACGAGGCCGTCACCGGCGCTGCCGCGGTCACGGTGTACAGGGACGTCCCTGCCGCGGTGACCGGCACCGACACCGACTCGCCCGCGGCGAGCGCCACCGGGGTCAGTCCGGTGTCGTCGGTCAGGGGCGACGCCCCCACGGGCAGGACGTCGTCGGGGGTGTCCCGGAAGCCGTGCAGCTCGGACGCCGAGACCGGTCGGGTGTCCGCAGCCCACCCCGTCGGGGCCTCCGACAGCGTGACGACGATCCGCTCCGCGGCGGCGACCACCGTGTGCGGGATGCTGATCGAGCCCCACGGGTCACCGTCGACCGTGACGGACGCGATGAACCGTCCGTCCCCGGCGGTCTCGATGACGGTGGACGCGCCTCCCGGCCGTCGCAGGACCGACCGCCGGACCGACGGCGGGACGAGCACGTAGGTGCCGGTCGCCGGCGCCAGCGGGTACAGGCCGATCGTGGCGAGGACGTACCAGGCGCTCATCTCGCCGTTGTCCTCGTCGCCCGGGTACCCCTGTCCGAGGTCGGAGCCGACGAAGAGCCGGTCGAGGCACTCGCGGACGATGCGGTGTGCGTCGTCGTGCCGTCCGGTGAACATCGGGAAGAACGGGAGGTGGTGCGCGGGCTGGTTCGACAGGCCGAGCATCCCCGTGCGGACGTCGCGCGCCTCGGTCATCTCGTGGATGGCGAACCCGTAGGACCCGGACCGGTCGGTGGCGCCGGTCTCGGGCCGCTGCAGGAACCGCTGGAAGGCGTCGTCGAAGCCGGCCGGTCCACCGTGCAGGTCGACGATCCCGGCGCCGTCGTGCGGCGCGGTGAACATCGTGCCCCAGGCGTTGGTCTCGGTGTAGTCGCTCCCCCACACGTCCGGGTCGAAGTCGTCCCCGGACCGCCAGGCGCCGTCCGGCGTGCGGCCGATGAAGAACCCGCGCTCCCGGTCGAAGACGTTCCGGTAGCGGAGCGAGCGGCGCGCGAACCACTCGTGCTCGGCCCGGTACCGTCGCTCGACGTCCGCGTCACCGGTGGCCGCGGCTCGCGTGGCCATCGCGTCGGCCAGGACGGCGACGCCCCAGTCGTTGATCGCGGCGTCGAGGGTCCACGACATCCCCTCGTCGGTCGCCGTGTCGACGTACCCGCGGAGGTCACCCGGGAGGCTCCCCTTCCGCCCGACGCGTCGGTCCGGTGACGGGACGGTCGCGTTCCGCACCGCGGACCGGTACGCCTGCTCGACGTCGAAGCCGTCGACACCCTTCGCCACGAGGTCGGCGAGGACGGTGTCGCTCGTCGTGCCGGTCATCACGTCCTCGGCCCCGGGCGCACTCCACCGCGGAGTCCACCCGCCGTCGGTGAAGTGGCCGACGACCCCCTCGGCGAGGTCGGCGGCGGTGTCGGGCGTGAGCAGCGCGAGCAGCGGCCAGGCGGTCCGGTAGGTGTCCCAGAACCCGTTCGTGGTGGTGAGCGGGCCGTCGACGACCTCGGGCCCGGGCTCGTCGCGGATCGGTACGGTCAGGACGCCGCCGTACGGGGAACGGTGTCGCGGGCTCCCGGTCAGCGCGGTCTCCCCCGCCCGGGTCGGGTGGAGGAACGCCCGGTACAGGCCCGAGTACAGCGAGACGAGCTGGTCGGGGGTGGCGCCCTCGACCTGCAGTGTGTCGAGTTCGGCGGTCCAGCGTTCCTCGGCGTGCTGGTGCATCGTGTCGAAGTCACCGGCGGCGTCGAGGTTCGCGGCCGCGTCCTCGGCGGACACGGTGGAGATGCCGAGGAGCACGTCGGTGTCACCGGCGACCTCGACCCGTCCGCGGAGCTCGCCGTCGACGAACGTCGTCCGGTCGGCGAGGGCGTTCCCGATCCGCACGTGCACGTGGTGCGGCGGCGTCTCGGCCCGGTCGTCGAGCAGGGCGTCGACGACCGCGGTGCCGTCCTCGATGCGGACCGTGCAGGAGCGGAGGACGCCGTGGTGGTCGAGGACGACGCTGCGGACGCCGGTGAACCGCCACGCGAGGGCGAACTCCCCGGCGGTCATCTCGGCGGTGACGCCCGCGTCGAGGGTGACCCGGTAGCGGTGCGGGCCGTCGGCCTCGTCGACGTGGTCGAAGCCGAGCGCGCGGGCGGTCCGGTCGAGGTCGGGGTCGGCGAGCGGGGAGGGCATGACCTGGAACACCCCGCGGTCGGCCATCCACGGCGAGGGCAGGTGACTCGTCGCGAACGCCTGGATCGTGGGCCGGTTGTCGCTCCGCCGGTTGTGCTCTTGGTAGGCGTACGGCCACCGGCTGTCGGCAGCGTCGGTCATCGGCAGGCCGAAGACGCCCCCGTGCGGGAGCCCGACGAGGGGCGCGGTGTTGCCGCGCGAGAACGTGCCGGACGAGTGGGTGCCACGCGTGGTGCGGACGTGGTCGAGCGGTCGGGCACCCTCTGGCAGGTGGCCGGTCGCGCGCCCGGCGGGTCCGATCCGGACGTCGTCGAGCCAGCCGCGGACGGCGGTACCGGGGTCACCGTCGGGCGCGGGCCGGTCTGCCCGGCCGAGCCGGGCCTCCAGACGGTCCACCGTCCGGCCGACGTGCGCCGACAGGTCGACGGTCCGCCGGTTCCACTGGTCGACCCACTGCTTGCGGGCGTCGTCCTGCGCCTCGGGGGTGACGAGGTCGCCGTACTGGTCGCGGGCGCCGCCCGCGCTGAGTCGTGTGCCGTCGGTGAAGACGACGTCGAGTGCGAACGCCGTGGCGGCCCAGAACCGGTCGAGGTCCGTGGTCGTCGGCTCGGTCCGCCCGTCGGGCAGCGACCGCTCCGGGAACCAGACCCAGGTCAGGACGTCGGTCGGCCCGACGTCGTGACCTCGGTGCCCGTCGAGGACCTGCACGGTCCCCGTCGGGTCGGTCTGCTCGATCGGGGTCGCCTGCTGCGAGACGAACCCGACCCCGTTCCGGGCCGCGACCGCGGTCACGGGGCCGGTCGGGCCGCCACGGCGTTCAGCACTCATCGGTCGGTCGTCCTCACTCGTGGGTCGTGCTCTGCCCGTAGAGCACGTTCGTCAGCCCGGACACGTACCCGCTGACGTCGCCGTCCGGCAGGTTGTACGTCATGAAGACGCCGTACTCGTCGGCCTTCGAGCGCTGCGCGAGCGACACCGCCGTCGACTGCGGGGTGTTCTGGATGTCGACCGCCGCCGCCGAGAGCCGGTCCTTGCCGAGCCCCGGGATCGACGGCGCCGAGTACGTGCCGTAGTAGGGGTTCCAGGCGTAGTCGAGCTGGGAGCCGATCGCGCTGCTCGACGACGACAGGGCGTCGGACGCCGGGCCGATGTCGTAGAACGAGATGAGCTTGTCGGGCATGTCGGCGCGCAGGGCGCTGACGAGCCAGCCGATCGACTGCTGGTTCGGCTGCGGGGTGCCGTCCGTGCCGTAGTCGGAGTACTCGTCGTCGAGGTCGACCCCGTCGAGGCCGTACTCCGCGACGGTCGCGGTGACCTGGGCCGCGAAGTCCTCGGCGGCGGCCTGCGTCGGGAAGTTCGCGATGCCGGTGCCCTGGTGGTTGCCGAGGATCGACAGCGACACCTTGATGCCCTTCGCCTGCAGCGGCCGGATCTGCGTGGCGGCGTCGTCGAGGGTGCGCTGTACGTTCTCGTTGGCGTACAGCACCGCGTTGCCGTCCGCGTCGCGGTTGATGTTCGCGGCGAAGATGATCGCCACGTCGAAGGCGTTCGCGCCGTTCGCGAGCCGGTAGCGGCCGACGTTCGCGAGCTGGTCGTTGTTGACCTCGACGTAGGCGATGCTCGTCGGGCCGTCCTTCGTGGGGACGGCGCGCGGCTGCTCCCCGTGGCCGACGCCGTGGTGCGCGCCGACCCCGTGGGAGAGGCCGGTCGGGGACGGTGCCGCCGACGCTGCGGCCGGCACCATCGGTGCTGCGAGCATCGCGGCGAGCGCCGCCACGATGCCGATCTTCACGGACTGCTTCATGTCACTCCTCATCGAGTGGTGGACCGGTCGACCGGTGCCGACCGGGGACCGCCGCCGGGGATCCCGAACCCCCGGCGGCGGGGGTCTCAGGCGCGCGGGTAGCGGAAGGTCCGGACCTCGTACGCGTCGACCGGGAAGGCCGCGACACCGTCGGTGAGCGCGGCGACGCCCGGCAGGGCGTCGTCGACCTCCTCGAGCAGCGTCACCTCGACCGGGTCGCCGAAGACGCCGGGCTCGGCCACGGCGATGCCTCCGGTCCCCCGCCGCCCGCTCGGCTCGTACACGCGGACGACCAGGTCGCCCGAGCGGTCGTCCGCGAGCTTGACGCTCGACAGCACGACGTCGCCCGACACCTGCACGAGCGGCTCGAAGCCGTGGGCGCCCGCGATGCGCCGTGCCGGGGCGTTCATCACGATGCCGGCCCCGGTCGCGCCGAGCTGGTCCGTCCCGACGACGATGCCGTACCGGTGGGTCTGCACGCCCTGGTCGGTCTCCGGGTCGGGGAAGCGCGGTGCGCGGAGCAGCGAGAGCCGGACGGTGGTGGTGACGTGGCCGTCGACGGCGTCACGGGTGGTGTCGAAGCCGTGGATCGAGGAGTTCACGAGGGCGACCCCGAACCCGGGCTCCTCCACCAGCACGTAGCGGTGCATCGACGTCTCGAACTTCGCGGCCTCCCACGAGGTGTTCGTGTGCGTGACGCGCTTCTGCGCGCCGAACTGCGTCTCGGCGACCGTGTGCTCGGCGCGGACGTCGAGCGGGAACGCCACCTTGAGGAACTTCTCGGTCTCGTGCCAGTCGGTCGTCTGGTCGAACTCGAGCGTGCGGGAACCGGGCGCGAGCAGGATCTCCTGCGTGACGGTGGAGTCCCCGAACGAGCGCGACACGACGATGCGCGCGATCCCGGCGGCGTCGACCGACGCGTCGAGCGAGTCGACGGAGACCAGGTCCTCGACCCGGTTCCGGTAGTACCGGTCGACGTCCCACGCGTCCCACATGTTCGGGAAGTCCTGGTGCAGCTGCAGCAGGTTCGCGGCCTGCCCCGGGGCGATCGCGTCGCGTCCGGTGGCCAGGTCGACGGCGCTCGTGACGAGCCCCTGTGCGGTCACGACGATCCGCACCAGGTCGTTGGTGAGCACGTACCCGCCGTCCTGCTGGGCCAGCGAGACCGGCTCCGCGGTGGGCACGTCGGTCGCCGGGAGCGCACCCTGCGCGGGAGCACCGGCCTGGAGGACCGGGGCCGGGTTGACGACGACGGTCTCCGTCCCGGGGCCGGCGAGTGCCGACAGCGCGTCCTCGATGATCGCGGTCAGGGCTGCAGCCGTCTCCGCGTACTTCGCGACCGCCTCGCGGTGCACCCAGGCGATCGAGGTGCCGGGGAGGATGTCGTGGAACTGCTGCAGGAGGACCTGCTGCCAGAGCGCGTCGAGCTCGTCGTACGGGTACACGAACCCGGTGCGTGCCGCGGCGGTCGTGGCCCAGAGCTCGGCCTCGATGAGCAGCTGCTCGCACCGGCGGTTGCCCTGCTTCGTCTGGTGCTGGCTGGTGAGCGTGGCGCGGTGCAGCTCGAGGTACAGCTCCCCCACCCACACCGGCGGGTCCGGCAGCTCCGACTTCGCCCGGTCGAAGAACGCGTCCGGGTGCTCCCACCGGACCTTCGCGCTGCCCTCGAGGTCGGCGAGGCGTTCGGCCGTGCCGGTCATCTCGCGCGTCGTGCCACCGCCACCGTCACCCCACCCGACCGGGGCGATCGACCCCGTGGCGAGGCGGTTCTCGCGGAACTGGCGGGAGGCCTTCGCGACCTCCTCCCCGGAGAGCCGGGAGTTGTAGGTGTCCATCGACGGGAAGTGCGAGAAGACCCGCGACCCGTCGATGCCCTCCCAGAGGAAGGTGTGGTGCGGGAACTTGTTCACCTGGTTCCACGAGATCTTCTGGGTGAAGAACCACTCGAAGCCCGCGCGGCGCATGAGCTGCGGCAGCGCCGGCGAGTACCCGAAGCTATCCGGCAGCCAGACGCCCTTCGGCCGGATGCCGAACTCCCGCTCGAAGAACCGCTGTCCCTGCGAGAACTGCCGCACGATGCTCTCGCCCGTCGGCATCACGGTGTCGGACTCGACCCACATGCCGCCGAGCGGCAGGAAGCGACCCGCCTCGACCGCTGCCTGCACCCTCGCGTAGACCTCGGGCCGGTGCTCCTTGATCCAGGCGTACTGCTGCGCGCTCGACATGCCGTAGAGGAAGTCGTCGGTCTGGTCGATGAGCTCGGTCATCGTCGAGGTCGTCCTGGCGACCTTCCGGATCGTCTCGCGGACGGGCCACAGCCACGCGGAGTCGATGTGTGCGTGCCCGATCGCCGAGATCGTGTGCGCCGAGGCCGCTGCGGGCGCGGCGAGCACGCCGGCGAGTGCGGCGCGGGCGTCCGCTGCCGTCCCGACGATGTGCTGGAGGTCGAGCCGGTCGAGGGCGTCGTCGAGTGCCTGCAGGATCCGCATCCGCCGCGGGCCGTCGGGCAGCTGGGCCTGGAGTTCGAGGAGGACCTCGAGGTCGAGCGACAGGTCGTGCACCTCGGACGCGAACACCGCGAGGTCCATCCGGCGGCTCGTGTACAGCCGCTTCGACGACGAGGTCTGCACGTCGCCCTCCTGCGTCGGCAGGAAGGGGTGGTAGTCGAGCAGCACCGGGTTCGACGCGGCCTCGACGAAGAGCTCGACGGTCTCGCCGCCCTCGGCCCGCTCGGTGACGAGCACCCACTGGTTCCGCGGGTTGATCGACTTCACCGGGGTGCCGTCGGCCAGGTACACGAGCCCCTCGCACTGGAACCCGGGCATGTTCTCGTCGAAGCCGAGGTCGATCACCGCCTCCACGCGCTGCCCGGCGTACTCCTGCGGGATCGTGCCGGACAGCCGGAACCACGTCGTGCCCCAGGCCGCGCCCCACGGCGTTCCCACCTCGTACGGCGTGAAGTCGAGCTGCAGACCGGCGGCGAGCGGGACCGGCTCACCGGGCAGCTCGTGCCAGGCGGCTCCGAGCGGCACCGCGGTCGCGTGCACCGCGGGCAGGATCCGCTCGTCGAGGACCCGTCGGGCGCGTCCGGTGGTGAGGGGGATGTCGTCGTGCATGGGGTCCTTCCGGGTGGTCGGATCGGGGCGTGGTCGGGCGGGGCGGTGGGCCGTGGTGGGCCGGGGTCAGGGCATCGTCGCGGGGTGGGCGATCGACAGCGCGGTGCCGGCGAGGTCGTCCGGCACCTCCACCGTGCTCCTGATGCCCCTGGCCGCGGTGTGCGCGGTGTCGGACAGCCGAGAGCGCAGCACGACCTGGGGTCCGCGGCCGTCCGTGGCGGACTCGGCGCACGCGAGCCACGCGGCCGCGAACCGGCCACCGGGGGCGCAGTCCGCACGCACCCCGTACCGGGGCGAGCCGTCCGGGAGCACGTCGTCCAGCACGACCGCGGTGGTCGGCGGCGCCGCGGGGGCGGGCAGACCGGTCCGGGCCAGGGCGGCGAACGCCTCGCCCGCGGGCTTCAGCCGGCCGTCGTTCGTGAACAGCCCGAGGTCGTACTCGAGCTCCGGGAAGTCGGCGAGCGACCGTGCGACGTCGTGCGAGCACCACCAGGTCACCCCGAGCAGGTCCTGGGCGCCGGCGACGTGCCGGATGGTCCGGTCGGTGAACGCGGCGGCGTCGGCCGGGTCGACGACGTTCGTCGGGGCGCCGACCTCCTGCAGCCAGTTCGGTCGACCGGGCTCACTGTTCCAGGCCGCGGCGAGCTGGAGCAGGTACTCCCCGTGCCGCACCGACCCGGCACCGAGTGCGCCGTGCAGGGCCGCGGACCCGTTGAACACCCACGAGTGCGTGACCGTCGCGTCGCCGTGGTCCGCCGCGTGGGCCGGACCGAAGGGCTGCGTGTCGTCGTACCAGGCCGCGTCGTACTGCGCGACGGTGACCAGCGGCGAAGGACGCGACCCGGGGGCGGCAGGAGCCGACGAGGCGGACGCGCGTGGTGCCTCCTGGCCGGCCGACGACCCGACCGTGGACCCACCGGACAGCCCGCGCCGCGCCGCCGCGACCATCGCCGCGGCCCACGCGTGTCCTTGTTCCGCGGTGATGTCGTGCGGTGCGGGGTGCGGTGCGTGCGCGAACTGGTTGACCTCGTTGCCGATCGAGATGCCGAGCAGGTTCGGCTTGTCGGCGACCGCCGCGGCGAGTGCCTCGACGTACGCGGCCGTCGACGCGACCACGTCCGGGTCGGTGAACATGTTCCGGCGGTGCCAGCTGTCGAGCCACGACGGCACGAAGTCGAAGCTCGACAGGTGCCCCTGCAGCGCGTCGACGTTCACGTCGAGCCCGAAGGAGCCGGCGATGTCGACGACGGTGGCGACGTCGCGCAACGCCGACTCCCGGATGAGCGTCCGGTTCGGCTGGACGACCGGCCACAGCGGGAAGATCCGCACGTGGTCGGCACCGAGCGAGGCGATCTGCTCCATGTCCCGCGCGGTGTCCGCCGGCGAGAAGTCGAGCCACGAGTGGAACCAGCCGACCGACGGGGTGTGGTTGACACCGAAGCGCATCAGCCCTTCACCCCGCCCTCTTCGACGCCCTTGAAGAAGAAGCGCTGCAGGACGGCGAAGATCACGGCGATCGGGATGAAGGCGATCATGGTGCCGGCGGCGATCATGCGCTGGTCGGTCGCGAACGTGCCCTGCAGGTACTGGAGTCCCACCGTCAGCGTGAGGTTCTCGGGCGACTGCAGCACGATGAGCGGCCAGAGGAAGTCGTCCCACGCACCGATGAACGAGAAGATCGCGATCACCGCGATGGTCCCCTGCACGGCGGGCAGGGAGATGTACCGGAGGCGCTGCATCGCGTTCGCGCCGTCCACCACCGCGGCCTGGTCGATCTCCTCGGGGATCTGCCGGAACGCGTTGAACATGAGCAGCACGTTGAGTGCGGCGATCATGCCCGGCAGCGCGACGCCGACCAGGTTGTCGGCGAGCCCGAGGTCCTTGACCGTGACGAACTGGCTGATGATCGTCGCCTCGCCCGGCAGCACCAGGGTGGCCAGGAAGAGGCCGAGCACGAGCTTCCGGAAGCGCCACTGCAGGCGGGCGAGGGCGAACCCGGCGAGGGTGGCGAACACGATGTTGCCGAACACGTCGATCGCGGCGACGAGCAGCGAGTTGCCGATGTACCGGAAGACCGGGATCGCTGCCGCCACCTTGAGGTAGTTGTCGAACGTCGGCTCGCTCGGGATGAACGACGGGTTCGCGGTGTAGATGTCCTCGCCCGCACCCTTGAGCGAGGTGGAGAACTGCCAGAGGAACGGGCCGATCGTGATGAAGAGGACCACCACGAGCAGGACGTAGCGGACGACCTTCTCACGGGTGGACATGACGCCCCAGACCTGGCGGCGCTTCCGCGGTGTCGGACCGGAGGCGCGTCCGCGTGCCGTCGCGCCGGTCACGTCCGGTGCGGGTGCGGCGACGCCGGCGGCGCCCCCGATCACGGGTTCCGTGGTGCTGGTCGTGTTCGTCACTTGTCCGCCTTGCTGTTCATGCGCGCCAGGGCGAGCATCGGCACCAGCGTCACCACGAAGAGCAGCAGGCTGAGCGCGGACGCGTAGCCGAGGTTGCCGGTGAAGCCGCGGGCGTACTGCTGGATGAGCATGACGAGCGAGTTGTCCTGCCCGCCGGGTCCGCCGGTGCCGTTGGTGAGGATGTAGAGCTCGCTGAACACGCGGAGCGCGCTGACGCACACCAGGATGCCGACGAGCGTCATGGTGCCGCGGACACCGGGCATCGTCACGGACCAGAAGCGGCGGACCGACCCGGCACCGTCGAGGGCGGCGGCCTCGTGCAGGTCCTTGCCGACGTTCCCGAGCGCCGCGAGGAAGATGATCATGTAGTAGCCGAGGCCCTTCCAGACCGTCAGGCTGATCGCGCTGATGAGCAGCAGCCACCGGTCGGTGAGGAACGGGATGCCCGCGCCACCGAGCGCCTTCACGATCTCGTTCACCACGCCGCGGTCGTCGAGGATCCACGTCCAGATGAGCCCGACCACGACGGCCGAGGCGATCACGGGCGTGTAGTACGCCGTACGGAAGAACGCGATCCCGGGGAGCTTCTGCTGCACGAGCACCGCGATGAGCAGCGGCAGGACGGTGAGCAGCGGCAGGCAGATCGCCATGTAGATGACGCTGTTGAGCAACGCCTCCCACACCTGCGGGTCGGCGAGCAGGGTCTGGAAGTTGCGGACGCCCACCCACTGGCTCACGCCCCCGAGCGGGCTGGCGTTCGTGAACGACAACCGGACGGTGTTGATCGACGGCCAGAGGCTGAACGCGAGGAGCCAGACGAGTGCCGGCAGGACGAGCAGCCAGGGCGTGAACCAGCGGTTGGCGCGCATCAGCCGTTGGCCAGGAGGGAGTTCATCTTGTCCTGCGCGGTCTGCAGGGCCTTCTCCGGCGAGACCTGCCCCTTCATGGCGAGGGCGATCTGCTGGTCGAGGAAGTCCGTCATCGCGGAGTTCGCCTCGACCGGGTTGAGGACCTTCGCCTCCTTGAGCGCCTCGTTCGCGAGCACGCGGGCCTTGCCGTTCACGGTGCCGTCGTCCTTCGAGAAGTACGGGTCGGACTGCGACGAGACGGTCGACGGGAAGATGTTCACCTGGTGGGCGAACGCCTCCTGGTTCTTCGCGTTCGTCATGTACTGCGCGAACGCCTCGGCGGTGGCGAGGTGCTTCGACTTGCTGGACACCGACAGGCCCTGCACGTACAGCGGCGGGGTGTCGAGCGCCGGGCTGACGGTGACGTTGCCCTTGAGCGACGGGTTGCTCTTCTCCATGTCGGCGAGCGCGGTCGCACCACCGGTGGTCCAGGCGACCTTGCCCTGCGTGAAGAGCGTCGAGTTGCCGAGGTAGTCGCTGTTGAGGACGTTCGACGGCATGTAGCCGTCCTGGTACGCCGTCCGGTACCGGTCGATCAGGTCGGCGGCCTTCGACGAGTCGGCGAAGGTGAACTTCGTCCCGTCCCCGTTGACCACCTTGACGCCGGCGAGCGTGAAGTCGCCGAGCCCGGGCTTCCGGCTCATCAGGTAGTCGTCCGGGCAGTTCTCGTGCATCGTCTTCGCCTGGGTGAACAGGTCGTCGGTGGTCTTCGGCGGGTCGTTCGCGTCGAGCCCGCACTTCGCGAACATCGACGAGTTCCAGTAGTCGACGTCGGTGTTGAGGTACCAGGGGTAGCCGTAGGTGCCGTCGAGTCCCTTGTACTCGTACGAGTCGAGCGCGCCGGCGACGTACGTGCTGCTCAGCGTGCTGTCGTCCTTCGAGACGTCCTGCAGGAACCCGCGCTTCGCGAGCGGCAGCGCGATGTCCGGCGGCAGGTTGATGACGTCCGGCAGCGAGTTCGACGACGCCTGGCTGAGGACCTTGTCCGCGTAGCCGTCGCCCGGCTGGTCCTGCAGCTTCACCTTCGCGTCGGGGTGTTCCTGCTCGAAGCCGTGGATGACGCCCTGCAGGTAGTCCGTGTAGGTCGGCGTGAGCGCCCAGGTCTGCAGGGTGATGGTGCCCTCGACCTTGCCGTTCCCTCCGCCGGTCGCGCCGCTGCTGCCGCTCGAGCAGCCGGTCAGGACGAGGGCGGTGGCCGCCGCGGTCGCGAGCAGCGCTGCCGCGCAGCCCCTCGTCGGTCGTGGTGTGGTCCTCATGGCGTTGTGACTCCTTCGTCATCCTGCTCAAGCGGTTCAGCCGTCGTGTGCTGCAACCGGGTTGCGTGCCACTGTGCGGGACTAAAGCGTTATAGTCAACCCCGTGCAACCGAAGCGTCGGACGACGATCGCCGACATCGCCGCCCGAGCCGGCGTGTCCATCAGCGCGGTGTCGTTCGCGCTCAACGACCGACCGGGCGTCTCCCCGGAGACCCGTCGACGGGTGCAGGAGATCGCGCGCGAGCTCGACTGGCAGCCGCACACCGCGGCGCGCGCGCTCGGTGGAGCCCGGGCGGGCTCGATCGGGTTCGTGCTGAACCGGCCCGCACGCACCCTCGGGACGGAGTCGTTCTTCGGCGACCTGATCTCCGGGATCCAGCTCGGTCTCGCGGGCACCCACGTCGGCATGACCCTGCTCGTGGCGCGGGACGCGGACGAGGAGCTCCAGACGTACCGGGACTGGTGGCGAGGCCACCGGGTCGACGGCGTCGTCGTGATCGACCCGAGACAGGACGACGACCGCCTGGCCCTGCTCGCCGAGCTCGGGATGCCGGCCGTCGTCGTCGGGTCCCACCCGTCACCGGCGGGTGCGGCGCCGAGCGTCTGGATCGACGACTCCGACGCCACCGAGACCGTCCTGCGCTACCTGCACGCCCTCGGTCACCGCCGCATCGCCCACGTCGCCGGCCCTCCGGAGTTCGAGCACACGGCGATGCGCACGGCGCGCCTCGAGACGTTCGCCGCGGCCGAGGGGCTCGAGCGGACGGTGTCGATCCCGACGGACTACTCCGCGGAGGCCGGCGCCCGTGCGACGCGGACGCTGCTGTCCGGCACCGACCGGCCGACCGCGATCGTGTACGACAACGACGTGCTCGCCGTCGCCGGCCTCGGCGTCACGAGCGAGATGGGGATCGCGGTCCCCCACGCGGTGTCGATCGTCTCGTTCGACGACTCCGCGATGATCCGCCTCGTGCGACCCGCGATCACGTCCCTGACCCGCGACACCGTCGAGCTCGGGCAGCGGGCCGCCGTGCTCCTGCGCGAGCAGATCGACACGGGCGCGGTCCTGCCCTCGCGCCCCGGCCCCTCGCTGACCCTGAGCGTGCGCGACTCCACCGGTCGCACACCGACACGCCCGCACGGCGGCCGATCCGCACGCTGACCGCGCGGCTGACTTGACGCCGGTTCGAACACACGTTCGAATACCCCTGTGGGACGGCGTCGCGAGAACCGGTGGCAGCCCCCGGAACACCCGGAGGTCGAACGCCCGCGCGCCTACTCCCTGTCGGAGGATGCCCGCGGGCCCGACGTCTGCCACGCGGTCACCCCCGCACCCGTGTGGGCGTGGATCCAGTTCCCCACGTTCCACATCCGCGTGAAGGGCTTCGCGACGAGCTGGACCCGTGACGCCGTGCTCGTCGAGTGGGCGCAGTTCGGGCAGCAGGCCCACGCCTGGGTCTGGCGGTCCGCCGTGAAGCACCGCACGCTCCGCGCCGACCCACGGCATCCGGGGAACGCACCGCATTGACTTCCACCCGCATCACGAGGATCGTTCTGCCCGTACCGCTTCGTCGAACTACACGATCATCGAGGAGTTCGACGGCCACGACCCGACGAGAGGAGGCACCGTGAAGAGGAACGAGGTGCCGTCCTGGGTCGCCCACGTGCTCACCCCGCCGGAGGTCATCGCGGCCTACGTCGAGCGCCGGATCAACGATCCGGCCCTGCTGTCGGGTGTGCAGTCGGAACCCACGTACGCGGACTTCCTGCGCGCCGAGTAGGCGGTCGGCCGGGAGGCACGACGGACGTCCCCGACGTCAGGGAACCTGCCCCGCGCCTCCCGTCCGACCCGCGTCCGGTCGCGCGCGACCGCGTCGCGCCGACAGGGTGACCCCGACGCTGGCGACGCTCACGCAGGCCAGGGCGACGACCTCCTGCACCGCGAGCTCCTCCCGCAGCACCACGAGGCCCGCGAGGGCCGCGATCGCCGGACCGAGGCTCTGCAGCACACCGAACACCCGGGTGGGCATCCGGCGGAGCGCGAGCATCTCGAGGGCGTACGGCAGCACGGTCGAGAGCAGCGCGACGCCCGCGAACACGAGCAGCAGCGACGGGTCGCCGACCACGCCGTCGACGGCCGGACGGAGCCCGGTCGGCAGCGACACGAGCATCGCGACGACCATCGACACCGCCAGCCCGTCGACCCCGGGGATGGCGGCACCGACCCGACGGTTCATCACGATGTAGCCCGCCCAGCACGCGGCAGCGGCGATCGCGGCGACGACGCCCCCGACCGCGGTGACCGCGGCCGGACCGACACCGAGCAGCACGACCCCGGCGAGCGCGAGGGCCGCCCACGTGACGTCCCGCCACCGTCGGGTGTGCGCGAGCGACAGGGTGAGCGGTCCGAGGAACTCGATCGTCACGGCGACGCCGATCGGGATGCTCGCGAAGGCCACGTAGATGAAGACGTTCATCCCGCCGAGCGCGAGGCCCAGCAGCACCGCCGCCGCCCACTGCCCGCGGGTCCAGTGCCGGACGCGCGGGCGCACGACGAGCAGGAGCACGAGCGCACCGATGACGAGCCGGAGCGCAGCGGCACCGACCGACCCGACCTCGTCGAAGCGGGTCTTCGCCAGCGCGGCACCGATCTGCACCGAGAGCATCGCGGCGAGGGCGAGCACCGGTGCGGGGACGCGGGTCACGGTGCGGTCGCCATGCGTCGGGTCAGCCGAGGTACGCGAGCACGGCGAGGACGCGGCGGTGGTCCTCACCGGTGTCCTCCAGGGCGAGCTTGCCGAAGATGCTCGACACGTGCTTCTCGACGGCTCCGGTGCCGATCACGAGCGCACGGGCGATGGCGGCGTTCGTGCGCCCCTCGGCCATCAGCCCGAGGACCTCGCGCTCGCGGGGCGTCAGGGCGGCGAGCGGGTCCCGCCGGCGACCCATGAGCTGCGTGACGACCTCGGGGTCGAGCACGGTGCCGCCCGCGGCGATGCGCCGGACGGCGTCGTCGATCTCCTCGAGCCGGGTCACGCGGTCCTTGAGCAGGTACCCGATGCCGGTCGCCCCGGCGGCCAGGACGTCCTCGGCGTAGGTGGCCTCGACGTACTGGGACAGCAGCAGGACCCCGGTGCGGGGTGCGACGCGGCGGGTGGCGACGGCGGCGCGCACACCCTCGTCGGTGAACGTCGGCGGCATCCGCACGTCCATGACGACCACGTCCGGGGCACGGTCGGGCAGCGTGGCGAGGAAGGCGTCCGCGTCGGCGTACTGGCCGACGACGTCGATGCCGGCCTCGTCGAGCACGCGGGCGAGCCCCTCGCGCAGGAGCACCGCGTCGTCGACGACGACGGCCCGGATGCGTGCTGCACCCGGGCCGTCGCTCATGCCGACCAGCCTAGTGGGAGCGGGTGCGCCGACCGTGGCGCCGGGCCGCTCCCGACGCCGTCACCCGCGGACGACGGGGACGCCGTTCAGGGCTCCGAGCGGGATCCGGGCGGTGGCCTCGGTCGGACCGCCCTCGGGGCTGTTCACGACGAGCTCGCCGTCGAGGGCGCGCATCCGACCCATCAGGCCCTCGATGCCGTGGCCCTCCTGCGGTCGTGCGCCACCACGGCCGTCGTCGGTGACGCTGACCGTCAGGTACCAGAGGCCCGAGGCGTCGACGATGAGCCCGAGGTACACGCCGGCCGTCGAGGCACCGGCGTGCTTGGTCGTGTTCGTCAGGAGCTCGCTCACCGTGAAGTAGACGTTGCGCTGGATCTCCGTCGCGAGCTCGAGCCCCTCGGGCAGGCGGACGTCGAGCCCGACGGGGATCGGCGTCCGGGCGACCAGTGCCTCGAGCGCCGCCACGAGTCCGCGGTCGAGCAGGATCGGCGGTGCGAAGCCGCGGGAGAGGGCGCGGAGCTCGTCGAGGGCGTCCTGCGCGTGCTCGGTCGCCTCGCCGATGAGCCGCTTCGCCTTCTCCGGGTCGCGGTCGAAGGCGCGCTCGGCAGCGGCGAGGTCCATGCGGAGCCGGACGAGCCGCTGCTGCGGACCGTCGTGCAGGTCGCGCTCGATCTGGCGCAGTGCCTGGCCCTCGGCCGTCACGGCACCGGCGCGGGAGGCCTGCAGCCCGGCGACGCGCTGCTCGAGCTGCTCGGCACGGAAGCCACCGAGCAGACCGAGGTCGATCCAGGAGTGGGCGAGCACGGAGCCACGTGCCCAGAGGGGCAGGAGCGCCACCGACGCGGCCATCGACAGCAGGCCGAGGAGTCCGATCGCGAGCAGCGCACCACTGTCCGAGCTGGGCAGGTACATGCCGCCCACGCCGAGGAAGCCCCAGGCGACGGCGACCACGAACGGCCAGGCGAACCCGGCGAGGAGCACGACACCGGCTCCCACGGTCACGAGTGCCGCGAGCGGGTAGACCACGGCCGCGTGCAGCAGGTAGAGCCAGTAGTGCGGGTTCGCCACCGCGGACCCGGTGCGCGTCCACCAGTTCTGCTGCCACCGCGGCGTCCAGTCCACCGGACGGATCGGCCGGGGGTCTGCCCACCCGATGCGGAGCTTCTCGAACTGGCCGAGCCACCGCGCCACGAACAGCGCGATGAAGAACATCAGGAGCACGAACGGGTTGAACAGGTCGCGCAGGCCCCGTCCGAACAGCGCCGCTGGGAACGCTGCGTACAGCGTGCAGAGCAGCACGGCCGTCAGCGCCATGTAGCCGAAGTCGCGCGGCAGGCGACGCCAGGCCTCGCGGTAGAAGCGACCGGCGGTCATGCCGGAGCCGGCACCACCCCCGTTGCCCGACGCGCCCGCGGCGGCGAAGGGCGGCTGCCCCGGCACACCCGCGGCGGCGAAGGGCGGCTGCCCCGGCACACCCGCGGCGGCGAAGGGCTGCTCCCCCGGAGCGGACGCCCGCCCCGTGGTCGGTGTCGCACCCCATCCCGAGGGCGCCGAGGACGGGCCGCCGTCGGGCGTGCGGGGCTGTTCGGGCATCGGCTTCGTGGCTCCCTGGGGCACGGCTCCGTCGAGCGGGACGGTCTGTGCACGATCGGCGGCGTGGTCGTCCAGCGGGACGGTCTCGGCCTGGTCGAGGCGGTCGGTGTCGGTCATGGGTCCAGCCTCACGGAGCCCGTCCCCGCGTCCCATCCTGCCGTCTCCCGGATCGGGGGTGGGGTTGTCCCCACCCCCTGTGCCCGTCGCGCCGTCAGACGAGGGCGGCGGCGACCTCCGGGGACTCCTCGGGGACCGACCACGGGCGGTGCGTCATGCCGCTGTCCCCGCGGAACGACACGACGGTGCCGTCCTCGTCGCGTGCGTAGGTGATGCGCTCGTCCACCGAGCCGAAGCGGTTCCCCGCCGCCATCACGAGCGTGTCCTCGTCGACGACCCGGAGCCGCACCGGGGACTCGGTCGGGACCGGCTGCGTCGGGTCGATCGCGAGCAGCCGGTCCCCCACCCGTGCGACGTCGGTGATGCCCTCGAACGTCGTGAACCGTCCCGTGTACCGGTCGGTGTCGACGCCCTCGGGCAGCTCGGGACCGGGGGCGTGCTCGTCGGCCGCGGCGTCGAGCAGGTGCACGATGCCCGTCGCGAGCATCCCCGCCGGGCCGGTCGCGCTGCTCGTCAGGACGGAGACGACGAGCGACGACGCCGGGTCGAACACCGTCTGGGTGATCTGTCCGGGGAAGCCGCCGGAGTGCCCGCGGACCTCGCGCCCGCCGATCCGGTCGACGATGAAGCCCGCGCCGTAGCCGCGCGCCGCCGGATCGGTGTCGAGCGCGCTCCAGGCCTTCCGCTGCGCCAGGCGCTTCGCGTGGTCGGACAGCAGCGAACCCCGGCCGGGCACGTGCGCCGAGAAGTACCGGACGAGGTCGGACGCGGTGCCGTGGAAGCCCGTCGCCGCGGCGAGCGCCCCGGTCGTGACGTGCGGGACACGCTGGCGGGTGCGGGCGGTGTGCAGGCCCGTGTAGCCGACGACGAACTCGTCCTCGCGCGCCGGGTCGTACTCCGGCCCGGTGCCGGTCAGTCCGAGCGGCTCGACGATCGCACGCCGGACGTGCTCGGCGTAGGTCGTGCCGGTGACGGCCTCGATGACGAGTCCGAGCAGGCCGTAGCCGAGGTTCGAGTAGTTGAAGGCCGAGCCGACGGGGACCTTCGCGCCGCCCTCGACCACGAGCGCGACGAGCTGGTCGGCATCCGGGAACGGGTGGTCGAGCGCCCAGTGGTCGCCGTCGGCACCGTCACGCACGACACCGCCGCCCATCTCCATGAGCTCGCGCACCGTCGCGTCGGCGATCGGCGACCCGGCGTCGACGAGGGCGGGCACGAACGACCCGACGGTGTCGTCGAGCCGCAGCGCGCCGGCGTCGGCGAGCTGCAGCAGCGCGGTCGCGGTGAAGGTCTTCGAGTGCGACGCGATCCGGAACAGGTCCGTGGTCGTCAGGCGCCGTCCGGCCTCGACGTCCGCGTGACCCCAGGCCTCGGAGAACAGCACCTCGTCCTCGAATCCGATCGCGACCTGCACGCCCGGGAGGCGGAGCTGCCACACCTTGTAGTCGATCCACTCACGGACGTAGGGCAGGACGGACTCGTACGCGGCGCGCTTCTCCATGCCGACCAGCCTCGCATGTGCCACGCTCGTCGCATGTGGCACACACCCCACTTCCTCATGACCGACGTCGACGAGGTGCGACGCCTGATCGACGGGCACCCGTGGGCGACGATCGTGTCGCACACCGCCGCCGGGCTCGTCGCCTCGCACTACCCGTTCCTGCTCGAGGCGCCGGGACCGGACGACGATCCCGACGCGCTCGTCCTCGTGTCGCACGTCGGCCGACCGGACGAGGTCGCGCACGAGCTCGGCCAGCACGAGGTCCTCGTCGTGTTCCAGGGCCCGCACGGCTACGTCTCCCCCGCCTGGTACCCACCGGAGCAGTTCGTCCCGACCTGGGACCACGTGACGGCGCACTGCTGGGGCACGCCGGAGATCCTGTCCGACGAGGAGAACTTCCGGGTGCTCGGCGAGCTGGTCGACCACTTCGAGCGCGTGATGCCCGAGCCGGTGTCCCTCGACGTCGACCCCGCGACCGCCCGCCGCGCGGCGAAGGGCACCGTCGGCATCCGCATCCGGGTCACCCGGTTCGACGCCCGCGCGAAGCTCTCGCAGAACAAGGCTCCCGAGGTCGTCGAGCGGATCGTCGCCGGGCTCCGCGGCGACGGCCCGTACGCCTCGCCAGCGCTCGCCGACGCCGTCGAGCGCGCCCAGGTGGCGCGCCGGGACGACCGGGAGGCATCGTGACCGACGTCCTGCTCCGCACCGTCCGCCGGGTGGGCACCTCCGGCGCGCCGTGCGACGTGCGCATCGTCGGCGGCCGCGTCGACGCGGTCGCCCCCGCCGGCACGCTCGACCCGCCCACGGGCGCCGACACCGACGTCGTCGAGACCGACGGCGCGTGGCTCGGTCCGGGGCTCGTCGACCACCACGTGCACTTCGACCAGTGGGCCCTGGTCCGCCGGCGCGTCGACGTGTCCGCCTGCACGTCGGCGGAGGCGACCGCCGAGGCGCTCGCCGCGGTCGCGCGCATCGGCGTGTCGGACCTGGTGCTCGTCGGCCACGGCTACCGCGACGGGACCTGGCGGCGCCCCGCACGACGCGAGCTGCTCGACGGAGCCGCACCGGGCCTCCCGGTCGTCGTCATCAGCGCCGACCTGCACGCCGTGTGGTGCAACGCGCTCGCGCTCGCCCACTGCTCGGCGCTCGTCGGACGGCCGCTCACCGCCGGGGACGACGGGGTCCTGCGCGAGCAGGACGCCTTCGACGTGACCGCGGTGCTGTCCCGGGTGCCGGACGACGTCCTCGACGACTGGGCGGCGGAGGCGGTCGACGCAGCGGCCGCCCGCGGCGTGACGCGTGTCGTCGACCTCGAGATGGTGTCCGGACTCGACCGCTGGACGCGACGGGTCCGCGCCGGCACCGACGGCCTGCGGGTGGACTGCGGGGTGTACCCGGGCGGCCTCGACGCGGCGATCGCCCGTGGCCTCCGGACCGGCGACGTCGTGGACGGTACCCGTGGCCTGGTCCGGACGGGTCCGTTCAAGGTGATCACCGACGGCTCGCTCGGCACCCGGACCGCCGCGTTGACGTCGGGCGAGGGGGTGCTCGCGTACCCGTTCGAGGACCTCGTCGCGATGGTCCGGCGCGCGGTCGACGCCGGACTCGTCCCCGCCGTGCACGCGATCGGCGACCGGGCGAACACCCTGGCGCTCGACGTGTTCGAGGCCGTGGGCGCGCGGGGCAGCATCGAGCACGCACAGCTGCTCGTCGACACCGACGTCGACCGGTTCGCCCGGCTCGGGGTCGCTGCGTCCGTGCAGCCCGAGCACGCGATGGACGACCGGGACATCGCGGACCGGTACTGGGCGGGCATGACCGACCGGGCCTTCCCGTTCGCGTCGCTGCACCGGGCCGGTGCGGAGCTCCGGCTCGGGTCGGATGCTCCCGTGGCGCCGCTCGACCCGTGGGTGTCGATGGCGGCCGCGGTCGGGCGGGACCGCGACGGACGCACACCGTGGCACCCGTCCGAGCGGCTGGCGGCGCTGACCGCGTGGCGCGGCTCGACCGAGGGCGGTCGGGTCGGCGTGTCCGTCGGCGACGTCGCCGACCTGGTGCTGCTCGCCGCGGACCCGCTGGCGGTCGCCGACTCGGCGTCGCTGCGGCACGCCGAGGTGCTCGGGACCGCCATCGCGGGACGGTTCACGCACCGCGACCTGTAGCGGCGCCGGCTCCTCCTGGTCTCCGGCGTTACTCCTGGTCCTTCGGGCACCAGTAGAGCTTGCGTCCGGCCATGTCCGCCATCCGGATCTCGGTGCCGCACACCCGGCAGGGCTCCCCCTCGCGGTGGTACACCCAGTGACGGTCCTTCCGCGAGCGCACGGCCTTCGCCTGGTCGGCCTCGGACAGGTCGTCCATCGTCAGCATGAGGCCGTCACGGACCCCCGCGTGCAGGAGCTTCGACCAGTCCTGCCACAGCGCCTTCGCCTGCTCGACGGTGATCTTCCTGCCGGGCTTGTACGGGTCGATGCGCTGCCGGAAGAGCAGTTCGGCCCGGTAGATGTTGCCGATGCCCGCGACGACGGCCTGGTCCATGAGCAGCTGCCCGATCGCGACGTTCCGCTTCCGGACGTTGTCGACGAAGGTCTGCTCGGCCTCCGGGCCGTCGTCGTTGATCGGGTCCGGCCCGAGCTTGTCGAGCGCGCGCTGCACCCCGGCCGGGTCCTCGACGACGCAGGCCGTCGGACCGCGGAGGTCGGCGACGGTGTCCTCGGTCAGGATGCGGACGCGCACCTGCCCGACCGGGTCCGGCGGGAAGGACTCGATCGGGTCCTCCGACTTCTCCTGCTCGGCCATCCGGTACCGGGCGAGTCGCGGGGCGCCGATCGACGACAGCGACTCCTCGCCGTCGCCGTCCTCGGACAGGGCCTCGGCCGACGAGATCACGCCCGCGAAGTCCCACGCCCCGTAGAGCCCGAGGTGGACGCGGAGGAACAGGTCGTCCTCGAACTCCAGGAACATCTGCTTCGCCACGGCCCGGGCGGCGACCATGCGCTTGCCGTCGAGCTGGGCGGCACCGGCGGCGAACCGCCCCTGCGGGCTGGAGACCTCGCAGCGCTTGCCGACGAAGTGCCGGGAGAACTGGTTCGCGATGCGGTGGACGGAGTGACCCTCTGGCATCGGTCCTGTCTACCCGGACTACTCGTCGATCTGCCGACCGGCGATGTGCCCCGTCGTCTCGTACTCGGCCAGCTGCGCGATGCGGCGAGCGTGACGCTCCTCGCCCGAGAAGGGCTCGGCGACGAAGAGGTCGACGAAGCGCATCGCTTCCTCCTCGGTGTGCTGGCGCGCGCCGATCGAGATGACGTTCGCGTCGTTGTGCTGGCGGGCGAGGAGCGCGGTCGACTCGTTCCAGACCAGCGCAGCGCGGACGCCCTCCACCTTGTTCGCGGCGATCTGCTCGCCGTTGCCCGACCCGCCGAAGACGACGCCGAGCGCCTCGACGCCCGCGCGCTGGTCCTGCACGACCGCGTGCGCGGCGTTGATGCAGAACGAGGGGTAGTCGTCCAGCGCGTCGTACTCGGTCGGCCCGTGGTCGACGACCTCGTGCCCCGCCTCGGTGAGGTGCTGGGCGAGGGTCTTGGTGAACTCGAGGCCGGCGTGGTCCGTTCCGAGGTGGATGCGCATGGCTCCGATCCTATTCCCGGCCCCGAGGGGCCCGGACCACCACGACGACGTACCGCACGTGCTCCGCGCCGGGGTTCCGGTAGACCACGTCTGCGGGCTCACCGAGCTCGATGCGGTCGCCGGCACCGAGCCGGGTGGGCTCGTCGCCGACGACGACCTCGAGCACGCCGTCGACCACCCAGATGCAGTGCTGCAGGAACGCGTAGGCGGACGCCGGGTACGCCACCTGTTCACCGGCCGGGAGGCGCACCTCCGTGACGTCCGCGGGGAAGTCGGCGCTCGAGACCGGACGACGGCGGTACCCGGTCTCGGGATCGGTCCAGGAGTCGGCGGTCACCCCGCGCTGGACGCCACGCGCCTCGTCCGGGTCGGTCGCCCTGGGCACCTCGTGGTCGAGTGCCTCGTCGAGGAGCTGCGAGATCGTGAGTCCGAACGCCCCGGACAGTCGCCCGAGGATCGTCGCCGTCGGGCTGGACACCCCGCGCTCGACGCGGTTGATCATCGCGCGGGAGACACCGGACTCCTCGGCGAGTTCGGTCAGGCTCCACTTCCGCTCGGTGCGGAGGCGCTGCAGTCGCTCCCCCAGGCGACGCTGGTCGGCGTCGTCCGGGTGCTCGGTGACCGGTTCCGCCGTCGCCGAGAAGTCGTCTACGATCTGAGACATGGCGACAGCATATGGGACGGAGTCGGCGTCCTCGGTCACGGTCCGCGACTGCGAGCCGCGTGACCTCGACGTCGTCCACGCCCTGCACGTCGACGCCGTGCTGCACTCGACCGCGATCTGGCAGGAGGAGCCGCACCCGCGGGAGTACTTCGACGGCTGGCTCGCGGAGCGCCGGGCTGCCGGGCTGCCCGTCCTGGTCGCCGAGGTCGACGGCACCGTCGCCGGGTACGTCACCTACAGCGCCTTCCGGCCGCACCAGGGGTACCGGCACACCGCGGAGCACAGCGTCTACGTCGTCCCGGCGTTCCGCGGCCGGCGCATCGCCACCGTGCTCATGGACGCGCTCGTCGCACACGCCCGCTCGGCCGGCGTGCACGTCCTGATGGCGGGCATCTGCTCGACGAACACCGGCTCGATCGCCCTCCACGAGCGACTCGGCTTCACCACCGTCGGCGTGCTGCCCGAGGTCGGGCGGAAGTTCGACCGGTGGCTCGACCTGACCCTGATGCGGTTGCCCCTGGCCTGACGGGGTGCCGGCCGGACGGCAGGCGCGGGGCGGAGCCGCACCGCGCCTCCCGTCCGTCCGTCCACCGGTCGCGTCGTGGACGCCGGTCGGGCTACTCGACGGTGTCGAAGATCGGACCGACCGTCCGCGAACGCTTGAGCTCGAAGAACCCGGGGACCTTCGCGACGGCGACGACGCCGTCCCACAGGTCGAGCGCCTCCTGGCCCTTCGGCGCCGGGGAGATGACGGGGCCGAAGAACGCGGTGCCCTCGACGGCGATGACCGGGGTGCCGACGTCCTGACCGACCCGGTCGATGCCGTCCTGGTGGCTCGCGCGGACGGCCTGGTCGACCTCGTCGGTCCACGCGTACTCGAGCAGGTCCTCGTCGAGGTCGAGCTCGCGGAGCACGGCGGGCACGACCTGGTCGGGGTCGGACTCCTGGCGGTGGTGGACGTGCTCGCCGAGCGCGTCGTACAGCGGCTTGACGACGTCCTGGCCGTGGCGGAGCAGCGCGGCGGTGACGATGCGCGGGTAGAGCTGTCCCTTGTGGATCCGCTCCCGGTACTCGTCCGGGATGTCCTGGTCCTCGTTGAGGACGAAGAGGCTCATCACCTTCCAGGTCACGTCGATCGGGCGCTGGCGCTCGACCTCGCCGACCCAGCGGCTCGTCATCCAGGCCCACGGGCAGTTCGGGTCGAACCAGAACTCCACGGCGGTGCGGGCGGTCTCGGTGTTGTCCACAGTCGTCTCGGTCACGCTGCGAGCGTACGCGCGCTCGCTAGGCTGATCCCATCGTCCCGACGGCGCACGACGCCTGCCGGGATCCCCTCACCGCGGACATCGATCGTCCGCGCCGCAAGCGAAGTTGGAGCGTCCGTGCCCGGAGAGAACCTCACCAGAACCGAAGCCCAGGAACGCGCCGCGATCGTCGACGTGCAGACGTACGACGTCGAGCTGGACCTGACCCGCGGGGCCGAGACCTTCGGCAGCACCACGCGCGTCCGGTTCACCGCGACGCCCGGCGCCTCGACCTTCATCGACGCGATCACGAAGACCGTGCACTCGATCACCCTGAACGGCTCGGCGCTCGACGTCGCCGCGGTGAACGACGGCGTGCGCATCCAGCTCGACGACCTGCAGGAGCAGAACGAGCTCGTGGTCGTCGCCGACGCGATGTACACGAACACGGGCGAGGGCCTGCACCGCTTCGTCGACCCGGTCGACGACGAGGTCTACCTGTACTCCCAGTTCGAGGTCCCGGACTCGCGCCGGATGTTCGCGGTGTTCGAGCAGCCCGACCTCAAGGCCGAGTTCTCCTTCACCGTCACGGCACCGTCGCGCTGGCAGGTCGTCTCGAACTCCCCGACGCCCGAGCCCCACGTCGACGGCGAGATCGCCACGTGGGCGTTCAGCCCGACCGCGACGATCTCGAGCTACATCACCGCGCTCGTCGCCGGCCCGTACGAGGTCGTCCGCGACGAGCTCACGAGCCGCGACGGTCGGACCATCCCGCTCGGCGTCTTCGCGCGGCGCTCGCTCGCCGAGTACCTCGACCCCGAGTACGTGTTCGAGACGACCAAGAAGGGCTTCGCCTACTACGAGGAGAAGTTCGACGTTCCGTACCCGTTCGAGAAGTACGACCAGCTCTTCGTGCCGGAGTTCAACGCCGGCGCGATGGAGAACGCGGGCTGCGTGACCTTCACCGAGACCTACGTCTTCCGCTCGAAGGTCACCGACGCCATCAAGGAGCGCCGGGTCGTCACGATCCTGCACGAGCTCGCGCACATGTGGTTCGGCGACCTCGTCACCATGAAGTGGTGGAACGACCTGTGGCTGAACGAGTCGTTCGCCGAGTGGGCGTCGACCATCGCCACGGCCGAGGCCACCGAGTGGACCGAGGCGTGGACCACCTTCCAGGCGATGGAGAAGTCCTGGGCCTACCGCCAGGACCAGCTCCCCTCGACGCACCCGATCGTCGCGACGATCAACGACCTCGAGGACGTCCAGGTCAACTTCGACGGCATCACGTACGCCAAGGGCGGTTCCGTCCTCAAGCAGCTCGTGGCGTGGGTCGGCATCGACGCGTTCTTCGCAGGCGTCTCGGCCTACTTCACGAAGCACCACCACGGCAACACCGAGCTCCGCGACCTGCTCGTCGAGCTCGAGGCGACCAGCGGCCGCGACCTGTCCGAGTGGTCGCAGCTGTGGCTCGAGACCGCCGGCGTGAACACGCTGCGCCCCGAGATCGAGGTCGACGAGTCCGGCGTGATCACGTCCTTCGCCGTGCTGCAGGAGGCTCCGGCCGACCACCCGACGCTCCGCCCGCACCGCCTGGCGATCGGCGTCTACGGCTTCACGACGGACGAGTCGGCGCCCTTCGGTGCCGACACCGCGTCGGCCGGCGGCAAGCTCGAGCGCACGCACCGCGTCGAGATCGACGTCGACGGTGCCCGCACCGAGGTCCCCGAGCTCGTCGGCGTGCACCGCGGCGACCTCGTGCTCCTCAACGACGACGACCTGGCCTACGCCAAGATCCGTCTCGACGAGCAGTCCCGCCGCACCGCGATCGAGCACCTCGCCGCGATCGCGAACCCGCTCGCCCGCTCCATCGTCTGGGGCGCGATGTGGGACGCCACGCGCGACGCCGAGTCGCCCGCGAGCGACTACGTCCGCCTGGTGCTCGGCAACATCGCGACCGAGACCGAGTCGACGACGATCCGCACCACGCTCTCGCAGCTGCTGCTGACCGCCCGGAGCTACGTGGCACCGGCGAAGGTCGACGCCACCGTCCGCACCGTGGGCGACACCCTCTGGCAGCTGGCCTCCTCGGCCGAGGCCGGGTCCGACGCCCAGTTCCAGTTCGTGAAGTTCTTCGCGCAGATGGCCTCGACGCCGGAGCACGTCACGACCCTGCAGGGCCTGCGCGACGGGTCCGTCACCCTGCAGGGCCTGGAGATCGACACCGACCTGCGCTGGGAGCTGCTCGAGGGCCTCGTCCTCGCCGGTGCTGCCGGTGACGACGAGGTCGACGCCGAGCTCGCCGCCGACAAGACGGCCTCGGGTGAGCAGGCCGCCGCTCGGGCGCGTGCGACGATCCCGACCGCCGAGGGCAAGCTCGCGGCGTTCTCGTCGCTCGTCGACTCGTCCGAGGCGCCGAACGCCATCGTCCGCCAGACGACCGTCGGCTTCCAGCACACCAACAGCCCGGTCGTCCTCGAGGGGCTCGTGTCGCGGTACTTCGACGTGCTGACCCGCATCTGGGCCGAGCGGAGCTACCACATCGCCGACACGATCGTCAGCGGCCTCTACCCGGCGCCGCTCGCGTCGGTCGAGCTCCGCGACGCCGCGAACGCGTGGCTCGAGGCGCACCCGGAGACCCCGGCGCTCCGCCGCATCGTGTCCGAGAACCTCGCGGGCACCGAGCGTGCGCTGCGGGTCCAGGGGGCCGACGCCTGATCCGCGTCCGACGGTAGTGCAGGGGCGGGGCCTCGGTGATCCTCAAGGGTCGCCGAGGCCCCGCCCTCTAGCATCGTCCGGATGATGAACTCGGCAGCGAACACGACCGACGACGTCTCGAAGTGGGCGTCGAACGCATTCACCCAGTTCGTCGACACCTGGCAAGCACCGATCACGATCGTCATCACGGTCATCGCGGCGATCATCCTGCGGTTGATCCTCCGGCGCGTGATCAAGGGCGTCGTCGACCAGGTGGTCAACGGGGCGAAGCGCCGCCAGAACGTCGACGACACCCAGGCACTCATCGCCTCGCCGGTGCAGACCGCCCGCGTCGTGCAACGGACCCGGACCCTCGGCAGTGTGCTCGAGAACCTGGCGACCGTCGTCGTCGTGGTCATCGCGCTGATCGTCATCGTCACCGCCGTGTGGCAGGGCGCGGCCGTCGGGATCGTCGGTGGCGCCTCGCTGATCGCCGCGGGCCTCGCCGTCGGTGCGCAGAGCATCGTGAAGGACCTGCTCTCCGGCGTCTTCATGATCCTCGAGGACCAGGCCGGCGTCGGGGACGTCGTCGACACCGGGCAGGCCACCGGCGTGGTCGAGAACGTGGGACTCCGCGTCATGCAGATCCGCGACGTGAACGGCATCCTGTGGTTCGTCCCGAACGGGCAGATCCTGCGCGTCGGCAACCTGTCCCAGGGCTGGTCGCGCGTGCTGGTCGACATCACCGTCCCGTACGAGACCGACATCGACGCCGTGCAGGACGCCCTGCTGCGTGCCGCGGTGACGATGTCCCAGGAGCCGCGCTGGCGTCAGCGGATCGTCGAGAAGCCGGAGATCTGGGGCCTCCAGTCGATCTCCGACGCCGGGATGGTGTTCCGTCTCGTCGTCAAGACCCGTGCGTCCGAGCTCGACGTCGTCGGGCGCGAGATGCGCGTGCGGCTGAAGCGCGCCGTCGACGAGCTCGGCGTCACGCTGCCCGCCATGGCGATGATCATGCCCGAGGGGTGGGAGAACGCCACCTCGATCAACGGCCTCCGGTCGGTCCGGACGCAGCCGACGCCCGCACCGACGAAGTCGCGCGGCGGGAAGCGTGGGAACCTGTTCGGACGGGCGATCCGCACCGACGACACCGACCGCGGCCAGGACCCCGGGAAGGACCACCAGTGAGCGACCTCACCCCTCGGGACCGGGGCGGCCTACCGGCGCAGCCGATCACGCTCCGCGTCGGCGAGCACGGCGCCAGCGCGACCGGCTCCCTTTACGAACGCATCGGCGGTGCTCCCACCTTCGACCGGCTGGTCCGACGCTTCTACGAGGGGGTGCAGCAGGACGAGGTCATCTGGCCGATGTACCCGGCTGACGATCTCGACGGTGCGATCTGGCGGCTGTCGGCGTTCCTGCAGCAGTACTGGGGCGGCCCCGGCACGTACAGCGAGGAGCGCGGGCACCCCCGGCTCCGGATGCGCCACAACCCGTTCCGCATCACCTCCGAAGCCCGGGAGCGCTGGCTCCACCACATGCACGAGGCCGTCGAGTCGCTGGGGTTGGCGCCCCTCGACGGGGCCGAACTGTGGGCGTACCTCGACCGGGCGGCACACGCGATGACGAACACGTTCGACTGAGCGTCCTCTCCGCTCGACGCCGGGCCGGTCCGCTCGCACCCGGGCCGGTCCGCTCGGTAGCCGGCCGGTGCGCTCGGTACCCGGCCGGTCCGCTCGGTAGCCGGCCGGTCCGCTCGATGCCGAGCCGGACAGCGGGTCCGTCCTGTGTCGGTCGCTGCCGGGCGGGCGCGGACGGGAGGCCCGTGGCGGGGCCGCCACGGGTCTCCCGTCCGCCCCGCACCTGGGTTCAGCGGGCGGAGGACTCGCTGGCGAGGTCCTCGACCAGTGTCGGTCGGGTCGGGTTCCAGCCGAAGGCGGCACGCGCGTGCGCGCCCGAGGCCTCCTGGTGCAGCAGCAGGGCGTCCGCGTACGTGCGCCCGAGCCGCTCCCGACTGTCGTCGGCACTCTCGGCGACGACCGGCGACCCGTGCGCGCCCGCTTCGGCGATCTCGCGCACGGTCGGGTTGTCACCGGTCGCGGCGACGACGTAGCCGTCCTGCTCGCCGCGCTGCACGGCGAGGACGTACAGTTCGCCGAGGTCGTCGACGTGCACCGTCGTCCACCGCTGTGACCCGTCGCCCACCAGCCGGACCTCGTGCTCCCCGTCGCCGACGAACATCGCCGGGATGCCCGCGCCACGGCCGTACACGATGCCCGGTGCGACGATCGTCGTCCGTGCGTCGCTCGCGCGGACCCGCGCCTCGATCGGAGCGCGCCACGCCGTGAGCTCCGGCGGGTCGACTGGCGACTGCTCCGAGATGTCGGTCGAGTCGCCGAACGTGAAGATGCCGCCCGTGTGCACGAACGGCTTCGACGTCCCCGAGAACGCTTCGGTCACCGTCGCCGTGAAGTCCGGGTCCACCGACTCGGCCGACGCGGTGTGGACGACGGCATCGCTCTCGTGCGCGAGTCGGCGCACGAGCTCGGTGTCGGACAGGTCGCCGACGACCGCCTGGCCGCCGGCGTCACGGACCGCCTGCGCCTTCTGGTCGGAACGGACGACCGCGGTGACCTGGTGCCCGTGGGCGAGGAGTGCGCGGAGGACGGATGACCCGATGTACCCGGATGCGCCGGTGAGGAAGACGTGCATGACGCAACCCAACCATGCCGGTCACGGCGTTGACCGGGTGCCCGTCGGAGGTGTGGACGGACGAGGGCTCAGGCGCGACCGTGCAGGGATCGGCAGTGCCGCGGCGGCACTAGTGGTCGAGGCTCCAGGCGCGTCGCTTCACCAGGATGTGCCCGCGCGACGTCGTCAGGCGGCTCCAGGGGCCGGTCTCGAACAGCCGGACCGGATCGTGCCCGAGGAAGCCGAGGCTCTCCCCCGCGAACCCGGCTGCTGCGGGGACGTGCTCGATCCCGGGGACGGGACGGCCCCAGACCTCGGCGCGGATGCGGCGGACGATGGCGTCACCGGCGTTCGACGGGACGGCGTCCGCGACCTCGGCGATCCCGTCGCGGGCAGCGCGGCGGAGCAGCTCCGGCGAGACGTCGGGCAGCGGCACCCATCCCCCGCGGGGCGGCGAGATCGCGGCCCACGTCACGGTGTGCACCTCGTGCGGCAGCCCGACCTCGATCGGGGTCGGTCGCGTCGGATCGGCACCGTCGGCACCGGCGGCGTCCTGTTCCTCGGCCAGCACACGGAGCCGCTCCCGCAGGGAGGCGAGCGGGACGACCGCGTCGATCGTCGCTGGCTCGGTCAGGGAGAAGGTGCGGAGGCCGAGCACGGTCGGCAGCTCGTCGAGGAGCCCGACCGGGTAGAGGATCGCGGCGTAGACGGCGAGGACGCCGGAGTCGGCGATGAGCCGCACGGAGCCGTCCTCGATCCGGGCAGCGCGTCCGAGGTAGGTGCGGAGGTCGCCGAGCGAAGCGGCGTCGGGAAGCGTGAACGAGGTGCCCATGTCGACACCGATCCTACCGGCGACGGGTTCGTAGACTGCGGGGGTGAACGGCGAACCCGACTTCCTCAGCACCCTCCGCTTGCAGGACACCGGCGCGAGCACGGGCGAGACGATCCTCACCGGTGCCAGCCACTGGTCGCCCGGCGGCCGGGTCTTCGGCGGACAGGTGCTCGCGCAGTGCATCGTCGCCGCGCAGCACACGATCGAGGACCGCGACATCCACTCGATGCACGGGTACTTCCTGCGTCCCGGTGACATCGACGTGCCCATCACCTTCGCCGTCGAGCGCATCCACGACGGCCGCTCGTTCGCCACGCGCCGTGTCCAGGCCTACCAACGCGGTGTGCCGATCTTCTCGATGATCGCCTCCTTCCAGCGACCGGACGACGGACTCGAGCACCAGGACCCGTTCCCCGTCGGCACCCCCGATCCCGAGTCGTTGCCCTCGGCTGCGTCGATCCTGTCCGCGATAGACCACCCCGTGGCGCAGGCCTGGGCGGAACGCTCGATCGACCTGCGGCACGTCGAAGGCCCGGTGTTCGTCGACGTGCAGGGCGAGCGCGTCCCGCACCAGGCGGTGTGGTTCCGCGTCGACGGTGACCTGCCGGAGGACCCGTCGCTGCACCGGGCCGTGCTCGGCTACGCGAGCGACATGTCGATCCTGGAGCCGATCATGCGGCGGCACGGCGTCGCCTGGGGCACGCCGGGAGTGAAGAGCGCGAGCCTCGACCACGCGATGTGGTGGCACCGCGACGGCCGTGCCGACGACTGGGTCCTGTACGCGCAGGAGTCCCCGAGCGCCCAGGGCGGCCGGGGACTGGCGTTCGGGCGGATGTTCGCGCGCGACGGTCGGCTGCTGGCATCGGTGGCGCAGGAGGGGATGCTGCGCGTCCCGCGTTGACGGCTGCCCTGCCCGCTCCTGGCGGACACACGGTGCCGCCCGTCCTGGCCGCTACGGGCTCGAGAACTGCGCCGGCGGTCCAGCCGCTACGGACCGGGAGGACCACACCGGTGGTCCCGCCGTTACGGGCGGGAGAACTGTACGGGCGCTTCGACGAACGGCGCACAGGCGGCGCGCTCAGCCTCGGACAGGCGCCGAGGCCGGTTCGAGGCCGCGTCGACCATCACCAGGGCCGTCGTGGCGCGCGTGTACAGCACCTGCGGCTCGACTCCGACGGGTGACCAGATCTCGTACGACACGTCGATGCTCGCGCCACCGACTCGTCCGATCCACATCTGCACGTCGAGAGGTTGGCGCAGGTACGGGATCGATGCGAGGTACTCGAGACGTTGGGCAGCGATCACCGTCATCGTCCCGGAGCCGGGCCGACCGTCGATGATCGGGTCCGGCAGGTCGTCCTCCGGCGCGACGTCAGCGGGGTCGTGGCCCCAGAACCCCGCGATGCGCGCCTCCTCGAGGAGGCGCAGCATCGCGGAGTTGTTGACGTGGCCGTACGCGTCGATGTCGCTCCACCGGATGCGGACGGGAGCGTGCAGCCTCGCCACGGGTCAGTCGCGGGTGAGCTTGCGGTACGTCGAGCGACCGGGCTTGTTCGCGTCCGGGCCGAGGCGCACGAGCTTGTTCTCCTCGTAGGCCTCGAAGTTGCCCTCGAACCAGTACCAGTTCGGGGTGCCGTCCTCGTTCACGCCCTCCCACGCGAGGATGTGCGTCGCGATGCGGTCGAGGAACCACCGGTCGTGGGTGATGACCACGGCACAGCCGGGGAACTCGAGCAGGGCGTTCTCGAGGCTGCCGAGGGTCTCGACGTCGAGGTCGTTGGTCGGCTCGTCGAGGAGCAGGAGGTTGCCGCCCTGCTTGAGCGTGAGCGCCAGGTTCAGGCGGTTCCGCTCACCACCGGAGAGCACACCGGCCTTCTTCTGCTGGTCCGGGCCCTTGAACCCGAACTGCGAGACGTAGGCGCGGGACGGGATCTCGGTCTTGCCGACCTGGATGAAGTCCAGGCCGTCGGAGACGACCTCCCACAGGTTCTTGTTCGGGTCGATGCCGCCGCGGCTCTGGTCGACGTACGAGATGTCGACCGTGTCGCCGATCCGCAGCTGGCCGCCGTCGAGCGGCTCGAGGCCGACGATGGTCTTGAACAGCGTGGTCTTGCCGACGCCGTTCGGGCCGATGACCCCGACGATGCCGTTGCGGGGCAGCGTGAAGGACAGGCCGTCGATGATGACGCGCTCACCGAACTGCTTCTGGAGCTTCTCGGCGTCGATCACCTGCGAGCCCAGACGCGGGCCCACGGGGATGACGATCTCCTCGAAGTCGAGCTTCCGCGTGCGCTCGGCCTCGGCAGCCATCTCCTCGTACCGGGCGAGACGGGCCTTCGACTTCGCCTGGCGGCCCTTCGAGTTGCTCCGGACCCACTCGAGTTCGCTGGACAGACGCTTGGCGAGCTTGGCGTCCTTCTTGCCCTGGACCTCGAGACGCTCGCGCTTCTTCTCGAGGTAGGTCGAGTAGTTGCCCTCGTACGGGTACAGGCGACCGCGGTCGACCTCGGCGATCCACTGTGCGACGTGGTCGAGGAAGTACCGGTCGTGCGTGACGGCGAGCACGGCGCCGGGGTACTTCGACAGGTGCTGCTCGAGCCACAGCACGGACTCGGCGTCGAGGTGGTTGGTGGGCTCGTCGAGGAGTAGCAGGTCGGGCTTCTCGAGGAGCAGCTTGCAGAGCGCCACGCGGCGCTTCTCGCCACCCGAGAGGTTGGCGATCTGCGCGTCAGCCGGCGGGCACTGCAGCGCGTCCATGGCCTGCTCGAGCTGGGAGTCGAGGTCCCACGCGTCGGCCGCGTCGATCTCCTCCTGCAGGGTGCCCATCTCGGCCAGGAGGGCGTCGAAGTCGGCGTCCGGCTCCGCCATCAGCGCGGAGATCTCGTTGAAGCGGTCGAGCTTGCCCTTGATCGCACCGACGCCCATCTGGACGTTCTCGAGCACGGTCTTGGACTCGTCGAGCTCGGGCTCCTGCATGAGGATGCCGACGGAGAAGCCCGGCGTGAGCTTCGCCTCGCCGTTGGACGGCTGGTCGAGACCCGCCATGATCTTCAGGATCGTCGACTTGCCCGCGCCGTTCGGCCCCACGACGCCGATCTTGGCGCCGGGGATGAACGACATCGTGACGTCGTCGAGGATCAGCTTGTCGCCGACCGTCTTGCGGGCGCGGACCATCTGGTAGATGTACTCAGCCATATCGGCGCAAGTCTACTGACCCGGGCACGTCACCGCTCCCCCCTGCGCCGCAGCGCACGGCTCGTGGATCGGCGGCGCCGACAGGACCACGGCGGGGCGCGCGCCGAGGCGCCGGCACCGGTAGGACGCGAGTGCCTCGCGCCGAGGCGGCCGGCACCGGCAGGACGCGGGTGCCGCGCGCGGCCGACGGTCCGGCGATGACTCGTCCGACGACTCATGCGACGGCACGGGCGTCGGGTCCCGGCTCGGGCTCCCGGGATCCGGGCAGGACCGGGGCGACCCCTCCGGCTGCCCGCGCGCCGCTGTCCTCCGGGTCGCCGCCGTCCGCGACGCCGTCGCCCGGGACGCCGTCGTTCAGGACGCCGCCGTCCCGGGCGCCGTGGCGCGGCAGCGCGGGCCCGTCTGCTGCCCCGGGCAGGGCATCGTCGCCGTCTCCGCCGAGCACGGGCGTCGCGTGGTCGTCCTCGGGCACCGTGCCCGTCACCTCGCCGGTGTCCGGATCCACCGTCGGCACCCCCGGCGGCACCCCGGGACCCGCGTTCGAGTCGCCGACGTGCCGCGGGACGCGGATCCAGTTGCTGATGCCCCAGGCGAGGTCGTGCCCGATGCCGTCGGCGTCGATCTCGACCGCGGTCCCGTTCCGCCCGTCACGCTCCCAGGTGCGGATCCGGACGCGTCCGGTCACGAGGATGCGATCGCCCTTCTTCAGCGACTTGTGGACGTTCGCCGCGAGGGACCGGAAGGCGGTGACCGTGTACCAGTTCGTCGGACCGTTCGTCCATGACGACGTGCTGCGGTCCCAACGACGGGAGGGGGACGCCAGACGCATGCTCGAGATGGCGATGCCGGTGTCGGTGACGAGGTGCCGGGGTTCGGTCGCGACGATGCCGCAGACGGTGATCGTGTCGTTCATGACTCGATCGTCTGCGAGCCCCGGGCCGCGCTGGCGGCCCGGGGCTCGATCTGTGAGCAGCCGACTCATCAAGGTGGGCTGTGGAGGAAGACTCCCCCGAACCTCCAGGCCGGCGGGTCAGTGCGCGCGGAACTCGGGTCGGTCGGCGAGAGGCCCGAGCGCCGCGTGGACCGCACCCTTCGCGGTCTCCAGCGACGGGTAGGTCCTGCCTCGGCCCCGTCGACCGTAGAGCTCGACGTGGAAGCCGTCCGACGCGCGGCGGATGCTCCCGACCGCGCCCGCCGGACCGACGGCCACCCAGGTCCCGGTGTTGTCCATCATCGTTCGACCACCTCCTCGTGGCCCCGACGTCCGCGTCTCAGGACGCCAGGATGTACTGACTGTAGGCCTTGCGGACCTTGTTCACCTTGGGCAGCGCGACCGCGAGGCAGTAGCCCTGACCAGGGTTCTTCGCGAAGAAGTCCTGGTGGTGCTCCTCCGCACGGAAGAAGCTACCGAGCGGCTCGATCGTCGTCACGATCCCGCCGTCCCAGATGTCCGCAGCGCGCTGCACCGCCCGCTCGAACAGCGCTCGCTGCTCGTCGTCCGCAGGGAACATCGCCGAGCGGTACTGGGTGCCGACGTCCGCACCCTGGCGGTTCAGCTGCCGCGGGTCGTGGAGCGTGAAGAAGACGTCGAGGACGACGTCGGCGGGGATGACCGACTCGTCGAAGGTCACCGCGACCGCCTCGGCGTGACCGGTCGCACCGGTGCAGACCGCTTCGTACGTCGGCTCCTCGACCACGCCGCCGGTGTAGCCCGACACCACGTCCTGCACGCCCTGCAACGTGCGGTACACCGCGTCGAGGCACCAGAAGCATCCACCTGCGAGCACGAACGTCGTCATGCGCGCCACCGTACCCTCCTGTGCTCACGGAGCACGGGGCCGGGGTACTTCTCCTGCACAGCATCGTCCTCGCCGTGAGCGCTCCCCTGACGCCACTGCACGGCCGTGGAGTGTCGGTGGTCAGCCGTACCGTCGAGGCAACGAAGACCACGACGAACCAGCAGGAGGCACCCGTGCAGACCAGCACCGAACCAGCGTTCCGGATCCGTTCCACGCCGGTCGCACGCAGCCGTGGCGACCTGCGCGTGCTCGACGTGCGAGACGACCTCAGCCGGGTCACCCGCACCAACGGCGAGATCGTCGGGTACGTCGACCGCGTGGACGTCGCGGGCGGCACGGCCTACCGCGCCCGTCGCTACGTGGCGGTCGAGCGACGGTTCGTCGAGCTGCCGAACGTGTGGTCGGCGGACGACGCCGTCGACTGCCTGCGCTGGGGCTGACCAGCCGGCCGCGCCCGTCGACCGCGCCGCCCGACGGGCGACCGCCCCGCGTGAGCGAACGCCGCCCCGCTCGACGGAGCGCAGCCCGGCTCGACGGAACGCGGTCCGGCTCGACGGAACGCCGTCCGGCCTCCGCGGTTCTGCGTCGCACGCTGCGTAGTGTTCGCCCATGGACTGGTGGAACGACCTGACCGACTGGACAGCATCCGACGAGGGATGGCGCGTGCTGTCCGGCGCGATCATCCCCTTCGTCGCGATCGTCGTCGCCGGAGTGATCGCCGCGCTCATCGGACGCGCGGCAACGAAGCGCGTCGTCGCGCTCCACGACCGCGAGAGCCGGAACGCAGCAGTCGCGGGCGTGGTCACCGCGGCGCGCAAGGCCTCGCGCTGGGGAGCACTCGGACACGAGGAACGTGCCTACGCCGACCACCTCGCCGAGGACGCCGACGTGCGGCTGCGCCTCCTGCCGGTGAGCGGTGCTCCGCTTGCCGCCGACTGGGTGCAGCACGAGATCGCCGACATCAAGCGGAACTCCTCGACCTTCACCTCGCAGGCAGACCAGTCGCTCGGCGAACTCCGCGACCGTCTGCTCGAGTGGAACGGCAAGCCAGGACGTGCGAAGAAGCTGTTCAAGGCCGATCTCGAACGCTGGAAGTTCGACTCCCCGGACCCCGACGCCGACCTCATCGCCCGCCAGCAGGACTGGAACGCCGGTCAGCAGCAGCAGCAGCGGACGGCCGACGCAGACGCCGGCACGGCCCCGTCGCGCCCGACGCCGACCACCACCTCGCTCCGTCCCGCGCCGCAGCAGTCTCCCGTCGGCGCCCCTGCGGCGGGGACGTCGGCGGGCCGCACCTCGGGTCCGACCGCCGCGGCGACGGTCGACCAGGACGCCACCACCCCGATCGACGACGTCCGAGGTGCTGCCGACAACCGGACGCGCCCCTACGGCGACCGCGAGACGGTCCAGCTCGACGGCGCGCCGGTCCGCCCTCCGCTCGGGTCCCCGATCGCGTCGGCGCGTCCGGGCAACGGCACGACTCCGAGCGCTCGGAACGACCTCGGCTCGCGCAGCGACGACTCCTCGGACTCCGGCGAGGTCGACGTGACCGATCGTGGCGGTGATGCCCGCTCCGATGACCGGCCGACCTCCGCGCCCCGGGTCGCGAGCCCGACGTCGGCTGACGCCCACGTGAACCGTGCCGCAGCGTCCGCGACCGGGCTCGACCGGCCCGGGGCGGCGAACGCGACGCCGGGTGCTCGAGAGGACGACGACGACGCCTCGCCGTACACCCAGCCCATCAGCGCGAGCGAGCTGCGACGCCGAGCAGCCGAGGACGACTGAGACCTCCCCCGTTCGACGAGAGGCCGCCATCCCGACGGATGGCGGCCTCTCGTCGCGTGTGCCCCCGGCAGGAATCGAACCCGCGACACGGAGGGTAGAAACCACCTGCTCTATCCACTGAGCTACGGAGGCGAGCGGCGACGATTCTACCGCCGTCGGTCGTCGGGGCGCTGCACTGCCACGCACGAGGCCGGTGCTCGGCGATCGCGCCCGACTGCTCCGTCCGTCCCGAGCGGGCGGAAGGGGTGCGGCGCGTGCCGCCGGTGAGCACGAAGGGCCCGCCCGCCGGGGTCGCACTGGTCAGCACGGACGACCGCCGCGCCGAGGGGCGGAACCGGTCCGCGCGGCACCGCCGGACAGCAGGGAACGCCCGCTCGCGCGAGGGCACGCGCTGCCGTCGCGACCGACGTGGCGGACATGCACCGCGCCTCCTGGCCGAGCACGCCTGCACGGTGACCGGACGAGGCGGACGTGCCCCGTGCCTCCCGACCGGGTCCGCTCAGAGCGCCTTCGCGACCGCCACCAGCAGCTGGTCCCGCGAGGGGACGCCCGGCGAACGGAAGACCTCGGCACCGTCGTCCCGACGCACGATGATCGTGGGGGTCGAACGGATGCCGAGGTCCTCTGCAGTGTCAGGGTGTGCCGCGACGTCGCGTTCGGTGACCCGGAGCCCGGGGACGAGCGCCGCTGCCTCACCGCTCACACGGCGGGCGGCTGCGCACGGGGCGCAGAAGGCGGAGGTCCAGAGGTCGAGCTGCACGGGACGGTGCAACGTGCGCGGCGCGCGATCTACTCCCGGTCGAACTCGCCGCTGCGGTCCCCGCGGTCCTGCAGGTCGTCGACCGGATCGGAGTCCGCGGCGTCGTACTCGTACTCGACCGAGGTCTGGTCGAGCACCTGACGGGTCTTGGTGGCCTTGTAGGCGAAGGCCGTCTGCAGGCCCTCGACGTCCGCGTACACCGTGACCTCGTCGTCGACCGCGTCGCTCGTGGCGGTGCGGGTGTCGGTCGTGCCGTCGAAGGGACCGCCGTGGAAGATCGCGGTGTACTCGTCGCCCTCGTGGATGGTGATGTCGCTCATGCGTCCCTTCTACCAGGGGTGCCCTGTTGACGGATGTATAGCACCGCTATATAGTTCAGACATGGAAGCATCACGGGCGCAGGCACTGGAGACGCTGATCATCTCGGTCAACCGCTTGGTCCGTGCTGCGGCGCAGGCCTCCGGCGACGCCACCTCGGCCGCGGTCTGGCGCACGCTCGGCATCCTCGAGACCGAGCAGCCGCTGCGCCTCGGTGAGCTCGCCGCCGCGTCCCGTGTGGCACAGCCCACGATGACCCGGATCGTCGCCGGCATGCTCACCGACGGTCTGCTCTCGCGCACCGTCGACCCCGACGACTCACGCGGACAGCTCATCGAACTCACCGATGCGGGGCGCGAGCGGCTCGCCACCTGGCGCGCGACGATCGCCGACTCCGTCGGACCGGTCTTCGCCGACCTCGACGACGACGACTGGGACGTCCTGCGCGACGCCGCCGGCATCATCGCCTCGCGCACCACCACGAACCCCACCAGAACGGAGATCCACGCGTGAACGCCCACGCACCCGCTGCGTCCGGCAGCATCCTCAAGCAGTCGTCCGCCGTCTGGGCGATCGCGTTCGCCTGCGTCGTCGCCTTCATGGGCATCGGCCTGGTCGACCCGATCCTCCCCGCGATCGCGACGTCGCTGCACGCCACCGCCGCGCAGACCGAACTGCTCTTCACGAGCTACCTCGCCGTCACCGGCGTCGCCATGTTCTTCACCAGCTGGGTGTCGAGCCGCATCGGTGCGAAGAACACCCTGCTCATCGGGCTCGCGCTCATCGTGGTCTTCTCGGTGCTCGCAGCGACCTCGGGCAGCGTCTGGAACATCATCGGCTTCCGCGCCGGTTGGGGCCTGGGCAACGCGCTCTTCATCTCCACCGCACTCGCGACCATCGTCGGTGCAGCGTCCGGTGGCACAGCGTCGGCGATCATCCTCTACGAGGCAGCGCTCGGCCTCGGCATCGCCATCGGGCCCCTGGTCGGCGGACTGCTCGGGTCGGTGAGCTGGCGCGGTCCCTTCTTCGGCGTCACCACCCTGATGGCGATCGCGTTCATCGCCGTCGTCGCGCTGCTCAAGACCTCCGGACTCGAGAAGCCCACGCCGACCAAGCTCTCGGCACCGTTCCGCGCCCTCGGACAGCCGGCGCTCGCGGCCCTCGCGGTGACCGCGCTCTTCTACAACATCGGCTTCTTCGTGCTGCTCGCGTACACGCCGTTCCCGCTCGGCTTCGGCGCACTCGGCATCGGTTTCACCTTCTTCGGGTGGGGCGTCGGGCTCGCGATCACCTCCGTGTGGGTCGCCCCGATGCTGACCGCGCGCATGCGCCGCACGACCGTGCTGAAGATCGCGCTGCCGCTCCTCGCCCTCGACCTGTTCGCCGCGGCGGTCGTCGTGACCTCGCAGGCCGGGCTCATCATCTGCGTGGTCATCGGCGGCCTCGTGCTCGGTGTCCTCAACACGGTGCTCACGGAGTGCGTGATGGAGGCAACGGACCTCCCCCGCTCGGTGGCATCGAGCGCGTACTCCGCGGTGCGCTTCATCGGGGGTGCGATCGCCCCGCCCGTGGCGACGCTGCTCGCCGACTCGTTCTCGCCGTCGGCGGCGTACGTGTTCGCCGGGGTCTCGGTGGCGGTCGCGTTCGTGGTCGTGGTGCTGACCACCAAGGTGCTGCGGCGGGTCGACGACGGGGCCGAGCCGGAGCGCGTCGAGGCCGAGGCGATCTCGGCTGGCGAGATGGTCTGAGTCGACACCAGCGCGGGTGGGCGGTGAGCCCGCTCGCGCTCGGTGCGAGCGCTGGTGGGCGATGAGCCTGCTCGCGCTCGGTGCGCTTCGCTGCGGGCGGGGGCTGCGGTCGGGACTCCGGTCCGGTCGCGCGTCTCGCCCGTTCGTCATGTGCGGACGCGCGTGAGCGAGTGGATGGAGGTTCAGGGGTGGACCCCTCGGCCGTACTGGGGGGGTCCTCGGGGCCGAGTGCGCTCGGCAGGCCGCGCGAGCCGCGCGAGCGGGCAGGACGCGCCGGGCCGGCGCCGTCCGCCCGACCGGTTCCGCCCGCTGGGCAACCGGAGGACGGGCCGGAGCGGACCGTCGGACGCGGGTCGAGCCTCCAGACCGGTGGTGAGGGCAGCCGCGTGAACGCGAGCGGGCGGAAGGCGCGCCGTGGTGGTCGCCCAGTCGACGATTCCGCCCGCCCGCCTGGATCGGCCGACCGGGACGCGTGCCGTGACACCGCAGGGACGGCCCGGTCGCCAGCGGGCAGATCCCGCCGCCGTTCCGGATCGCGGCTGCCGGTTCCGCCCGCTCACGGACCGACCGGGAGGCACGGCGCACGTCGATCCGCACCGCGCGCGCCGCCAGCGGGCGGATCCTGCAGACGGCTCGTCTCGCGGCTGCGGGTTCCGCCCGCTCACGGACCGACCGGGAGGCACGGTCCACCTGGATCCGGACCGCGCGCGCCGCGAGCGGGCGGATCCTGCAGACGGGTCGTCTCGCGGCTGCGGGTTCCGCCCGCTCGGCCAGGGGCGGCCGTGCGGCCACAGCGTCCCGGTGTCGCCTCGAGCGGTGCCGGCACGGTGCCGACCGGGATCGCTCCACAGCCTCGGGTCCGGGCGCGGGAGCGTCACCCGTGCGGAATAGGATCGAGGACATGGCAACTGCGAACGACCGCCTCGTCTGGATCGACTGCGAGATGACCGGCCTCGACGTCGAGGTCGACCAACTCGTCGAGGTGGCCGTCGTCGTCACGGACTTCGACCTCGTCCCGGTGCACCCCGGGTTCGACATCGTGATCAAGCCCGACCAGTCGGCGCTCGACAACATGAACGAGTTCGTCACGAACATGCACGCGACTTCGGGCCTCGCCGAGGCGATCCCGGACGGTGTCTCGCTGGCGGACGCCGAGTACCAGGTGCTCGAGTACATCCTCCAGCACGTCCCGGCCGAGGGCAGCGCGCCGCTGGCCGGCAACACGATCGGCACGGATCGCGCCTTCCTGTCGAAGTACATGCCCCGCGTCGACGGGCACCTGCACTACCGCAGCGTCGACGTGTCGAGCATCAAGGAGCTCTGCCGCCGCTGGTTCCCGCGCGTGTACTTCAACGCGCCGGAGAAGCACGGCGGCCACCGTGCCCTCGCGGACATCCTCGAGTCGATCCGCGAGCTCGAGTACTACCGTCGCGCCGGCTTCATCCCGGAGCCCGGCCCGACGACCGAGGACGTCCGCGCCGTCGCGGCCGAGGTGGTCGAGAAGTGGGAGCCGCGGCTCGGGCAGCCCACGGCGGAGTAGCGACACGCGTGGTCGTCGCGGCCTCCGGCATGTACTACTATTGAGTGGTCGCGCCGGTCAGCCGGTTCGGACATGGTGGATATAGCTCAGTTGGTAGAGCGCCTGGTTGTGGTCTAGGAGGTCGCGGGTTCGAGACCCGTTATTCACCCCAGCAGTCGAAGGCCCCGTCCCGCAGGACGGGGCCTTCGCAGTTCTCGGATGGTCGTGTGCCACCATCGAGTCCGTGATGGAGATGTCCGCCGACGAGTTCGAGCAGCTCGTGACCGACGAGCTCGACCGGCTGCCCGACGAGATGGTCGACGGGCTGGACAACGTGGTGTTCGTCGTCGAGGACGAGCCCGAGGACGGCTCCGACCTGTTCGGGTACTACGACGGGGTCGCCACGACCGAGCGCGGGCAGTACGGGTTCGGCGAGCTCCCCGACCGGATCGTGGTGTTCCGGAAGCAGCACCTCGAGGAGTGCGACACCGTCGAGGATCTCCGGGACGAGGTGCACACCACGCTCGTCCACGAGATCGGGCACTTCTACGGCATCGACGACGCTCGGTTGCACGAGCTCGGCTGGGCGTAGAGGCTGCCGGATCCCGCTCGCGGCTCCCGCTGAGCCGAGACTCGCGCTGGCGGACGGTTTCGCGGCTCCGAAGACGCGAAAGTGTCCGCGGGGCCGAGACTCGCGCTGGCGGCACGCGCCGCGGCACGCGCCGCGGCACGCGCCGCGGCGCGCGCCCGCGCGGCGCGCGCCCTCAGAACCGCGTCGGCCCCACCTCGTGGTACCGCTCCCACGCGTCCACCGGCCCCCGCCCGTGCAGCACGTACTCCCCCACGAGTCGCTCCTTGTAGACGGCAGGGTTGTGCGACGCCACCACCCGGGCGTTCCGCCAGTGCCGGTCGAGCGCCCGCGTCCGGTCGGCCGCCGAGGCCCCACCGACCTCGAACAACTCCGTGGCCGCCTGCAGCACCCGCGGCCCGATCTCGACCTGCGCCTGGTAGACGGCGTTCTCGGCGGCATCGAGCAGTGCGTGGTCGACGCCCACCCCGGGCTCGTTCGTCGCCACGACCCCGTCGAGCAGCCCTGCCGCCGCGACGACGAGCGACCGCGCGGTGAACGCCCCCGCCGACAGCCGTCCGAGCACGGCCAGCACCTGCGGGTCCTCCCCCGGTACGGCGGCGTTAGCGTGGATGTACGTGCGGGTCCGCGGCCGGACGAACGCCACGGCGTCGTCGACGACGGCCTGTCCGATCCCGGCGAGGACCGCCAGCAGGTACAGCTGGTAGAAGGCCTGGATGTGCGAGAGCGGTGCGTCCCGGTACGCAGAGACGACCGACTCGTCGACCGCGACACCGGAGAACACCGTCGTCCCCGAAGCGGTGAGGCGCTGCCCGAAGCCGTCCCAGTCGTCGACGCCGGTCACACCCGGTGCACCGGTCGGCACGGCGAAGGTCACCCGCTCGCCGTCGCGGTCGGCCGCCAGGTAGATCCAGTCGGCGTAGAGCGTGCCGGTCGAGTAGAACTTGCGCCCGTCGAGCCGCCACGTGCCGGAGTCGTCGGGAGCGACGGTCGTCGAGATGTCCGCCAGCGTCGTGCCGGTCCGCTCCGAGGTCGCGTTCCCCACGATCGCCCCGTCGACGATGCGCTGGAGCCACTCGTCCCGAGCGGGCGAGTCCGGACGCAGGAGCACGAGCTCCGTGTACCCGAAGTGTCCCCGCCACAGGTGCGCGATGTTCGAGTCCGCCGCCGCGAGGTCCGCCACCAGGTGCGCGAGCTCGACGAGCGTCACGCCGAAGCCACCGCGTTCCTCGGGCACGCGCAGCCGCCCGAAGCCCGCGTCTGCCAGCGCGCGCACCTCGGCGTGCGGGAGGTCGCGGTCGCCAGGGGTGCCGGACGCCAGCTCGCGCGCGACCGCGCCCTCGCGGATCGCCTCGACGACCGGCGCGAAGCGCGCACGCAGGACTGCGAGACGGTCGGCCGGGAGGCGCGGCTCACCCCCGGCGCTCGCCGTCACGTCGTCCGGACGGTCGCTCGGGAGGCCCGGCTCACCCCCGGTGCTCGTCGTCGCGTCCGTCATGCGGTCACCTCCACGGCGTCGCGCGCCTCGTCCGCACCGGTCCCGGCCGCGCCGCCGGAGAACGCGCCGCGCCACCGCCTCGCCGGGTGCGAGTCGGGCAGCTGCGCGTGGCCGAAGAGCTTCTCGCGGAGGGTGCCCTCCCGGTACTCCGACTGCATGAGTCCGCGCTCCTGCAGCGTCGGCGCGATGTGGTCGACGAACTCCTCGTAGGAGCCGGGCAGCGTCCAGTTGATGACGTTCACGCCGTCGACCCCGACCCGCTGCCACGCGGCGAGTTCGTCCGCGATCTGCTCGGGCGTCCCGACGACCCGTGCCCGGAGCTTGGCGGAGAGCCGGGCGAGGTCGGCGATGGTCGGCTCGCGGTCGCCGGCGGCCTCGCGGAGCCACTGCAGGTGCGACTGCCCGGCCTGGGTCCGGACCTCGGACAGCGGCGTCGCCGGGTCGAGCGGCTCGCCGGTGTCCGGGTCGAAGCCGAGGTTCGAGTGCACGAGGAAGCCGTCGGCGGCCAGGTACTCGTCGATCTCCGCTTCCTTCGCCTTCGCCTCGGCCTCGGTGGATCCCGTGACGAAGGTCAGGCCGAGGAAGAACGCGATGTCCTCGCGGCGTCGGCCGACGGCGGCGGCGAGGTCGCGGGTCTCGCGGATCAGCTGCTCGGTGGCGTCCCGGTTCGAGGTGAGGATGAACTGTGCCTCGGCGTTCCGCGCGGCGAAGGCCCGGCCGGCCGGCGAGGACCCGGCCTGGAACAACACGGGCGTCCGCTGGGGCGAGGGCGCGCTGAGGTGCGGCCCCTGCACGTCGTACCGCTTGCCGTGGTGGTCGATGCGGTGCACCTGCGCCGGGTCGGCGTAGCCGCGCACCGGGTCCTTGAGCACGGCGCCGTCCTCCCACGACCCCTCCCACAGCTTGGCGCAGACCTCGAGGTACTCCTCGGCCCAGGCGTAGCGCTCGTCGTGCTCCTCGAGCCGGTCGGCGCCGAAGTTCCGGGCGGCGCTGTCGAGGGCGCTCGTCACGACGTTCCACCCGATGCGGCCGCGGGTGATGTGGTCGAGCGTCGACACCTTGCGGGCGAAGTCGAACGGGTGCGCCTGGATGACGCTCGAGGTGAACGCCAGGCCGAGGTGCTCGGTCGACACGGCGAGCGCGGAGAGCAGCACGGACGGGTCGTTCGAGGGGATCTGCAGCCCCTCGCGGAGGTTCGTCGCGTAGTCGCCGCGGGCGGGGCCGTACGTGCCGACGACGTCCGCGAAGAACATCGCGTCGAACTTCCCGCGCTCGAGCGTCCGGGCGAGGTCGGTCCACAGCGTGACGTCGTCGAAGTCCGCCTGCCGGGCGTCCGGGTGCCGCCAGAGGCCGTGCTGGATGTGCGACGTCGTGTTCATGACGAAGGCCGCGAAGCGCAGCGGACGGATCGGTGCATCGCTCATGCCCCCCATGGTGTCCGGGGAGCCGCCGCCGACGGTCATGACGTGACCTCGCGTTACGGGCGCGGTTCCGCGGCGGCCGGGCGGCGACCATGCTCCTGAGGCATGCCGACCCAGACGACCGCAGCCGCGCCTCCCGTCCGTCCCCCGTCTCCGTCCACGAACGCGACCCGACGTCGCGTCGCGCTCGCGTCGTTCGTCGGGACGACCGTCGAGTACTACGACTTCTACCTGTACGCGACGGCCTCGGCGCTCGTGTTCGCCCCGACGTTCTTCCCGTCCGCCACGCCGGCCGTCGGTGTGATCGCGTCCTTCGCGACCTACGGTGTCGGCTTCGTCGCGCGGCCGCTCGGCGGCATCGTGGCCGGGCACCTGGGCGACCGGATCGGGCGGAAGAAGCTGCTCGTGGCGTCCCTGGTGCTGATGGGCATCGCGTCGACGCTCATCGGGGTGATCCCCTCGGCGGCGACGATCGGGGTCGGCGCGGTGGTCGCACTCGTGGTGCTGCGACTGCTCCAGGGCGTCGCAGCCGGCGCGGAGTGGGGCGGGTCGGCGCTGCTGTCGGTCGAGCACGCGCCGACGCGGCACCGGGGACTGTTCGGGGCGTTCACGCAGATGGGGTCCGCGGGCGGCATGCTGCTGGCGACCGGGGTCTTCACGCTCGTGCGGACCCTGCTCGGCAACGAGGCGTTCCTGGCCTGGGGGTGGCGCCTGCCGTTCCTGTTCTCCGCGGTCATCGTCGCGGTCGGACTCGTCATCCGGCTCGGCGTGCAGGACGCCCCGGTGTTCCAGGCGCTGCGCGCGTCCGGCGGTGTCGAGCGGTTCCCGGTGTGGCAGGCGGTCCGTCGGCACCCGCGGTCGATCCTCGTCACCGCAGGGCTGCGGCTCGTCCAGCCGGCGCTCTACTCGATCCTGACGACGTACTCGCTGACCTACCTCGGGGCGAGGCGCGGCGAGGAGGGCTCGGCCGCCGGGCTCCAGGCGGTGCTCGTGATCTCGGCGGTGTCGCTCGTGTCGACGCCGTTCTGGGGGTGGCTGTCCGACCGGGTCGGGCGCCGGCCGCTCGCGATCGGGGCCGCGATCGGGATCGGCGTGCTGATCTGGCCGTTCTTCGCGTTCCTCGACGCCGGACCCCTGGTGCTGCTGCCGCTCGTCGCGTTGATCGGCATGAGCGTGTTCCACGACAGCATCTACGGTCCGCAGGCGGCGTGGTTCGCGGAGCAGTTCCCGACCGGGCGGCGCTACTCGGGCATGAGCCTCGGGTACCAGATCGGGTCGATCTTCTCGGTGGGGCTGACGCCGTTGCTCGCGGCGGTGTTCGTCGAGGTGGGCGGGGGCTCGCCGTGGATCCTGTGCGCGTACCTCGGCGTGTACGCGGTGCTGTCGGTCGTGGCCGCGGTGTTCGCGGTCGACCCGGTGCGCGACGCGCAGCGGGCGGACGCCCGGGCGGACGCCCGGGCGGCCGGTGCCGGTGCCGGTGCCGGTGCCGGTGCCGGTGCCGGTGGGCCAGTCTCGGGCTGAGCGACGGGGCTCGGGCTCCGGGCCGCGAGGGACGTCGGTCAGCCCGGGTCTCACCGGCGACCACACCGACTACGTCCTGAGCACCAGGTCCGCGAGCTCCGCGGGCGCCTCCGCGGCGATGAAGGCACGCTCCTGGGCAGCCCAGCGCTCCCACTCGCGGGCGAACACCTCGCCGTCGCGGCCGATCGCCCGGTCGCGTCGGACGTCGTCGTCCGCCTCGAGCCACACCCGGAGGGTCGCTTGTGGAGCGGACCCCCGGGAGAGCGCCCCGCACCCCTCGACCACCAGCGGCACGTGCGACTCGATCGACACCCACTCCGCCGGCTCGGACCGCTCCCAGTCCCAGCGCCGGTACCCCGACGGCGTCCCGAGCACGTCGGACACGACCGCGTCGGCGGCCGCGCGCAGGCCGTCCCACCCGGGGTAGACGTCGTCGAGGTGCACGACCCGTGCGCCGAGCCGTGCCGCCACGGCGTCGCCCAGCGTGGTCTTCCCGGTGCCCGAGCGCCCGTCGACCAGCACGACGAGCCGTCGTCCGGTGGCGGCAGCAGCGCCGGCTGCGGCCGCGGCGATCCCCTCGACGAGCGCCGCGTCCGGTGCCGCTCCCCCGGCGGTCGCGTCCGGCCGCGCACCCCCGTCGGTCACGTCCGGCATCGCTCCCCCGGCGACCGCACCCGAGGCGATCGCGCCCGGCCGCGCGCGCTCAGGCACGCCACGTCCCCGCAGCCACGGCCACCCCGATCGACGCGACGCCGATGCCCACGAGCACGGCGACCATCGCCCACTCCGGTCCCGCGAACCGCGCCTGCCGCGCCCACGTCCGGGGACCGGGAGCGCCGAAGCCGCGCGACTCCATCGCCACCGCCAGCGTGGTCGCCCGGCGGAGTGCGAGCACGAGCAGAGCGAAGGCCATCGACGCTCCGCGCCGCAGCCGTCCGTGGTCGGCGAGCCCCCGTGCGCGGCGCGCCATGGCGAGCTGGCGCCAGTCCTCGCCGAGCAGGGTCGTCATCCGCACCGCAGCCAGGGCCCCGAGCACGAAACGGGCCGGCAGCCGCAGCAGCTGCGCGAGCCCGTCGGCCAGGTCGGTCGGGTCGACCCCGACGAAGAGCACGACGGCCGGCAGCCCGACCGCGAGGACCCGCAGCGCGGTCGCCAGCGCGAGCGTCAACGACCCCTCGGTGACGTGGACGAAGCCGAGGTCGAACCACTCCCGCCCGGAGGGCCGGCCGTACAGCGCGATGCTCAGCGCCGTCAGGGGCACGGCGACGAGCACCGGTGACGCCCGCAGCAGCAGGCTCCGCGGCGGGATCCGGAGCACCGGGAGGAGCAGCAGCTCCAGCGCGAGCGCGACGGCCGCGGAGACGACGTCGAGGCTCGTCACGAGGCACAGGCCGAGTGCGAGCACGCCGAGCATCGCGGCGACGGGCTGGACGCCGGCGACACCGCGACGCGTCCGGCCGGGAGGCTCGGCTCGCCCGCCCGCACCGGCGCGGGTCGTCGGGGTGGTCACCGGTGCACCTCCGTGGTCGGTCGGGGTCCGCCGGGTCCGGTCGACGCGGCGCCGGGTCCGGCCGACGGGTCACCGCGTCCGTCCGGCGGGACGGCGGTTCCGGCCGGCGGCACGGTCCTCGCACCGTCGGCGGCGAGCACGACCTCGTCGGCGTCGAGCGCACGGACGAGGTCACGGTCGTGCGTCACCACGACGAGCGCCGTCCCCGCGTCCGCCAGCGCCCCGAGCAGGTCGACCACGGCCTGCCAGGTCGCACGGTCCTGGCCCGAGGTGGGTTCGTCCAGCACGACCACGGGCGGTCGCGAGGCGACGACGGCACCGATCGCGAGCCGCCGCTGCTCACCGCCGGACAGCGTGAAGGGGTTGGCGTCGGCGAGGTGCCGGAGCCCGAACGCGTCGAGGAGTTCCTCCACCCGCACGTCGGCGTCCGACAGCCCGAGCGCGCGCGGTCCGGCACCGAGCTCCTCGCGGACACTGCGCGCCACGAACTGGTGTCCGGGGTCCTGGAACACCGACCCGATCCGGGCCGCGAGCTGCCGGCTCGTCCATCGGATCGGCGCGTCACCGGCCTCCCCGGCCAGGTCGGGCGTCGCGAGGAGTGTCCCTCCGGACGGCCGCAGGAGCCCGGCGAGGGTGAGGCCGAGCGTCGACTTGCCGACGCCGTTCGGACCGGTGACCGCGAGGACCCGACCGCGACGGACCCCGAGGTCGATGCCGCTGCCGACACGGGTCCCGCCGGCACGTCCGAGGATGCTCCCGCGCGCGGTCGCGAGTCCCCGCGCCTCGAGCAGCGCCGTGTCCTCGTCGAGCGGGCGGAAGGCGCCCCCGGCCACCGGTGCTCCCGGTGCTGATCCGCCCGCTCGCTCGGTCGACGACGCGACCTGACGTCCGGCGCCGGCCGTCGGCGCGACCGGACGTCCGCCGCCGGCCCGGGACGATCCCCGCGCCGGCTGGGCACCGGGCACCCACACGCCGGCCGCCGTCAGCGCCGGACCGTGCTCGGCGAGCACCGACGCGGGGGTCCCGTCCGCGACGACCCCGCCCCCGGGTTCGAGGAGCACGAGTCGATCGACCAGGTCGAGCCAGGTGCCGATCCGGTGCTCGACCACGAGCATCGTCGCACCGCTGGTGTCGAGCAGCGCCCGCACGGCGTCGTGGACCTGCACCACGCCCTCGGGGTCGAGGTTCGCGCAGGGTTCGTCGAGGACGAGCACGCCGGGACGCATCGCGAGCACGCCCGCGAGCGCCAGACGCTGCCGCTGCCCGCCGGAGAGCCGGCTCGTGGACCGGTCGAGCGGCAGGTCGAGGCCGACGACCCCGAGCGCGTGCCGGACGCGTTCCCACGTCGCGGCCCGCGGGACGCCGGTGTTCTCGCACCCGAAGGCCACGTCGTCGCCGATCCGCGACATCACCGTGTGGGCCTCGGGGTCCTGCATGACGAGGCCGACGCGCCCGCGGACCGCGCGGGGGTCGGCGCCGTCGACCAGGACCGAGCCCTGCACGGCTGCGGCGGTGTCGTCGTCGGGGTCCGGTTCGTCCGCCAGCACCGCTGCGACCGCGCGGAGCACCGTCGACTTGCCGGCGCCCGAGGGGCCGACGACCGCGACGCGCTCACCCGGCTCGACGACGAGGTCGAGACCGCGCACCGCCCACGCGTCGCGCCCGGCGTACCGCCAGCCCCAGTCACGGAAGGCGATCCGCGCCGCCCCCGAGGACGACACGGCCGTCACCGGGCGGCGCGGGACCCGCGCTCGGCCTGCTCGGCGGCAGGCGTCGCGGTGCCGGACTGCGCTCCGTCGAGCGGAACGGTCGCGCCGGTCGGGGCGGACGACTGCTGCGGGGTCGTCGCGTGCGTCCGTCGGGCGTGCTCGCGCCCTGCGGCGAACGAGGACAGCACGCCGGTCGCGGCGAGCGCCCGGACGAGCAGCCACGAACCGAGCCCGGCGATCACGGCCCCGGACACCACGGCGGACACGACGTAGACGGTCTTGAACGCCGCGTCGAGCCCCGGGTACCAGAGCACGGTGTCGTTGATGCCGAGGGCGAGCCCCGCGGCGGCACCGGCGAGCACGACGACCGGCAGCCGGTAGGCCCGGTAGAGGAACAGTGCGAGCACGACCTCGGCCCCGAGGCCCTGCACGAGACCGGCCTCGAGCGTCAGCCACCCCCACTGGGTGCCGAGCAGTGCCTCGACGCTGGCGGCGACCATCTCGGCGTAGAGCGCGGCCCCGGGCTTCCGGACGACGATGGCGACGAGCGGCCCGGCGAGCAGCCAGACCCCGCCGAAGAGTGCCTGGGTACCGGGGAGGACCAGGGCCGCGACGGCGCTGATCGGCTCGTAGCCGAACTCCCAGAGCTTGAAGACGACACCGATCGCGACGGCGAGGACGCTCGCGACGACGATGTCGACGACCCGCCAGCGCAACGAGCGCCTGACGGTGGTGGACGGTGCTGCGGACTGCGTGGTTGCAGGCATGGTTGCTGACTCCTCCCTGCGCCGGCATGACCCGGATCAGGTTCGACGGTCGGAGCGCCGTTCGCTCCCTCTCAGCCCGGCGGTCCCGGACTCCCGTGTGTGTGGCAGCAGTCTAGACGCGGTCGTGACCGCGTGACGGACGGGAGGCCCGTGGCGGCGTCGCCACGGGCCTCCCGTCCGGTGGGTCACTTCTTGAGGGCGCGGATCACCTTGCTCAGGGCCTTGCCGGTCACCCAGATGGTGGGGATGCTCACCGCGAGCAGCGAGATCAGGTTCGGCTCGAACTGCAGGTCCTGCCCCGGGCGACGCACGTAGGCACCGACGGGGATCGACGCCCCGCCGCCACCGCCGCCGCCGTTCTCGTCGTCCCCGCCGGCGCCGAAGCCGAACCAGCCGATGGACACCGGGATGAGGGTCTGGTCCCCGACCTCGACCGGTTCGCCGTAGTTGGTCGAGACGCCCACGGGGCGCACCTTGTCTGCGATCTGACTCACGATGTTGGCCATGCGCGCGAGGCTACTCGTCGGTTCCTCCACAGGCCGGCGAGCACCTGCGGCCGTCGACCCCTGGGGCTTGTCTGCGGACGCGGACGGCCCGCGCCGATACCGTGGCGGAACCCACACCTGGAGGACTGTTTGCACACCTGGCCCGGCAACCCGTACCCCCTCGGGGCGACCTACGACGGCAGCGGCACGAACTTCGCCCTGTTCAGCGAGGTCGCCGACCGCGTGGAACTGTGCCTCTTCGACGACGCGGGGAACGAGGAGTGCGTCGACCTGGTCGAGGTGGACGCACACGTCTGGCACGCCTACCTGCCGAACGTCGCCCCGGGGCAGGAGTACGGCTTCCGCGTGCACGCCCCGTACGACCCGGCGAACGGACTGCGCGGCAACCCGCACAAGCTGCTCCTCGACCCGTACGCGAAGGCGACCAGCGGCGACATCGACTGGGACCAGGCGCTGTTCTCGTACACGTTCGGCGACCCGGACTCGACCAACGACCAGGACTCGGCGTCCCACATGATGAAGGGCGTCGTCATCAACCCGTTCTTCGACTGGCAGGGTGACCGGGCTCCCCGGGTCCCCTACGGCGAGACGGTGATCTACGAGGCGCACGTCAAGGGCCTCACCGAGACGCACCCCGACGTGCCCGAGGAGCAACGGGGCACCTACGCCGGTGTCGCGCACCCGGCGGTCATCGAGCACCTCAAGCGCCTGGGGATCACGACGCTCGAGCTCATGCCGGTGCACCAGTTCGTCAACGACTCCACGCTGCAGGAGAAGGGGCTGTCGAACTACTGGGGCTACAACACGATCGGCTTCTTCGCGCCGCACTCGCACTACTCGTCGTCCGGCGACCGCGGGCAGCAGGTGCAGGAGTTCAAGGCGATGGTGCGCGAGCTCCACCGTGCCGGCATCGAGGTCGTCCTCGACGTCGTCTACAACCACACGGCGGAGGGCAACCACCTCGGGCCGACGCTGTCCTTCCGCGGCATCGACAACGCGGCGTACTACCGCCTGGTCGAGGACGACAAGCGGTACTACATGGACACCACGGGCACCGGGAACTCGCTCAACGTCGGGCACCCGCACTCGCTGCAGCTCATCATGGACTCGCTGCGGTACTGGGTCACCGAGATGCACGTCGACGGGTTCCGCTTCGACCTCGCCGCGGCCCTGGCCCGCGAGTTCTACGAGGTCGACCGGCTCGCGGCCTTCTTCGAACTGGTCCAGCAGGACCCGATCGTGTCCCAGGTCAAGCTCATCGCCGAGCCGTGGGACGTCGGGCCCGGCGGGTACCAGGTCGGCAACTTCCCGCCGCAGTGGTCCGAGTGGAACGGCAAGTACCGCGACACCGTGCGTGACTTCTGGCGGGGCGAACCCTCGACGCTCGGCGAGTTCGCCTCGCGCATCTCCGGGTCGGCCGACCTGTACGAGCACGACGGCCGGACGCCCAAGGCGAGCATCAACTTCATCACCGCCCACGACGGCTTCACGCTGTACGACCTGGTCGCGTACAACGAGAAGCACAACGACGCCAACGGCGAGGACAACAACGACGGCGAGAGCCACAACCGGTCGTGGAACTCCGGCGTCGAGGGGCCGACGGACGACCCGGAGGTCGCCGCGCTCCGACTGCAGCGCCGGCGGAACTTCCTCGCCACCCTGCTGCTCAGCCAGGGCGTGCCGATGATCGCCCACGGCGACGAGCTCGGCCGCACCCAGCACGGCAACAACAACGTGTACGCGCAGGACTCCGCGATCAGCTGGATCGACTGGGAGCACGCCGACGACGAACTCGTGCAGTTCACCGCCGACGTCGTGAAGCTCCGGCACGACCACCCGACCTTCCGCCGCACCCGGTACTTCAACGGTCGTCCGGTGCGCCGGGGCGAGGGCGAGCCACTGCCCGACGTCGTGTGGCTGACCCCGTCCGGCGACGCGATGGACCCCGAGGACTGGGACTCCGGCTTCGGCAAGAGCGTCGGCATGTACCTGAACGGCGAGGGCATCCGCGGACGCGACCGCTGGGGCGAGCGTGTGACCGACGTGGCGTTCCTGACGTACTACAACGCACACGACGACGTCGTGACCTTCACCCTGCCACCCGAGGAGTACTCGCCCGGGTGGACCGTCCGGATCGACACGGCCGAACCCGGCGCCCGCGAGACGGTCCTCGACGCCGGGACCCCGCTCGACGTACCGGCGCGCTCGATGATCGTGCTCCGTGCCGAGCCCGACCACGAGGTCACCACCACGCAGGTGGAGTCGGTCGAGGGCGGGCGGCAGTCCACCCCGACCAACCCCGCGGCGTCGACGGCGGCGTCCGCCACCGACCCGGAACCGACCGGGGCGGAACCGTCCGACGCTGCACCGTCCGGCGCGGAACCGTCCGACGCTGCTCCGTCCGGGGCGGAACAGCTCACGGCGTCGGCCGAGGGCACGTCCGCAACGGACCCGGTCAGCGACACCGACGCCGACCCAGACTCCTCCGACACCGAACCCGAACCCGAACCCACAGGAGCCACCGCGTGAGCGCTCGCCGCGTCCCCACGTCCACCTACCGGCTGCAGGTCACCGCAGACTTCGACCTCGACGCCGCCCAGGGCGTGGTCGACCACATCCGCACCCTCGGTGCGGACTGGGTCTACCTCTCCCCCGTGCTGCAGGCCGAGCCCGGGTCGCAGCACGGCTACGACGTCGTCGACCACTCGCACGTCGACACCGAGCGCGGCGGCGACGCCGCGCTCCGAGCCCTCGCCGAGGCCGCGCACGCCGCCGGGCTGGGTGTCCTCGTCGACATCGTGCCGAACCACGTCGGCGTCGCCACCCCCGAGGCGAACCCGTGGTGGTGGTCCCTGCTCGAGTCCGGACAGGGCTCCCCCGTCGCGTGGGCCTTCGACGTGGACTGGCAGGCCGGGGACGGGCGCATCCGGATCCCGGTGCTCGACGACCGGCTGCTCGACGCGGTCGAGCTGCGGGACGGCCGGCTGTACGTCGGCGAGACCGCCTACCCGACGGCCGAGGGCACCGTGCAGGACGGTGACGACGTCGCAGCCGTGCACGCCCGTCAGCACTACGAGTTCGTGCACTGGAAGCGCGCGGACCACGACCTCAACTACCGTCGCTTCTTCGCGGTCAACACCCTCGCGGCGATCCGCGTCGAGGAGCCCGAGGTGTTCGCCTCGTCCCACGCCACGATCGGCGGCTGGTTCCGCGACGGGCTCGTGGACGGCCTGCGCATCGACCACCCGGACGGCCTGTACGACCCCGCCGGGTACCTGCAGGACCTGCACGACCTCACCGGCGGCGCGTACACGCTCGTCGAGAAGATCCTCGAGCCCGGCGAGCAGCTCCCGTCGTCGTGGCCGGTCGACGGCACCACCGGCTACGACGCCCTCGCCGTGGTCGACCGTGTCTTCGTCGACCCCGCGGGTGAACCGGCGCTCACCGCCGCGTCCGGTGCCGAGCCCGCCGACTGGCAGCAGCTCACGCACGACACCCGGCGCGGGATCGCCGACGGCATCCTCGGCAGCGAGGTCCGCCGGCTCGCACGGCTCCTCGCCCCCGTGGCACCGGACGTGCCCGAGGACCGCGTCGTCGACGCCGTCGCCGAGATCGTCGCGTCCTTCGAGGTCTACCGGACGTACCTGCCCGAGGGTGTCCACCACCTCATCGACGCCCTCGAACGCGCCGCCGAGGCCCGCCCGGACCTCGACGACGTGATCGACCGCATCGCACCGGCGCTCGTCGACCCCGGTCACGCCGCGGCCGTCCGGCTGCAGCAGACGTCGGGCATGGTGATGGCGAAGGGCGTCGAGGACACCGCGTTCTACCGCACGTCGCGCCTGACCACCCTGAGCGAGGTCGGCGCCGACCCGAGCCTGTTCGCCGTCTCGGTGGAGGACTTCCACCAGGCCCAGCGCGACCGCCAGGGCAGCTGGCCACACACCATGACGACGCTCACCACGCACGACACGAAGCGCAGCGAGGACACCCGTGCGCGCATCAGCGTGCTCGCCGAGCTCGGCTCCGAGTGGGCCGACGCCCTCGCGCGGCTGCGGTCCCTGGCCCCGCTCGACGACGCCGTGATGGCTGACCTGTTGTGGCAGGCCATCGTCGGTGCACGTCCTGCGAGCCGCGATCGCCTGCACGCCTACGCCGAGAAGGCGTCGCGCGAGGCCGGCGACAGCACGACGTGGACCGAGCCGGACGAGGCGTTCGAGGAGCAGATGCACGCGCTCGTCGACGCGTCGTTCGACGATCCGCAGGTCGTGGCCGTGCTCGACGAGCTCGACCAGGTCATCAACGCTGCCGGGTGGTCGAACGGGCTGGCCCAGAAGCTCGTGCAGCTGACGATGCCCGGCGTGCCGGACGTCTACCAGGGCACCGAGGGCTGGGACCGGTCGCTCGTCGACCCGGACAACCGCCGACCGGTCGACTACGCCGAGCTCCGGCACGTGCTCGCCGGGCTCGACGGCCCCGAGGACGACGGCCCCGAGCGGCTGCCGGCCGTCGGACTCGACGGTGCCGTGAAGACCCTCGTCGTCAGCCGGGCCCTGCGCCTGCGCCGCGACCACCCCGAGCTGTTCACCCGCTACCTGGGGCTCGAGGCCACGGGCAGCGCCGCCGACCACGTCCTGGCGTTCGACCGTGGCGGTGCCGTGACCGTCGCGACACGCCTGCCCGTCGGACTCGAGCGGGTCGGGGGCTGGGGCGACACCCTGGTGCACCCGGTGCCGCTCGACCGGGTCGACCTGCTCACCGGTCGACGGTTCCCGGCGTCCCGCGGCATCGCGCTCGCCGAGCTGCTCACGGACCTGCCGGTGGCGCTCCTCGTGCCCGCCGACCTCGCCGACGCCGGGGCGGCCGCTGCCTCCTCGTCCACGTCGACGACCACCCCCGCGGCCTCCGGGTCGGGCGGCACCGCCGTCTCCGACCAGCAGGCCGAGATCGAGATCCTGGAGGGTCACGCATGACCGTTCCCGCCCGCTACGCCGTCTGGGCGCCGAACCCCGAGCGCGTGCGCCTGGTCGTCGACGACGTCGAGTACGCGATGACCCGCGGTGACGACGACTGGTGGAGCACCGACGAGGTCGCCCCGGTCGTCGGCGCGCGCTACGGCTTCCGCATCGACGACGACGAGGACGTCCGCCCGGACCCCCGCAGCCGGTACCAGCCGGACGGGGTGCACGGCACGTCCGAGGTCGTGGACCCGGAGCGCTTCGCCTGGACCGACGAGGCCTGGACGGGCCGTCCCGCCCGCGGCGGGGTCATCTACGAGATGCACATCGGCACCTACACGCCCGAGGGCACCCTCGACGCGGCCGCCGCGAAGCTCGACCACCTCGTCGAGCTCGGTGTGGAGTTCGTCGAGCTGCTCCCCGTCAACGCCGTCAACGGTGAGTGGAACTGGGGCTACGACGGGGTCGGCTGGTTCGCCGTGCACCACCCCTACGGCGGTCCGGACGCCTACGACCGCTTCGTCGACACCGCCCACGCGCTGGGCCTCGGGGTCATCCAGGACGTCGTCTACAACCACCTCGGCCCGAGCGGGAACTACCTGCCGCTGTACGGTCCGTACCTGCTGCAGGGGCTCGGGAACACCTGGGGCGACTCGGTCAACGTCGAGCACCCCGAGGTCCGCCGGTACGTGCTGGACAACGTGCGGATGTGGTTCCGCGACCACCACGTCGACGGACTCCGGCTCGACGCGGTGCACGCGATCCGGGACACCACGCGCCCGCACGTGCTGCAGGTCATGGCTTCCGAGACCGAGGCGTACTCGGAGTTCGTCGGGCGCCCGCTCTCGCTCATCGCCGAGTCGGACCTCAACGACCCGGTCATGTTCCGTCCGCAGGAGGCCTCCGGGTACGGCCTGACCGGACAGTGGTCGGACGACTTCCACCACGCCGTCCACGTGGCGCTCACCGGCGAGACGAACGGCTACTACGCCGACTTCGCACCGCTCTCGGCGCTGGCGAAGGTCCTGGAGCACGGGTTCTTCCACGACGGCACCTGGTCGTCGTTCCGCGGGAAGCGGCACGGTCGACCGATCGACCGCGGGACGTCGCCCGCGACGGCGCTGGTCGTCGCGAACCAGAACCACGACCAGATCGGCAACCGCGCCGCGGGCGACCGGCTCGCGGCGTCACTCGACGACGAGTCGCTCGTCATCGCCGCGGCGCTGACGCTGCTCGGCCCGTTCACGCCGATGCTGTTCATGGGCGAGGAGTTCGCCGCGACCACGCCGTGGCAGTTCTTCACCTCCCACCCGGAGAAGGCGCTGGGCGAGATCACGGCGAAGGGCCGGATCGCCGAGTTCGCGGAGCACGGTTGGGACGAATCGGTCGTCCCGGACCCGCAGGACCCGACGACGTTCTCGAACTCGAAGCTCGACTGGGCCGACGTCACCTCGGAGCGGGGTGCGCGGATCCTCCGGGCCTACCGCGTGCTCGTCGCGCTGCGCCGCACCGAGCAGGCCTTCGTCGACCACCGCTACGAGGCGAACGCCGTCCGCTTCGACGGGGACGACCGCTGGCTCGTGCTGACCCGCGGCCTGCTCGGGCCCGACGCGGCGCCGGTGCACGTCGTGGTGAACTTCGCCGACGACGCTGCCGAGGTGTCCGTCCCGGACGCGACCGGTGAGGAGCTCTACCGCTTCGGTGAGGCGAGCGTCGACGCCGGTGTGGTCCGGTTCGCGTCGCGCGGCGTGGTGGTCCTGCGCTGACGGACGTGCCCTGACCGATCTGCGAGAGCGACAGTCCCCCGTGGAACCCCCACGGGGGACTGTTGCTTCCGCGGACCAGAGCGGCCACGACACCGGCCGGGCACGGCGCGGCAGTACCGGTACCGGTACCGGTACCGGGCCGTCACCGGCATCGGTACCGGGCCGTCACCGGCACCGGCACCGGCACCGGTTCCGGGCCGTTGCGGGTCAGGCGGACTGGTCTCCGACCGCGTGCGCGTTCTTGCGCACCGAGGGCAGTCGGCGGTGGTCCTTCACGACGGAGCGCACCTCGCGCACCCGCCGGTCGATGCCCCACTTCGTCACGAGCGTCAGGCTCTCACGGACGATGTTGCCGCTCATCTTCGAGACGCCGAACTCGCGCTCGGTGAAGGTGATCGGCGTCTCGACGACCCGCAGCCCGGCCTCGAGCGCACGCCAGCACAGGTCGACCTGGAAGCAGTACCCCTTCGACGCGACCCCGGCCAGGTCGATCCGCTCGAACGCCTTCGACGTGAACACCCGGAAGCCGCCGGTCGCGTCACGCACCGCGATGCCGAGCGCCATCCGCGTGTAGAGGTTCCCGCCGCGGGACAGCAGTTCGCGGTACCACGGCCAGTTCTCGACCTCGCCGCCCTTGATCCAGCGGGAGCCGAGCACGAGGTCGTTCGAGTCGGCGAGCTCGAGCATCCACGGGAGGTACTCCGGGTGGTGCGAGCCGTCCGCGTCCATCTCGACGAGCTTGTCGTAGCCGTGCTCGAGGCCCCAGGCGAACCCCGCGAGGTACGCGCCGCCGAGGCCGTCCTTCACCGTCCGGTGCATCACGTGGACCCGGTCGGTCTCACGCGCGATCTCGTCCGCGATGTCGCCGGTGCCGTCCGGGGAGTTGTCGTCGACGACGAGCACGTGGACGCTGTCGTCGGTCGCGGCCAGGGTGCGGGCGACGATCGGGCGGACGTTCTCCGCCTCGTCGTAGGTCGGGATGATGACCAGGGACGTGCTCATGGTGCTCCTCGCGGTTCGCATCGAAGGGTATCGGGTCGCCCTGCGTCAGCCCGACGTCAGGTCTGCGAACACGATCAGATTGTCCGTGTAATGCCCGGTCGCGGTGTCGAACGTACCGTCGCACGTGATCAGCCGGAGCTGCGGGGTCGGTGCGCTGCCGTACACGTCACTCGTCGGGAAGGCCGACTTCGCGGCGCGCTCCGAACGGTCGACCGTGAAGGTGCGGGTCGTGCCGTCGGACATCGCCACGTGGATCTCGTCCCCGGCCACGAGTTCGTCGAGCCGGAAGAAGACGGCTGCGCTCGTTGGGCTGTCGACGTGCCCGGCGATCACGGCCGGCCCGACCTGCCCCGGCACGATGCCGTCGGCGAACCAGCCCGCGCTGTCCCAGTCCTCCGGCGGGTCGAGCTCCCCAGCGGCACCGCGGCCGAGGTCCTCGAGGCCCGAGGACACACCGATCGCCGGGATCTCCACCCGCACCGGTGTGGCGGTCGAGCGTGCCGCCGGGGCAGCGGGGTCCTGGAAGCCCGACGTGTCGCCGGCCCCGGAGCCGTTCGCCGCCGCACCCGGGTCCGTCCTCGCGGACGGGCTGCTGGTCGCCGCCGTCCGGGTCCCCGCGGCGTCGGTCCCCGTGGTGGCGACGGCCACCCCGGCGATGCCGCCGCCGACGAGGACCGCCGCCACCGCTCCACCGACGAGCACACCGCGGCGGCCGGACCACCACCGGGTCGGTCCGGTCGCGGCCCGACGCCCGGTCACGAGGCACCTCCCGCGTCGGTCGCGCAGCCACCGAGGACGTCGGACGTGAGCATGGTCGCGCCGAGCGCTGCCCACGCGTCGCCGTAGTAGGTCGGGGTGGTCGCCGAGGTCCGGTCCATCCGCCGCAGGTCGGCCGACGCCGCCGACGACGAGCCGGCCGCGTGCTCGGCCGCTGCCCGTGCTGCGTAGGCGAGCGCGCTGGTGTCCCCGGTCACGGCCGTGCCGCCCAGGTCGAGCTGGGCTGCGAGCTCGGTGCTCCGGCGCAGGGTCGGCGCGATCGACCCGGCGAGCGTGCGGTCCTCGGCCGAGCACGCCTCGGCGTAGCGCAGCGGCAGCCGCATCGCGTCCCACCCGTAGACGACGCTGCCCTGGTCGCCGTTCGCGGGCATCGGTTCGACCGTGCCGTCGGCGTGCACCTGGGACCAGTCGCTCGGCAGGTCGCTGACGTCGAGCACGGCGGCGGTCACCGCACGGGAGCCCTCGGTGAGCTCCGCCCAGCGGCGGTCTCCGGTCGCCCGTTCCAGGATCCGGAACGCGGCGGGTGACGCGTAGGACGCGTCGTACCGGTACGGCTCGGTGTCCGCCCACGGCCCCGGCAGCAGGATCGTCCCGAGGTCGGTCTCCGCCGTCTCGTGCTCGAGGATCGCCGACGCCATCGCCCTGCCCGCAGCGGTGTACCGTTCGTCGCCCCACCGGTCGCCGGCGAGCACGAGTGCCCGGGCGGCGTCGAGGTCGGCGTCGCTCGCGGACTGGCCGTCGACGACCCCGACCTCTGGCGTCCACCGCCACGCGAGCAGGTCGTCGTCGGTCACCAGGTGCCGCTTCGTCCACGACCAGATCTCGCCGAAGGTCGCACGGTCGTCGTCCGCGTAGGCGATGAGCAGACCGTAGGCCTGCCCCTCGCTGACGGTGTCGCCGCCCTGGTCGGTGCGGACGACCCGGCCGTCCTGCACGTAGTCGTCGAGGAAGTCCTGCCGCAGCTCGGCGGCGCTGCGGTCGACGTCCGGGGCGGGCGACGAGGTCACGCTCGACGTCGCTCCTGCCTGCGGCACGGCGTCGCTCCACGGACGGACGGCGACGAGGGCGGCGCCGACGGCGACGACGACCGCCGCTGCGGCGGTGATGGGGATCCAGGTCCTGCGGGTCATGCCGGCACCTCTTCCGGGGTGGTCGGGGACGGTCGGACGGGAGGCGCGCACCAGGTGGGCGCTCGGGCTGCGGTGATCCGCGCCTCCAGGCCGGGCCCGACGGGTCACGCGACCCGTCGGCTGCCCGTCGGTCAGTGGAACAGCGAGCGGAACGCCGCGACGATCGCGTGCGTGAACTCGGTGACGGGGCGGTCAGCGGCTGCGCCGCCACCACCGGTCTGGACGCCGCCCGACGGGGTCGTTGCCGTGGCGGCCGCGTCGGTGACGGGCACGACGGTCAGGTCGCCCTTGCTGTCGTCGAGGACGAAGAGCGTCGACACGGTGTTGCCGGCGAGGTCGACCTCGGCGGTCCCGCGCTGGCCGCTGCCGGAGACGTCGAGCGACCACTTGCCGGCGCCCACCGTCGCGTACCGGGTGGCCGTGCCGAAGGAGGCGTCCTCGGCGATGGCGGTGCCGTCGGTGGTGCTGACGTCGACCTCCTTCGCCGTGGTCGCGGCCTGGACGAGACGGAGCTTGGCCTTGCCGTCACCGGGCTGCTGCAGGTCGTCGGTGAACGCCTTGGTCTGCAGGTCGTCGTTCTTGCCGTAGGCGACGACGGTGTTCGCGTCGCCCTGCTGGACCTGGACGTCGGTCGAGATCACCGGGGTGGAGTCGGGGGCGTCGGCAGCGCGCATCGAGAGGACGTAGGTGCCGACGGGGAGCTCCTGGTAGGGGCTGACCTGGCCGTACGTGACGTCGTCGAGCTCGAACACCGTCTTGCCGCCGGACAGGCTGGTCAGCTCGACGTCGACGCCCTTGGTGTCCGGGGAGAGGTGGCCGACGCGGAGCCAGCCCTCGTCGGAGCCGGTCGCGGCCGAGGCGGTCTGCGGTGCGGCGAGGCCGACGGTGGCGGCGACGACGGCTGCGGCGATCCCGGCGACGACGATCGGGCGGCGGGCGGCGCGGCGGGTGGCGGTGGGCGCGGAGGTGCGTGCGTGCATCGTGGTGCTCCTTCGGTTCGGGTGGTGCTGGTGCTGGTGCTGGTGCTGGTGAGTGGTGCGCGAGCGGGCGGATCCTGCTCGGGGGCTGCCGGTTCCGCCCGCTCACGACGGGGCCCGGGTCAGGAGGCGCTCGCCGTTCCGCGAGCGGGCGGATCCTGCTCGGGGGCTGCCGGTTCGGCTACCGGTTCCGCCCGCTCACGACGGGGCCGGGGTCAGGAGGCGCTCGTCGGCGTCGTCGTGGGATCGGCCGGGGTGTAGGTCACGACGACCCGCTCCCCGTCGCGCTCGACGTCGGCCGGGCGGATCCCGTCGCTCATGGCATCGAAGGTGGCGACGGCACGAGCAGCATCCGCCCGGTCGGCGGTCTGCACGACGAGCCGACGGAAGGGTTGCCCGTCCTCCCCCGTGAGCGGGCGGAACCGTTCGACCGCCACCGACTGGTCGGCGAGCACCTGGCCGAGGGCGAGCATCGCGCGCGAGTCGACCTGCCCCGCTCGGAACTGCGACTTCGTGCCGGCGTCGGCCCGGAGCGCCGGGTTCTGCGCGAGCTCGGTCCCCATCGTCTTCCGCCCGTTCGTCGCGGCGGTGATCGCGTCGTTCGCGGCCGCCTCGCCCTCGGAGTGGATGCGACGGACGTCGACCTGCTGGTCACCGGTGCCGAACGTGGCCACGCTCGTCGAGTTCCGGATGGCGAGCGACACGTCCTGCGAGGAGTTCCCGCCGGTGCGCATCGAGTCCGTCGTGACCACGTAGTCGGAGTCCTTCCACCCGTTCGGCGACTGGCGCTGGACGGCGGCGTCGGTGTCGAGCTTGTAGTACCAGATGACGTTGTTGCGGGCGTACCCGTCGCGGACCAGGTCGACCCACATGGCGTCGTCCACGAGCAGCCGCGAGGACTTCGGGACGTTGTCGCCGACCCACTGCTCGGCCTGCTGCATCGGCAGGTCGAGGTTCGCCGACGTGAACCCGCGCAGCTGCGTGCCCCAGAGCGGCACCGCCACGACGACGGCCGCTGCGGTGACCACGGCCCAGGCGGCACCGAAGCCACGTCGAGCGAATCCGTGCACACGGGTCCGGGCGTTGGACCGGATCCGTCCGGCGAGCGCGAGGACCGCTCGCTCGGCGGTGTACGCGACGAGCAGCGCTGCGAAGGGCACGAGCACGATGACGTACGGCACCGGCAGGTACCCGTTCGGGCGGAACATCATCGCGAGCAGGAAGACGAGCATCGCGGCGATCGGGCGGACCCGGCGCAGGAAGAGCCCGACAACCGCGGCGGCCGAACCGAGCACGATGAAGACGGGGTCGAGCGCCCACCACTGTGCGGCGGCCTGGTTCGCCAGGCTCCCTCCGTCGAAGATCGATCCCGACGCGGTGCGCGAACCGAGCTGGTAGGTGATGCCCTCGAAGAGGCTCACCCGGCCGGCGCCGGGCAGGAGCTCACCCTTGACCGCGGCGAGCAGCAGGTAGCCGCCACCGATGACGACCAGGACGGCCCCGGCGACGCTCAGCGTGTACCGACGGGTGCTCCTGTCGGCCCGGCGGACCGCGATCCAGATCAGGAACGGCAGCGCGAGCAGGTACGTCTCCTTGGAGAGCACCGCGACGCCGAGGCACGCGGCGGCTCCGGCGAACCCGGCGAGCTGCTGGCGCCGGCTCAGGACGAGGACGAACGCGGCGAGGAGCCACGGCGTCGCGACGTTGTCGATGTAGACCGTGCGGTGGTACTGCAGGGCCAGCGGCGACAGGGCGAACACGAGGCCCGCGGCCGCGGCGGTCGCACGGCCCGCGCCCAGTCGACGGGCGAGCACGAACAGCAGGATGCTCGACACCGCGGCGAAGAAGACCATCGCCTCGCGTGCGGCCTCGACGGCGAACGGGTAGCGCGCGAACGCCCCCGTCACCGAGGTGTAGGCCGCGATCTGGATCCAGCCGAGCGGCGGGTGGTCGTACCAGTACGTGTAGTGGGTGATCTCGCCGAGGTTCGTGATCGCCCACGCCTGGGCGGTGTAAGTGCCCTCGTCGTCGATGCGCTGCGGCGTGCCGGACATGTTCCAGAGCTGCACCACCACGGTGACGGCGAGCACGGGGAGCAGCCAGCCGAGGCTCGCCGCGTGGACGCGGAACCAGCCGCGGACGCCGGAGAACGACTCCGCGCCACGCACCGGGATCCCGGTGGTGTGGGTGATGCTGGCGGTCATCGGGCACCTCCTGCGGACGAACCGGCGAGCTCACGCTGCTGCGTGTCGGTGGTGACGGCGTTCGCGAAGCCCACGACCTCGGGCGTCGCGGAGGCCGTGCGGTGCTGCCCGGTGTGCTCGGTCTTCTCCCAGCCGTTCTGCCCCTTGACGTGGCGGACGACGGCACGGACGGCCGCTGCGGCGAGGAACACCTGGTACGGCACCAGGCCGAGGACGAGCTTCACGTAGTCGCGGATGCGGACCTTCTCCTTGTAGATGCGACCGAACTCGTTGAGTCCGACGACCTCGACGGCGAGCAGCATGAGCGTGGGCGCCACCGGGATGAACGAGACGAGGGCGATCGCCGTCGGCACCTTGACGAAGAGGATCATCAGGACGCTGAGCGGGATGAGCAGACCGGTCGCCGCCTGGATGAACGGCATGGTCAGCATGTAGCGGGCGAAGAAGCGCTGGCGGAAGGACGGCAGCTTCTTCCACTCCCCCTTGCCGAGCACCTGCAGGAAGCCCTGGTTCCAGCGGGTCCGCTGCTTGAGCAGGGACGCGAACGTGGGCGGCGTCTCCTCGCGGGTGACGGCCTCGGGGCTGTAGGCGACGACGACCTTCGCGCCGTCGGCGGAGAGCCGGACGCCGAGCTCGCAGTCCTCGGCGAGGCAGTGCGCGTCCCAGCCGTCCGACCACTCGAGGCGCTCCTTCGTCACGAAGACGGTGTTGCCGCCGAGCGGGATGAACTTCGAGCCCGCGTGGAAGTGCAGGCGCGAGCGGAACCAGAAGTAGTACTCGAGCACGTTGCGGAGCGACCACCAGCTCGACTTGAAGTTCATCAGCTGGACGCCACCCTGCACGACGTCTGCGCCGGTCTCCTGGAAGCGCGAGTCGACGAGCGACAGGAGCTTCGGGTAGACCTCGTCCTCGGCGTCGAACACCCCGACGATGTCGCCCGTCGCGTACTGCAGCGCGAGGTTCATCGCCTTCGGCTTGTTCTTCGGTGCGGTGTCGTCGACGACCACGCGGATCAGTCCTGGATGACGCTCCGCAGCCGCGCGCACGACGGCGTCCGTCTCCGGGTCGTCCTCGCCGACGATCGCGATGATCTCGAAGTCCGGGTGGTCCTGCGTCGCGAGCATGTCGAGCGTCTCGCCCATCACGTCCTGCTCGTGCCGACCGGGTACCAGCAGGGTGAAGCGGTGGGCGGCCGGCAGCGGGGTCTGGCTGAAGCTCGTCGACTTCAGCGCGTCGCGTGAGCGCCAGGCGTGCAGCATCCACCACAGCGTGGTGAGCGCGATCACCGTGAGCAGCACGGAGACCGCGATGAGCGCCGAGTAGCCGAACCACTCGCCCAGCGACCAGGCGACCTGCGGAGCCTGCCCCGAGCCTCCCGTCGGGACGTCCGTGGTCCCGCGGTTCGGGAGGTCCCCGGCGGGACCGGTCCCCTCGTTCGGCTGCAGCAGCGGCCCGGCGGCCGTCAGCAGCGTGGTGGTGATGGTCATGCGGCGTGCTCCTTCGCGTGAGCGTCGGTGGAACGGAAGACGAGGGCCTTGTACGCGGCGAACCGGAAGACGGTGCCGAGGACGAGACCCACCCCGTTGCCGGCGACGTTGTCGGCGAGGGTCGAGGTGAAGCCGAGGACGTAGTGCGAGACGAACAGGCAGGCCGAGGCGATGCCGAGACCGATGACGTTCGTGACGGCGAAGAGGAGTCCCTCGCGGAGGGTCTCCTTCCGGCCGACCTGCCGCTGCGAACGGAACGTGATCGAGCGGTTCGCGAGCCACGCGACCACCGTGGCGACGACGGCGGAGACGATCTTCGCGGCGATCGGGCCGTCGGGCAGGACCGTCGCGCGCAGGAGGTTGTAGACGCCGAGGTCGATGAGGAAGCAGATCGCGCCGATGGCGCCGAACGACGCGAGCTGCGTCGTGGTGGCGCGGAGCCGCGGGCCGAGGGCCGGTCTTGGGACGCTCGCCGCAGGGACGCCGGTCGCCGCTGAGTGGGCGGTCGAGGCGTTGGAGGTCGGCACCGAGCCTGTGCCTGGTGGCACCAGAACGGGGGTGACGGTTCGGGTCATGCCCCCTCTTCGGGGGCACGTTGCGGAGTGGTTTGGTCGGGGTACAGCCCCTGCCAGGACCCTGCCAGTTCCGCGACACCTGCTGTTCATCAGTGAACATCCTTCAGCGTTTTTGCTGATCAGGTGTCAGGAGGGCAGTCCGCCCGGACGGTCGTGCTCGTCGTGAGCTTGCTGCACGACGGACGGGAGGCACGGTGCCAGCTGGCACCGTGCCTCCCGTCCGTCGGTCGGTCGCGCGCTACGCGGGGCGCTGCTCCGGGCTGACCGTCTTGCTGGCATCGCGCTCCGGGATGTCGCCGAGCGCCTCGTCGATGGCGGCGAGCGCGTCAGCGTCGAGCGTCACGCCCGCGGCCTTCACGTTGTCGGTGACCTGCTCGGGGCGGGACGCGCCGACGATCGCCGAAGCGACGTTCGGGTTCTGCAGCGTCCACGCGATCGCGAGCTGGGCCAGCGTGAGGCCGGCCTGGTCGGCGACGGGCTGCAGGCGCTGCACGGCTTCGAGGACCTCGTCGCGCATGAACCGCTTGATCATGTCCGCGCCGCCCTTCTCGTCCGTGGCGCGGGACCCCTCGGGGGCCGGCTGGCCCGGCTTGTACTTGCCGGTGAGGACACCCTGTGCGATCGGGGACCAGACGATCTGGCTGAGACCGAGCTGCTTCGAGGCGGGGACGACCTCGCCCTCGATGACGCGCCACAGCATCGAGTACTGCGGCTGGTTCGAGATGAGCTGGAAGCCGAGCTCCTTCGCCAGCGCGGCACCGGCGCGGATCTGCTCCGCGTTCCACTCGCTGACGCCGATGTAGAGCGCCTTGCCCTGACGGACGACGTCCGCGAAGGCCTGCATGGTCTCCTCGAGCGGCGTCTCGTGGTCGTAGCGGTGCGCCTGGTAGAGGTCGACGTAGTCGGTCTGCAGGCGCTCGAGCGAGCCGTCGATCGACTCCGTGATGTGCTTGCGGGAGAGGCCGACGTCGTTGTGCCCCTTCGGCCCGGTCGGCCAGTAGACCTTCGTGAAGATCTCGAGCGACTGGCGACGCTCGGCCTTGAGCGCCTCGCCGAGGACCGTCTCCGCCGCGGTGTTGGCGTACGTGTCGGCGGTGTCGAACGTGGTGATGCCGGCGTCGAGCGCTGCCCGCACGCACTGGGTGGCGACGTCGTTCTCGACCTGCGAGCCGTGCGTCAGCCAGTTGCCGTAGGTGATCTCGGAGATCTTGAGTCCGGAGTTGCCCAGGTACCTGAATTCCATGCTCCTGACGCTAGTGGAGTGAGCGCTCTCGTGAGGGGGTGTGCGAGTACCTGTGGAGCGGCGCGGGCGCCGCCGGCATGGGCGCCGCCGGCGTGGGCGGGCGGAACACGCGACGCGCGCCTCCCGACCTCATCCGGATCCGCCCGCTCGGGGTGCGAGCAGCAACAGACCGGATCCGCCCGCTCCGGGCCGCACGCACCGGTCCTCGGCACCGGCACGAGTCCTGCACACCTCGCTCCGTCCGGCGCCCGTCCACAGCTCGACAACGCCCGTTACGGCCGACCTGGCCGATCAGACACACTGCCCGCATGTCCATCGCCGACCACTTCCCGCCGCCGCTCCGCGGACGCCCCTTCCGCGTCCGCGAGGCACTGCACCGCGGTGTCCCGGCGAGCCGACTCCGCTCACGACGGCTCTGCCGACCCTTCCACGGCACACGGTGCTGGACCCCACCCACCTCCCGCGCGGACCGTGCACGCGCGGTCGCTCCACGGCTCCGGTACGACCAGGCGTTCAGTCACACCACTGCAGCGCACCTCCTCGGCATCCCGCTCCCGCGCAGACTCGAGGCAGACCGACGCATCCACGTGACCACCATCGGCAAGGACCAGGCCATCCGCGTGCGCGGGACCGTCGGACACCGAACCAGGGCACACCTCGCGAACGTCGTCCGTTCCGGGACCACCCCGATCGTGGACCCGGCCACCACCTTCGTCATGCTGGCAGCGTTCCTCACGGTCGACGAGCTCGTCATCCCGGCGACGCGTTGGTCGGGTGGCTGAACTGGTGCGCGGTCGACGCACTCAGGGCCGTCGTCCGCCGCCACCGCGGCGGGCGGCACGTCCGCAAGGCTCGCGCCGCCCTCGCCGAGGTGCGCCCGGGCTCGCGGAGCCCGGGCGAGACACGTCTCCGACTGGTCCTGGTCCGGCGCGGACTCCCCCTTCCGTCGCTCAACCACGACGTCGTCGTCGGAGGCAGATGGGTCGCCTGTGTGGACCTGGCCTACCCGGACGCGAGGGTCGCGATCGAGTACGAGAGCGACCTCCACCGATCCGACCCGCGGGTGTTCCGCAAGGACCTGACGTGCGGCGAGCACCTGAAGGACGTCGACTGGTGGCTGGTCCGGGCGACAGCGGATGACGTCGGTCCGCTCGCCGACGACTTCGCCGAGCGCATGCGGCGCCTGCTCACGACGGGCACGGCCGGGAGGCACGACACGCGGTCCCGACATCCCGTTGCGACGTTCACGTGAACATTGGTTGACGCTTCAACCAAACAGGTGCACAATGGGCTACAGTTCAAATCGATGCAGGCGCATGAAGATGCTCGCCTGGTCGGGAACCGCAGACCAACACTCTCGTAAGGAGTCACCATGACGCTCAACGCCTCCGCCATCCCGGGCTACCAGACCGGTACCTGGAAGATCGACCCGACCCACTCCGAGGTCACCTTCTCCGTTCGCCACCTCGCGATCAGCAAGGTCAAGGGCTCCTTCGAGCGCTTCGACGCGACGCTCGTCACCGCCGAGAACCCCCTCGACACGACCCTCGAGGCCTCGATCGACGTCGCGAGCATCAACACGAACCAGGCGCAGCGCGACCAGCACCTCGCCACCGGTGACTTCTTCCTCACCGAGGAGCACCCGCAGATGACCTTCAAGTCGACCGGCATCCGCGAGGACGGCGACGACATGCTCATCGACGGTAAGCTCTCGCTCCGCGGCGTGACCAAGAACGTCACGCTGAAGACCGAGTTCGGTGGCGTGACCACCGACGGCTACGGCCAGGTCAAGCTCGGCGCCGAGGCGACCACGAAGATCGACCGCACCGAGTTCGGCGTGAACTGGAACGCGGCGCTCGAGGCCGGCGGCTTCACGCTCGGCAACGACGTCACCATCAACCTCGACGTGCAGTTCGTCCTCCAGGCGGCCTGACCTCCGGGTCACTGAACCGAGGCTGTCGTCCCGCCCGAGCGCGGGGACGACGGCCGCGGACACCGAACGAAGTACCTGCAGTACCCGGCGAACGGCCCGGCTCCTCCCCCACGGAGCCGGGCCGTTCCGCGTTCCCGATCGCCCGGTCCGTGAGCCGTGATCGGTGAGCCGGCCGGACGCCCGCCCGTGAACTCGAGCGGGCCTTTCCTGTGGCAGCCGTTGCCTTGCATGCGCCGATCCCGTCCGCTCGGGCACGAGCGGGCCGTTCCCGCAGCCGCGTACCGATTCCGCCCGCCCGAGCACGAGCGGGTGTTTCCGTCGCTGCCGGCTCGACCTCGACGCCGGATCCGCCCGACCGTCGCGATGACCGACCGCCCTCGGCCCGCAGACGACACCGAGCGCTGCCCCGCACGCGCACAGAGCTAGCGAGCGGGCGTAGCGTGTCGCCTGTTCAGCGCGGGAATCGCCCGTCCGTCGGTCCCGTTGCACCTCGCACCCGCCCCGACCGAAGAGGAGCACCACCATGGCCACCGACTGGATCGCGCTGCAGTCCCTCGCCGCAGCCGAGTTCGGACGCCGCGTCGCCGCAGTGTCCGACTGGGAAGCGTCCACTCCCGACTCGGAGTGGACCACGCGCGACCTGGTGACGCACGTCATCGACGAACAGCGATGGATCCCCAAGCTCCTGACGGGGTGCGACTACGCGCAGGCCGAGGCGGACCTCGAACCCATCGGGCAGGACCTCGTCGACGAGTGGGCGAAGTTCGCGGCGGCAGCTTCGAGCGCGTGGCAGAACGCGCCCGCTGACACTCCCGTGCACCTCAGCACCGACGTGGTCCGTGCAGACGAGTACCTGACCGAGCAGACCAGCGACATCACCATCCACACGTGGGACCTCGCGCGCGCGACGGGGACCGACGAAGCGTTGCCCGATGAACTCGTCCGCGCTGTGTGGGAGTACTTCGAACCGCAGATCCAGGACCTCGCGGCGACCGGGCTGTACGCCGCGCCGGTCGAGGTCGACGAGGATGCGCCGCTGCAGGTCCGCCTGCTCGCGGTCACAGGTCGCGATGCCAGGGTGAACGCCTGACGCGTCTTTCCGCCCGTTCGACACCGGGGGGGGCGGAATCGGCGGCAGAACGCCAGTGGGCGGAACCAGCGGCAGCGTGAGCGCACGCGAGCAATCTCCGCCCGCTCGTCGTTCGGCAGGCCTGACGCCTGGCGGCCCGACACGACGACGATGACAGCACTCATCCAACAGGAACCGCCCGCCGGACACCCGGCGGGCGGAATCGACGAAGGAGCCATCACGAACGCAGCAGACAACGCCCGCTCGACCGCCTCGACCGACGCCCACGGACGCCACGGAGCCGCCGAAGAGACCGCAACCCCCGGAACGACCGGAACCCCCGGAACCGCCGGAACCACCGCCTCGACCGACGCCCCCGACGCCGCCGGGCCCTCGGTGCGCACGACCCGCCTCGGACGCACGGGCCTCGAGATCAGCCGCGTCGTCCTCGGCATGATGTCCTACGGCAAGCCGGACCAGGGCGCCCACCCCTGGAGCGTCGACATCGACGACGCCCGCCCGTTCGTCCGCCGTGCCTACGAGGCCGGCATCACCTCGTTCGACACCGCCAACGTCTACTCGGCCGGCTCGAGCGAGGAGATCACCGGGCAGCTCCTCAAGGAGATCGCTCCGCGCGAGGAGGTCCAGGTCTTCACCAAGGTCTTCAACCGCATGCGCCCCGGTCCGAACGGCGCCGGGCTCTCCCGCGCCGCGATCATGCATGAGATCGACGCCTCGCTGACCCGGCTCGGCACGGACTACGTGGACCTGTACCAGATCCACCGGTTCGACCCGCACACGCCGATCGAGGAGACCATGGAGGCGCTCCACGACGTCGTCAAGGCCGGCAAGGCGCGCTACATCGGCGCGAGCAGCATGTGGGCGTGGCAGTTCGCGCAGATGCAGCACACCGCCGAGCTGCACGGGTGGACGAAGTTCGTCAGCATGCAGGACCAGTACAACCTCCTCGAGCGTGAGGAGGAGCGCGAGATGCACCCGTTCGCACAGGCGACCGGCGTCGGCGTCATCCCGTGGAGCCCACTGGCCCGCGGCAAGGTGACCCGCCCGTGGGACGCCCAGGGTTCGGGCAGCCGCTCGGACACGGACGAGTTCGGCAAGACGCTGTACCGCCAGGACGAGGACGCGAACCGTGCCGTCGTCGACGCGGTACAGCAGGTCGCCGAGGCCCGCGGCGCGAGCATGGCGCAGGTCGCCCTGGCGTGGGTGGCCGGCAAGCCCGCCGTCACCGCGCCGATCATCGGCGCGACGAAGGAGCACCACATCGACGACGCCGTGGCGGCGGTCGCGATGGAGCTGACGCCCGATGAGGTGTCGCGACTCGAGTCCGCCTACACGCCGCGGGTGCCGTCCGGTTTCTGACGCGACCGGACGACGGACGGGAGGCGCGGTGCCAGCTGGCACCGCGCCTCCTGTCCGTCAGGTCAGTCAGTCCGGGAACGCCGCACGGACGGCGCACCGCTCAAGCGGTGGCGTCCTGACGCGATTCCTGCTCCAACCGGGCGATCCGGACGAGCGCCGCGCGCTCGGTTCCCGGGGTCGTCCCCAGCACCGCGCCGATGCCGTCGAGCACCACGCCGGCGACCTGCCGCACCGGCAGCTGCACGGGCCCGACCCCGGGCGTCCGCAGCGCGAGCATCGACCGGTGTCGCGGGTCGAGCGACGCGACCGCTCCGTCGAACAACGCCCGGTAGCCCGGTCGGAGGAGCCTGGCGAGCGGGGGGTCCTTGATGAACCGGACCACGTCGTGCGTCCGGGCGTCGGCCTTGAGCTCGCCGCGGTCGAGGTACCCGTTCATCTGTGCTCGGAGTTCGGCGTCCGACTCCGGAGCGTCCTCGACCCCCATCAGTCGCCCGGCGACCGCCCACTCGCGCACGTAGGCGTCGGCACCACCCGGGATGGGCTTGCCCCACACCTGGGCGCTCCGCAGGAAGGCATCGGTGAAGGCGAGGTGCACCCACCGCGCCAGGTCGGGGTCGTTCGCGGCGTACGGCTTCGTGACGCCGTGGCCGTCGACGTACTCGCCGACCACCCGCTCGTGGAGCTTCCGCACCCACTGGCTGGCGTGCGTGGCCTGCTGCGTGTCGCCGTGCGAGACCGTGTAGATCCACCGGATGGTGCCGGCGAGGCGGCCGAACGGGTCCTCGCGGTAGCGCGAGTGGTCGGCCACCCCGGCGAGGGCCCCGGGGTGCAGCGCCTGCACGAGCAGCGCCCGGACCCCCGCGAGCACGGTGTGGTTGCCGCCGTGCACGGCCCAGGTCGCGGAGCCCGGGCCGAAGAAGCCCGCGTCGGAGCCCTGTTCGAGCTCGTCGATCCAGGCGGGACGCTCGGTCGCGCCGTTGGTGAAGGTGTCGTTGAGGCGGGAGCGGAACGCGTCGGACACGGAAGCCATGCACCCATCGTCCGTCGTGCCCCTGACAACGAGCACGGCTCCGCCGGTAGGTTGGCCGAGTGAGCATCGACACGCCTCGTCCCTGGCTTGCCTCGTACGCCCCGGGGGTCCCGCACGACATCGACGAGCCCACGGGCTCGCTCTCCGACATCGTGGAGCAGTCCGCGGACCGCTTCCCGGGGAAGGTGGCGCTCGAGTTCTTCGGCAGGACGACGTCGTACGCCGACCTGCAGGAGCAGATCCTGCGGGCCGCGAACGGCCTGCGGAAGCTCGGCGTCGGTGCCGGCGACCGGGTGGCGATCGTGCTGCCGAACTGCCCGCAGCACGTGGTGGCGTTCTACGCGGTGCTCCGGCTCGGGGCGATCGTCGTCGAGCACAACCCGCTCTACACGGCCCGCGAGCTCCGGCACCAGTTCGAGGACCACGGCGCGAAGGTCGCGATCGCGTGGGACAAGTCCGTCTCCACGCTCCAGGACTTCCCCGCGGACCTGCGCCTCGACGCGATCGTCTCCGTCGACCTGACGCGCGCGATGCCCCGTGCGACCCGCATCGCCCTGTCGCTGCCGGTGGCCAAGGCCCGCGAATCGCGCGCGAAGCTCACCACGAGCGTGCGTGGCACGACGAAGTGGGACGACCTCGTCTCGACGCGCAAGCTGTCGAAGCGTCACCCGCGCCCGGGCACCACCGACGTCGCGCTCATCCAGTACACGTCCGGCACCACCGGGGTGCCGAAGGGTGCGGTGCTGAGCCACCGGAACCTGCTCGCCAACGCTGCGCAGGCACGGGCGTGGGTCCCGACGATCCGCCGGGGCGACAACACGGTGTACGCGGTGCTCCCGATGTTCCACGCCTACGGTCTGACGCTGTGCCTGACCTTCGCGATGAGCATGGCCTCGCGGCTGGTGCTCTTCCCGGCGTTCGACCCGGCACTCGTCCTCAAGGCGATGAAGAAGCACCCGCCGACGTTCCTGCCGGCCGTGCCGCCGATCTACACCCGACTGCAGCACGCGGCGGACTCGGCGAAGGTGTCCCTGCAGGGCATCGAGATCGGCATCTCGGGCGCCATGCCGTTGTCGCAGAGCGTCGTCGAGCCGTGGGAGGCCCGGACCGGCGGCTACCTCGTCGAGGGCTACGGCCTGTCCGAGTGCTCCCCCGTCCTCATGGCCAACCCGGTCTCCCCGGAGCGTCGCCTCGGCGCGATCGGACTGCCGCTGTCGTCCACCGAGGCCCGCGTGGTCGACCCGGACGACCAGACGAAGGTGCTCGGCACGGGCGAGGCCGGCGAGCTGCAGGTCAGGGGCCCGCAGGTGTTCCGCGGCTACTGGGGCAAGGCCGAGGCCACCGACGAGGTCTTCACGCCCGACGGCTGGTTCCGCACCGGTGACGTCGTGTCGATCGACGCGGACGGCTTCGTCAGCATCGTCGACCGGCTCAAGGAGCTCATCATCACCGGCGGCTTCAACGTCTCGCCGTCCGAGGTCGAGGACGCCCTGCTCAAGCACCCCAGCGTGCGCGAGGTCGCCGTCGTCGGCATCACGCAGGGCGGCAACGAGCAGGTCGTCGCGGCGGTCGTGCCGAAGGACCGGGAGTCGTTCGACGCCGAGGCGCTCCGTGCGTGGTCGCGCGAGCAGCTCGCGGCCTACAAGGTGCCGCGGCGCATCGTCGTGGTGGAGGACCTGCCGCGCTCGATGATCGGCAAGGTGCTCCGCCGCAAGGTGCGGGACCAGATCACCGCGAAGTAGGCGGGCCGCTCCGTCGCGGGACCGCGAGCAGCGCGAGGCCGGCGACGACGAGCGCGATCCCGAGCCACCCGGCACCGCCGAGGTGTTCGCCGACCACGAGCACGGCGAGCACCGCGGCGACCACGGGCTCGAACAGCGACAGCAGTGTCGCGACCGAGGCGCTGACCCGCCGCAGCCCGACCGCGTACAGCGAGTGTCCGAGCACCGTCGGCACGAGCGCGAGGTACACGAACACGGGCCAGTTCGCCCCGACGACGAGCGCGTCACGTCCCGCGACCGCCGCGAGCACGACGAGCGGGACGGCAGCCAGCCCGAACACGGCGCCGACCACCCCGCGCCCGCCGGCACCGGCCGCACTGCCCGACACGGCGGTCGGCAGTGCCGGCGGCACCGGGGCCGGCCGGGTCGCCGCGTGCATCCCCCGCGCGACCGCCCACGAGTAGGTGGCGTACGTCAGTCCGGCGAGCAGTGCGCTGCCGAGCCCGAGCAGCAGGGACCCGTCGCCCGGTGCCGTCGACCTCGCGAGCGTCACGACGACCATGCCGACCACGCTCACCAGGGTGGCGACGACCCAGCGACCGGTGACACGCCTCCCGTCCGCCGCCCACTCCACGATGCCCGCGAAGAGCGGCGACGACCCGATGGCCACCGTCGTGCCGAGCGCGACCCCCGCGTCCGCGAGTGCTGCGTAGAACGCCACCGCGTACACGACGAGCGAGACCGCGCCGAGCAGCACCCAGCTCCGTGCACCGGGTCGGACGACCGCGCGCAGCGCGGAGCGACCCGTCGTCGCGGCGAGGACGAGCCCGCCGAGACCGAACGTGACCGCACCGAAGACGAACGCGGGAACGCCGGGTGCGAAGTGGGTCGCGGTCCCCGTCGTCCCCCACACGGCGGCGGCGACGAGGACCGCCACGGGGCCGCCCACCGGACGGGAGGCACGACCCACCGCCGCCGGGTCGGTCACGACACGTGGACGGTCGGCCGCCGGTGCACGTCCGGCTCCGCCTCGCGCAGGACCTCGCGCGTCACCGGGGCGACGTCGCCGACCCCGGTGAACACGAAGCGCAGGGCGTTCTGGATCGGGCTGCCCTCGTTCCACTCGAAGTAGATGCTCGGCACGACGCCGGCGATGTCCCGCACGGCGAGCAGCGTCGACGCGATGGTGTTCGGCACGTTGCCGGACCGGACGCGCAGGACGCGGTGGCCCTGCACGACGTGTCCCTCGACGACCAGGTCCTCCTCGAAGTCGGACGAGTCGGCCGGCAGCACCTCGAGGAACATCGTCGGCACGCGCGCGGGGATGCCCGAGTCGCGGCGTTCCTCGCGCCCCTTCGACCGGTAGGCCTCGGCGGTCCCGGCGCCCGGCTCGTTGGCGATGATGCAGACGGAGCTGAACTGGTCGGCGTCGGCCTCGATGAACTGCCGGGCGGTCGCGTCCAGCTCGATCGACGACGCCCGGAGCTCGAACGACCGCCGCACGCGGGACACCAGCGACACGACGACGATGGCGATGATGAAGACCGCCGCGATGCGGACGCCGTCCGGACGTTCGATGACGTTCGCGACCGTGGTGTAGACGAACACCACCGCGATGACCCCGAAGCCGATCGTCCGCTTCTTCTGCTGCCGCCGCCGAGCCGACAGCGTCACCGCGACGGCCGCGCTCGTGATGAGCACGAGGACACCCGTGGCGTAGGCGCCGCCCTGCGCGTCGACGTTCGCCTCGAAGATGATCGTGATCGCGAAGGCGATGAGCGTGAAGATGATCACGAGCGGCCGGGTCGCACGTGCCCACTGCGGCGCCATGCCGTAGCGGGGCAGGAAGCGCGGGACGAGGTTGAGCAGGCCGGCCATCGCGCTCGCGCCCGCGAACCACAGGATCGCCACCGTCGACACGTCGTAGACCGACCCGAAGACGTTGCCGAGGTACTCGTGCGCCAGGAACGCCAGGGCGCGACCGTTGGCGCCGCCGCCCGGCTGGAACTCCTGCTGCGGGATGAGGAAGGTCGTGGCGATCGAGGACGTGATGAGGAACGTGCTCATGATGATCGCGGCGGTCGTCAGCAGGCGCTTCGTGCCGCGGATCCGTCCCTCGGGGCGGCCGTCCGGGTCGTCACCGGCCCCGCCGCGCACCTGCGGCATCACCGCCACGCCCGTCTCGAAGCCGGAGAGGCCGAGCGCCAGCTTCGGGAACACGACCAGCGCGATCCCGATCATCACGAGCGGGTTGCTGTGCTGCGCGGTGAGGTTCGACCACCAGTCGCTCGCGACGACGGGACGCTCGAACACGTGCCACAGCGCCACGACGACGACGACCGCGTTGAGCAGGAGGAACACCGCGACGAGCCCGACGGCGATGCCGATGGCCTCCTTGAACCCGCGGAGGAACACGACGCCGAGCAGGAGCAGCAGCACGAGCGTGATCGGCACCGGGATCTCGGTGAACCAGTGCGGCGTGAAGGGGTTCTCGGCGATGTGCGCGGTGGCGTCGGCGGCCGAGAGCGTCATCGTGATCATGAAGTCGGTCACGGCGAACCCGAGCAGCACGAGCACGAAGAGCTTGCCGGCCCACCACGGCAGCAGCTTCTCGAGCATCATGATCGAGCCGGCACCCTTGAAGCTGTCCGACGCGACCCGTCGGTACACGGGCAGGGCGCCGAACAGGGTCACGAGCACGAGCACGATCGTCGCGATGGGCGACAGCAGCCCGGCGGCGAGCGCCGCGATGGCGGGCTGGTAGCCGAGCGTCGAGAAGTAGTCGACGCCGGTCAGGCACATGACCCGCCACCACGAGTGGGTCTTCTCGACCTCGACCTGGTGGGGGCCCTGGTGCGAGGCACCCTGGTCGGCTCCGTGCAGCATCCAGCGGCGCAGCCGCTCGCTGCGGTCGGAGGGTCGCCCCGTGGCGCCGCCCTGGGCGGCACGCTCGGCTTCGGTCGCGGTCACGAGAGTCGATGGTAAGCGGTCCCGACGACCCTCGGGCACCCCACGACCGGGTCTGTGGACGGCGCCTCAGCCCGCGCTGATCCTGGTGTACTTCCGCACCGACAGCGGCACGAACACCACGAGCAGCACCACGATCCCGATCAGCACCGTCACGACCGGGTGCTGCATCGTCCAGACGTCGGGGACGGGAGCCGTGCCGACGTTGCCGAACAGCTCCCGTGCTGCCTGCACGAGCGACGACACGGGGTTCCACTCGGCGAACACCCGCAGCACGAGCGGCATCGTCTCGCTCGGCACGAAGGCGTTCGAGATGAACGTCAGGGGGAACAGCACCATGAAGGACGCGTTGTTGATGACCTCCGGCGTCCGGACGCTCATCCCGAGCAGCGCCATCACCCAGCTGAACGCGTAGCTGAAGAGCAGGAGCAGCCCGACCCCGGCGAGGAACTCGTGCGGTGCGGACCCGACCCGCCACCCGACCGCCAGCCCGGTCAGCATCATGATCACCATCGAGATCGCGTTGAGCACCAGGTCCGAGTTCGTGCGCCCGACGAGCACCGCCGACGCCGACATCGGCAGGGTCCGGAAGCGGTCGATCAGGCCCTCCTTGAGGTCCTGCGCCATCGCCGACCCCGAGAAGGTCGCCCCGAACACGACGGTCTGCGCGAAGATCCCCGCCATCAGGAACTGCGTGTAGTCCGTCCCCCGCACCTGGATCGCCCCGCCGTAGACCTGGCTGAAGAGCAGCACGAACATGATCGGCTGCAGCACCGCGAAGACGAGCATGTCCGGGGACCGCTTGATCTTCGTCAGGTTCCGTCGCGTGACGGTCCAGCCGTCCTCGAACCAGATCGCGACGGGCGAGGTCACGACCACCGGCATTTGCTGCCGCGACGCGCCGACGGCGGTCACCGGACACGCTCCGGGGTGCTGTCGTTCGTCTCCCCTGCGGCTCCCACCGCGTCGCGTCGGCCCGGCCGGGAGGCACGTCCCGCCCCCGCGCCGCCGCCACCGTCCGACGCGTCCTCCTCGTCCGCCGTGGCGGCGTGTCCCGTGAGGCGCAGGAAGACGTCGTCCAGCGTCGGGCGTCGCATGCCGGCGTCGTGCAGCCGGATGCCCGCCTCGCCCAGGTCGGCGAGGACCCGCTGGAGCGCCTGCGGTCCGGCCTCGACCGCGATGCCGGAGGTGCGCCCGTCGGCCGACGTCTCCACGTCCCCGACGCCGTGGCGGCGCAGGGCGGTGACCACGGCCTCCCGGTCGTCCTCGTCCACCAGGGTGACCACCACACGGTGTCCACCGACCTGTGCCTTGAGCTGGTCGGCGGTGCCCTCGGCGATCACCCGTCCGTCGTCGATCACGGCGATGTCGTCGGCGAGCTGGTCGGCCTCCTCGAGGTACTGCGTCGTGAGCAGCACGGTGGCGCCGTCGCCGACCAGGCCCTCGATGACCGCCCAGAGGGCCAGGCGACTCCGGGGGTCCAGTCCGGTGGTCGGCTCGTCGAGGAACAGCACGCGCGGGTTCGTGACGAGCGCACCGGCGAGGTCGATGCGCCGACGCATGCCGCCGGAAAAGCCCTTCACGGGTCGGTCTCCGGCCTCGGACAGGTCGAACACCTCGATGAGTTCGCGCGCCCGCTGCCACGCTGCCCGTCGACCGAGGTGGTACAGCCGGCCGATCATCTCGAGGTTCTCGGCCCCGGTGAGGTTCTCGTCGACCGCGGCGTACTGCCCCGACACACCGATGGACCGCCGGGTGGCCTGCGGATCGGCGACCACGTCGATACCGTCGATCGTCGCCCGGCCGGAATCCGGGGTGACGAGCGTCGTGAGGACCTTCACGGTGGTGGTCTTGCCCGCGCCGTTCGGTCCGAGCAGCGCCGTGACGGTGCCCTCGGGGACGGACAGGTCGAGCCCGGCCAGCGCGTGCACCGGACCCGAGCGCGATCGGTAGGTCTTGGTCAGCCCGGAGGCTTCGATGATGGCCATGTCGCTCCCTCGTCGGCCACGTCGGTGTGGTGTGGGGTCGGAGGGAGCGACGACGTCACTCAGACGTCGAGGTCACCACCGAAGTCGCCGAAACCGCCGCCGCCGAAGTCTCCGCCGCCGTCGTCCCAGCCCGCGTTCTCGTACCCGCCGCCGTCGGACGCGCCCGCATCGGACGCCCCGCCGTCACCGGAGTCGGCACCAGTGTCCTCCGAACCGCCGTCGCCCGCAGCATCGGTACCGCCGTCGAACGATCCGGCGTCGGGCAGGAAGGCGCTCATGATCGCCGAGCCGATGACGTACCCGGCGACCGTGCCGAGGATCGAGGCGCCGATCATCCGGCCGAACGACGGACCACCGCGCTGGCCCATCGCTCCCGCGCCGCCGTTCATGCCGCCGAGCGAGCGCTCCATGAAGCCGGGCTGCCGGATCTCCGAGCGGGTCGCCGCCTGGGCGAGGGACCGCGGGTCGTCCCCGCGGGGGGCCTCGCCGTCCGGGGCGCTGCGGGTGAACTCGTCGTAGACCATCCGACGCTGCTCGGGCGTCAGGGTCGCGAAGGCCTCGGCGTGGACCTCCTCGATGCGCTCCGGCGGCGCCGTGCGGAGCAGGTAGCGGTAGCGCTCGACAGCGCGCTCGTCGTCGGTGGACGCTGCGCCCTGCGGTCCGCCCGGCCGCTGTCCGCCGTACTGCTGGCCGCTGGGCTGAGCGGGACCGCCCCACTGCGGGGTCCCGTACTGCTGGCCGCCGTACTGCTGGCCCTGCGGGGTTCCGTACTGCTGGGCTCCGTACTGCTGGTCGCCGTCCTGCTGTCCCTGCGGGACGGGAGGCACCTGGTACGACTGCTGTCCGTACCGGTAGCCCTGCTGCTGCGGCTGCTGCGGCTGGGCCCACCCGTTCTGCTGGTCGCGGTCGCGCTCGGGACGGCCGAGCAGTCGGTCGAGGAATCCCATGTCGTTGCTCCTTCGGTGCGGTCCGCCCCGGTCGGGAGGGTCCGTCGGTGCCACCCTAGGGAGCGTCGGCGACCGCTGACTGTACGGCCGCACAGAACTGGCCGAGAGCGGTGTCGGCGCGCGCCGAGTGCCGTCGACCAGGCCCTGGAGCGCTCGTCGGCGGCACCCGGGCGGGCGACGAGGACGGGGCTCCCGCCACGGCGACGAGCGCCGGCGACCGCTCAGGCGCGCCCGCGACCCCGCCGCCCGGTGCGGAGGACGAGCCCGGCGAGCAACCGCCACCCCAGCAGGAAGACCGCCAGCGAGATCGTCGCGACGATGACGAACGACAGGGGCAGCGGATCCCCCGCGACGTCGCCCTGCCCGGTCAGCACGCGGAGCAGCATCCCGATCGCGACGGTCGCCACCCACACCACCACGCCCGTCGGCCACACCCGGAGCGGGCGCCGCCAGCCGCGCACGACCAGGTACCCGACGAGCCAGCCGACCAGGAACGGGTACGCCGTCGTCCACAGTCCGGAGAGCGACGAGGCCTCGGCGTGGGAGGACCGCCCGATGAGCGCGAAGGCGACGATGAGGACGATGTCGACGACGGCTGCGAGCCAGCCCCAGGTGCGAGTCACCCGACCATTCTCGCGCGGTCGGAGCGCTGCTCGTGACCCCCGCCCGGTCGGCGCACCCTCCCGTCGTGACCCTGCCCCGTCGTTGCCCTGCCCGTCGTGACCCTGCCCGTCGTGACCCTGCCCCGCCGTGACCCTGCCCCGCCGAGGCCGGCGCTCAGAACAGCCCGGGGCGACCGTTCTCCTCCGGCAGGTCGAACCCGCGGAACATGTCGGACACGAGCGCCGCGATCTGCGGTTCGACCAGGCGTTCGACGGCCTCGGCGATCCGCGGACGGTGCTCGACGAGGGCCAGGCACACGGCCGTCCCCGTGGCGCGCGCACACTCGTCGGACAGGGCGATCTCGTGCCGCAGTGCAGCCTTCGCCTCGTCGGACAGCGGTTCGCGCGGCGTCTGTTCCCCCGCCCCCGTGCCGGTCATCTCGTCGAGGGTGAACAGGAACGGCTCCCCGGGCGACGGCTCCGGGTCCACGTCGAGTCCCTGGAACTCCGGCGACAGGCCCTCGGTCGGCTGGTAGCCCGCGTGCCGCTTCCGCGCGGCGGCCCGTTCGAGCTCACGGTGCAGCAGCGGGAGGTTCTTCGCGGTGTACTCGTCGACGGCGTCCTCGACGATGGTCGAGATCCGACCGATCAACGCGTGCTGGACGGCGTGCGGCACGTCCGGGCCGAAGCCCGCTGCCGAGGCGATCGGAGAACCGGTGCACTTCCGGCAGATCCGCGTCCGCGGGCGGGCGGTCCCGATCTGCCAGCGCGGCAGCCAGCGCAACCACACGTCGACCGCGCTCCGCACGCGACCGTCGATGCCGTCCATCCCTCAACAGTAGGCCGCGCGGCGCGGTTGCCCGCGGAGCGCGCCCGAGCGGGCGGAAACGCGCCGCGCTCGCCGAGCGGCCTGCACGTTCCGCCCCCTCGTCAGCCCGGCGCGGTGCGGCGAGCGGTCAGGTGTGCCGCGAGCGGGCGGAAACGCCTGCCGGACCGGGCGCGCAGGTGCGAGATCCGCCCGCTCGGAGTGAGCGTCCGGCACCACCCGGCGAGCGGGCGGATCGGTCGAGCAGCCATGCGCGGACCTGCGCGTTCCGCCCTCTCGCGCTCGGTACCGGACGCGCGAGCCGACACGTCGCGCGAGCGGGCGGGACCGGCGACCGGGCCGGGCGCGGGAGTACGCGTTCCGCCCGCTCGCGATGGTCGCCGGACGCGGGGGCCGGCGAGCGGGAAGGAACCAGCGACCGGACCGGGCGCGGGAGTACGCGTTCCGCCCGCTCGCGATGGTCGCCGGACGCGGGGGCCGGCGAGCGGGAAGGAACGGCAACCGGGCCGGGCGCGGGAGTACGCGATCCGCCCGCTCGCGGTGGTCGCCGGACGCGGGGGCCGGCGAGCGGGAAGGAACGGCAGCAGAGGTGGTCCGCCCCCGCCGGTTCCGCCCGCTCGGCGAACGGGACGGACGGGAGGCGCGGGTCGGCCCCGCCCCGGGCGATCCGGCCCCGGGTGGTGCCGTGCTCAGGCCCGCGGCTCGGTCACGAAGTCGATGAGCTCCTCGACGCGCCCGAGCAGCTGTGGCTCCAGGTCGTTGAAGGTCCGGACCTGCCCGAGGATCCGCTGCCATGCACGGGCGACGTCGGCCTGCTCCGCGGCGGGCCACCCGAGGTGCTGCAGGATGCCCTTCTTCCACTCGATCGAGCGAGGGATCGTCGGCCACGCCTCGAGCCCGAGGCGCGCCGGCTTCACCGACTGCCAGACGTCGACGAACGGGTGCCCGACGACGAGGACGTGCGCGCCCCACTTCCCGCGCATCACCGCGTCGGCGAACCGGGACTCCTTCGACCCCGGGACGAGGTGGTCGACGAGCACCCCGACGCGACGCTCTCGGGTGGGCCGGAACTCGTCGAGCACGTCGGCCAGGTTGTCGACGCCCTCCAGGTACTCGACGACGACGCCCTCGACACGGAGGTCGGCGCCCCAGACCTTCTCCACGAGCTCGGCGTCGTGCCTGCCCTCGACCATGATCCGCGAGGGCAGCGCCACTCGTGCCCGCTGCTGCTCGACGGCGAACGAACCCGACGCGGTCCGGAGGCGACCACCGTCGGTCGTGTGCCGCACGGCGGGCGCGGCCCCGGGCCTCCCGTCCGCACCGGCGGCGCGAGCCGGGGGTGCAGCCGCGGCGGAGCGACCGACCGGCGCCTGCGGACGACCGAGGGTGACGAGTTCGCCCTCGAGCAGGAACTGCCCGGTGAAGGGGAAGGCGCGGGTGCGACCCTTCCAGTCCTCCAGGGCGACGTTGCCCGCCTCGAGCCCGACGACGGCGCCCGCCCACCCGGAGTCGGGGTCCTCGAGCACCATGTCGCGTTCGAGCGGCACCTGCCGCACCTTCTTGACGCCCTTCGAGCGCCAGTCGCCCGAGAGCACGTCACTGCCGTACCGGTCGTCGTCCACCCGGGAAGCGTAGTGTCGACGGGTCCCGCAACGGCGCCGGCACCCTGGCGCGTCACGGTACGCGCCGCGTCCACCCCCGATCGGAAGGCCACACCGTGCGCGCAACCGTCATCCACGCCCCTCGCGACATCCGCGTCGAGGAGCGCGACACCCCCGTCCTCATCGAGCCCACCGACGCCGTCGTCAAGGTGACCGCGTCCTGCGTCTGCGGATCGGACCTCTGGCCGTACCGCGGCGTCCGCGGGACCGAGCAGGCCCACACCATCGGGCACGAGTTCGTGGGCGTCGTCGAGTCCGTCGGCGCCGACGTCACGGGCCTGTCCGCCGGCGACTTCGTCATCGCGCCGTTCACGACGAACGACGGCACCTGCCAGGCGTGCACGCACGGCATGACGAGCGGCTGCGAGCACAGCTCGATCTTCGGGGGCACGACCGACGCCTACGGCCACCCGATCGGCGGCGCCCAGTCGGAGTACGTCCGGGTGCCCGACGCCGCGGCGACGCTCGTGAAGGTCCCGGGCCCGGTGGACGACGACCTCGTGCCGTCGCTCCTCACGCTCTCCGACGTCTTCTCGACGGGACACCACGCCGCCGTGTCGGCCGAGGTCGGCCCGGGGAAGACCGTCGTGGTCGTCGGCGACGGCGCGGTCGGCCTGTCCGCGGTGCTCGCCGCCGCGCGCCTGGGCGCCGAGCGCATCATCGCGATGAGCCGGCACACGGACCGCCAGGCGCTGGCGCGGGAGTTCGGGGCGACCGACGTCGTCGAGACCCGCGGCGAGGAGGGCATCGCCGCCGTGCGCGAACTGCTCGGCGGGGAGCTCGCCGACTGTGCCCTCGAGGCCGTCGGTACCGCGGAGAGCATGGACCAGGCGCTGCGGGTCGTCCGCCCCGGCGGCAACGTCGGCTACGTCGGGGTCCCCGCGGGTGCACCCGAACTGCCGATGCCCTTCCTGTTCGCGAAGAACATCACCGTGGGTGGCGGGATGGCCCCCGCCCGCGCGTACATCGAGGAGCTGCTGCCCGACGTGCTCTCGCGGACGATCGAGCCGGGCCGGGTGTTCGACCTCGAGCTGCCCCTCGACCAGGCCGCCGAGGCGTACGCGGCGATGGACGAGCGGCGCGCGATCAAGGTGCTGCTGCGTCCGTAGCACCCGGGTGGGCTGAGTGGGCGGTGTCGTCCGTCAGGCGTCGCGCACCGCGAGCACCCGGTGCGGCGCCGCCCGCTCGGCGGTCCACCCCGCGGGGAGCGCCTCCTGCAGCTCCGGCACGGTGAACGACCGGCGGATGGAGCGGAGCCCGTCCACCCGGACGAACGTCCCGGCGGACACGAGCGGGGATGCCAGCGCGTACGCGCGGTAGGCCTGCCGCGACCGACGGATGTCCGAGTGGAGGCTCCGACCGGTGGCCAGCTGCTCGGAGTCCGACAGGAAGGCCGCTCGGGCGTCGTCGTCCAGGTGGTGCAGCACGTGGTTCGACACGACGACGTCGAACCGCTCTCCCGCGGCGACGAGGTCCGTGCTCGACGCCTGCCGGAAGGTCACCCCGCGCGCCGTCGACCGTCGGGCTGCAGCGATGGCGCGTTCGTCCGGGTCGACCCCGACGACCTCGAGCGACAACCCGTCACTGCCCGCCCACCGCACGAGCGAGCGCGCCAGGTCGCCGCCACCGCAGCCGAGGTCGAGGACCCGCGCACGACCGCTCGGTGGCAGCGCGGGGACGACGTGCGTCCGCCAGACCGCCCGCCACCCGCTGACCAGCGAGTTCACCACGGCGAACCGCCGGAACGTCCGATCGAGCACCCGCGGGTCGCACCCCGGGTCGTCCATGAGCTCCTGCAGGACCGTGTCCCGCTGTCGGAGGTCGACCGCTCGGGCTCCGGGCTCACGTCCGCCGTCCGTGCCGCGCACGGTCCGTGGCCGGTCCGTCACGCCTCGACCGCCGTGAGCCTCGCGCTCTCCACCGTCAGCCCGGGACCGAACGCGACGGCCGCGACCGGCGATCCGGGCGCGAGGCCCTGCTCGACGGCGTCGCGGAGCACGAACAGCACCGTCGCGCTCGACATGTTCCCGTGGTCGCGGAGCACGGCGCGGCTCGACGCGACCGCGCCGTCGGGCAGCTCGAGGGCGTCCTGCGCCCGGTCCAGGATCGCCCGTCCACCGGGGTGCACCGCCCACACCGGCACGTCGGCGAAGGTCTCGCCCTCGCCGAGCAGCGCGGTGACGGCAGCCGGCACGTGCACACCGACGAGCTTCGGGACGGCGGTGGAGAGCACCATCTCGAAGCCCTCGTCACCGATGTTCCACGCCATCTCGGACGCGCCCTCGGGCACCGTCGCCGTCGCGAACCGCTCGATGCGCAGACCCGGCCCGCCCGCCGTGACGACCGCCGCCGCCGCGCCGTCGCCGAAGACGCTGTTCGCGACGATCTGGTCCGGGTCGTCCGACGCGCGGACGTGCAGGGTGCAGAGTTCCGCGCAGACGACGAGCACGACCGCGTCCGGGTCCGCCTCGGCGAAGGCCGCCGCGATCCGCAGCGCCGGGAAGGCGGCGCAGCACCCCATGAAGCCGATGTGGTGTCGGAACACCCCGGCGGGCAGTCCGAGCTGGTCGACGACGTCGATGTCCGGTCCGGGCTGCGTGAACCCCGTGCACGAGACGGTCACCAGGTGGGTGACCCGGTCCGGTGCCACCCCGGCGCGCTCGACGGCGTCACGGGCGGCCGCGACGAAGAGCGCCGGAGCGAGCTCCCGGTAGCGGTCGTTGCGTGTACCGGTGGACGGTGAGACGAGCGTGCCGGAGTCCTGTCGGAAGAGCCCGCCGGGCCGCGAGGCGTCGAGCTCCTCGATCACCGTGTGCCGGTGCTCCACGGCGGATGCGTCGAACGCCGCGGGGACGATCCGTGCGCCGAGGCGGCCGAGGCCGGGCTGCCCGGCGAACAGGTCACGCACCGAACCCTGGTCGAGGGTGGTGTCGGGGACGGCGGTCCCGATGGCGCGGATCGTTGCGGTCACGACCCATCCTGTCACCGGGTCGCTGACACGTCCCCAGGTTGGTCCGGTCCGGTCGGTGCCGACGACGGACGGGAGGCACGGGGCCAGCCGGCCCCGTGCCTCCCGTCCGTCGCGGCCGGACGCTACGACTGCTGCGCGCGCTCCAGGACCAGTTCGCGGACGCGGGCCGCGTCGGCCTGACCCTGCATCGCCTTCATGACCGCGCCGATGATCGCGCCGGCGGCCTGGACCTTGCCGTCCTGGATCTTGGCGAGGACGTCCGGCTGGGCGGCGAGTGCCTGGTCGACCGCTGCGGTGAGGGCCGAGTCGTCGGAGACGACCTTGAGCCCACGGGCCTCGACGACCTGCGCCGGCGACCCCTCGCCCGCGATGACCCCCTCGAGCACCTGGCGCGCCAGACGGTCGGTCAGGTCACCGGACTCGACGAGCGCGATCGTCTCGGCGACGTGCTGCGGCGACACGAGGTCACCGGCTGCGGCGTCCTGCGCGTTCGCGACGCGGCTGATCTCGCCCGTCCACCACTTGCGCGCGGCCTGCGGAGAGGCACCGGCGGCGACCGTCGCCTCGACCTCGTCGAGCAGCCCGCCGTTGACGACGTCCTGGAACTCGAGGTCGCTGAAGCCCCAGTCCCCCTTGAGACGGCGGCGACGTGCGACGGGCGCCTCGGGCAGGGATGCCCGGAGTTCCTCGATGACCGCGGGGTCCGGCACGACCGGCAGCAGGTCGGGCTCCGGGAAGTAGCGGTAGTCGTCGGCGTCCGACTTCGGGCGGCCGGCCGAGGTGCGCCCGGTGTCCTCGTGCCAGTGCCGCGTCTCCTGCGTGATCGTGCCACCCGCGGCGAGGATCGCGGCCTGGCGCTGGATCTCGTAGCGGATGGCGCGCTCGACGGCGCGGAACGAGTTGACGTTCTTCGTCTCGGTGCGGGTACCCAGCTTCTCCTGGCCCCAGGGGCGCAGCGAGATGTTCGCGTCGCAGCGCAGGTTGCCGCGCTCCATGCGGGCCTCGGAGACGCCGAGGGCGCGGACCAGGTCACGGATGACCTGGACGTACGCGGCGCCGAGCTCGGGAGCACGGTCCTTCGCGCCGAAGATCGGCTTCGTGACGATCTCGACGAGCGGGACGCCGGCGCGGTTGTAGTCGACGAGCGAGTACTCGGCGCCCTGGATGCGACCGGTGGCACCACCGACGTGCGTCAGCTTGCCCGCGTCCTCCTCCATGTGGGCGCGTTCGATCGGCACCTGGAAGATGGTGCCGTCGGCGAGCTCGACCTCGACCTCACCCTCGAACGCGATCGGCTCGTCGTACTGCGAGATCTGGTAGTTCTTCGGGTTGTCCGGGTAGTAGTAGTTCTTCCGGGCGAACCGCGAGGACTCCGCGATCGAGCAGCCGAGCGCGAGCCCGAGCTGGATCGAGTAGCGCACGGCCTGCTCGTTGACGACCGGCAACGACCCGGGCAGCCCGAGGTCGACCGGGGTCACGTTCGTGTTGGGCTCGCCGCCGAAGAAGTTCGGGGCGTCCGAGAACATCTTGGTCTTCGTCGCGAGTTCGACGTGGACCTCGAAGCCGAGCACCGGCTCGAAGCGCTCGAGCGCCTCGTCGAAGTCCATCAGCGCGTCCTTCTGCGCCATCAGATCACACCTTCCTGCGCAGCGGACTGCTGAGACTGGTCGAGGTCCGGGATGCTGTCGATGAGCGGGCGGCCCCACTGCTGCTCGAGCAGACGCTCGAGCGCGGCGCCGTACCGGTAGAGGCGGGCGTCCTCGCGCTGCGGCGCCATGAGCTGCACACCGGTCGGCAGCGAGTCCTCGGGCGCGAGGCCGTTCGGGATGCTCATGCCGGGCACGCCGGCGAGGTTCGCCGGGATCGTCGTGAGGTCGTTGAGGTACATCGACAGCGGGTCGTCGAGGCGCTCCCCCAGCGGGAAGGCGGTCGTCGGCGCCGACGGGCTGATGAGCAGGTCGACCTGGTCGAACGCCGCCGCGAAGTCGCGCTGCACCAGGGTGCGGACCTTCTGCGCGGACCCGTAGTAGGCGTCGTAGTAGCCAGCGCTGAGCGCGTAGGTGCCGAGGATGATGCGGCGCTTGACCTCGGGGCCGAAGCCGGCCTCACGCGTCGCGGCCATGACGTCCTCGACGGTCGCACCGTTCTCGGGCGTGACGCGCAGGCCGAAGCGCACCGAGTCGAACTTCGCGAGGTTCGACGACGCCTCGGCCGGCAGGATCAGGTAGTAGGCGCTGATCGCGTACGCGAACGACGGCGCGGCGATCTCGACGACCTCGGCGCCCGCCTGCTCGAGGATCGCGACCGTCTCCTGGAAGCGCTGCGTGACGCCGGCCTGGAAGCCCTCGCCCCCCGCGAGCTCCTCGACGACGCCGACCTTGAGCCCGCGGAGCGTGTCGGCCTGCAGGCCCTCGCGCGCAGCGGCGGCCATCGACGGCCAGGCGTCAGGGATCGACGTCGAGTCCTTCGGGTCGTGCCCGCCGATGACGTCGTGCAGCAGCGCAGCGTCGAGGACCGTGCGGGACACCGGACCGACCTGGTCGAGCGACGACGCGAGTGCGATCGCGCCGTACCGGCTGACCCCGCCGTAGGTCGGCTTCACACCGACCGTGCCCGTGACGGCACCCGGCTGGCGGATCGAGCCACCGGTGTCGGAGCCGAGGGCGAAGGGGGCCTCGTGCGCGGCGACCGCTGCCGCCGATCCCCCGCCGGAGCCGCCGGGGATCCGGTCGAGGTCCCACGGGTTGCGCGTCGGACCGTACGCCGAGAACTCGGTCGTCGAGCCCATCGCGAACTCGTCCATGTTGGTCTTGCCGAGCGGCACGAGACCGGCGGCGCGGAGCTTCGCGACCGGGGTGGCGTCGTAGGGCGGCCGCCAGCCCTCGAGGATCTTCGACCCCGAGGTGGTCGGCATGTCCTGCGTGCACAGGACGTCCTTGATCGCGATCGGCACACCGGCGAGCGCACCGAGGTCGTCGCCCGCGGCGCGACGCGAGTCGATCGACCGCGCTGCCGCCAGGGCGTTCTCGTTGACGTGCAGGAACGCGTGCACGTCGCCGTCGACCGCTGCGATCCGGTCGAGGTGGGCCTGCGTGGCCTCGACGCTCGAGACGTCGCGCGCCACGAGGGCGTCGGCGAGGGCGGCCGCGCTGAGGCGGGTCAGGTCGTCGGTCACTGCTCTTCTCCCAGGATTGCCGTCACGCGGAACCGTTCGCCGTCGGAGTCGGGCGCGCCGGAGAGCGCCTGCTCCTGGGTCAGCGTCTGCCCCACCACGTCGGGTCGGGTGACGTTGCCGAGCGGCACCGGGTGGCTCGTCGCCGGGACGTCGTCGGTCGCGACCTCGGCGACCTTGGCGACGCTCTCGACGATGTGCGACAGCTCCCCGGTCAGCTTCTCGATCTCGTCGGGCGTGAGTGCGATACGTGCGAGGTTCGCCAGGTGGGCGACCTGCTCGCTCGTGATGTCAGGCATGGTGCTCCGTCGATCGGTTCGTGGAATGCGCACCAGTCTATTGGCCGCGTCCGGCGGCGGCACCACGGTCACCGGGGCTGTGGAGAACCGGTACGCCAGGCCCGGTGCCGGTCCGGCGGACCGGCACCGGGCCTGGCGTACCGTCGCGTGCTCGCCGTCGCCGCCTACCCGTGCGTCGGTGGCTGCTGGGTCGCCTCGCCCGTTCCGGTGCCCTGCGCGCCGCCACCGGGGCCCGTCCCGGTCGACGGCGCGCCGGCACCCGCGCCCGGCTGCGAGCCGGCACCCGCCGCCCCGCCCGGTGCGGGCGCGCCCGTCGTCGTGCCGCCGGTCGTGTCCGCGGTGGACGATCCCGGCGCGGAGGGCGCCTGGGCGCGCGTCCCCGGCGTCGCCTGGTCCCCGCCCGTCGCCGCGTCCGAGGCCGAACCGTCGACGGACCGCGGCGTCGAGCCGATCATCGCCGGGTCGGGCTCGGGCAGCGCTCCCCCGCCGTAGCGCTGGTCGAGCCACGACATCATCGAGCGGCCGACGCCGAACTTCGCGCTGTACCCGGTCGTGCCCTGCGGGAAGGACGTGTTCGCGAGACCGACGAGCCCCCTGACGTTGCCGATCCACGTCGCGTTGGTGTACTTCGTGCTCGACGTGACGAGCCAGTTCTGCGTGTCGGCGTCGGTCGTGCCGGTCTTGGCGAACTTCGGGGTGCTGTCACCGGGGTTCGCCGAGGCCGCGGTGCCGCTGCCGGTCAGGACGCCCTGCAGCGCGTGGTCGACCGTCCCGGCGACCTCGGCGGAGACGCCCCGGGTGCAGCTGGACGGCGTGGGCGTGACCGTCGTGCCGTCGGCCTCGCGCACCGAGTCGATGACGGTCGGCGTGCACACGACGCCGCCGTTCGCGAAGCCCGCGTACGCCTCGGCCAGGTCGATCGGCGAGAGCGGGTTCGTGCCGAGCACGGACGCCGGGTTCGACGCCGGGGCCGAGCCGTCCGCCTGGTGGATGCCCATGGCCTGTGCGAGGTCCTTGATCTTGCAGAGGTCGAGCTGCTTCGCCATCGCGCCGAACGCGGTGTTGATCGACTCCGAGGTCGCCGCCTGGACGCTCATGCTCGCCGGGACGGCCTCGGCGTTCGAGACGGGCCAGGGGGACCCGCCGAGTGCCTCGCACGAGTTCGTGAACTCGGACTGCTGGAACAGGTGCTCGCCCGTCGGCACCGACTCCGACAGCGTGTGCCCGGACGCCAGCCACTCGGCCAGGGTGAAGACCTTGTAGGTCGAGCCGGTCTGGAACCCCCCGGAGTTGCCGTAGGCCGTGTCCGCGTTGTAGTCGATGGCCGTCGCACCGGGGCCGGCGTTGTCGCGCTGCGTGTACGTCGTGTTCTGCACCATCGACAGCACGCGTCCGGTGCCGGGCTGGACGGTGACGTTCGTGCCGCCGAGGTCGACACCGGTCATCGTCGCGGGCACGTAGGACGAGAGCGCGGACTGGGCCTGGGCCTGCAGGTCGAGGTCGAGCGACGTGTGGATCTCGAGGCCCTTCGTGTCGAGGGTCTCGATGCGCTCCGCGGCGGTCTTGCCGAACGCCGGGTCCTGCAGCACCTGGTCGCGGACGTAGTCGCAGAAGTACCCCGCGTCGTACGCACTCGCCGCGGCCGAGCAGCCGTTCGCGGTGTCGGTGATCCGCGGCGTGACCGGGGTGGCCTCCGCCTGGTCGAGCTGCGCCTTCGAGATGTCGTGGTGCACGTACATCCGCTGCAGGACGTAGTCGCGCCGCGTCTTCGTCGCCGCGTAGCCGTTCGCCGCGCCGTTGTCCTCGTCGTCCGGCTCGTCGATGCGCAGGTTCGCCGGGTTGTTGAGGATGGCGACGAGCGTCGCGGACTGCGGGAGCGACAGGTCCTTCGCGTGCACGCCGAAGTAGTACTCGGCACCCGCCTCGGCGCCGTAGACGCGGCCGCCGAGCCCGACGAGGTTCAGGTAGCCGGTGAGGATCTGGTCCTTCGTGTACTTCTTGTCGACCGCGATGGCGTAGCGCATCTCCTGCAGCTTGCGTTGCGGTGTCACCCCGGCGGCGTCCTGGTAGCACGCCGCGACCTTGGCCTGGGTGGCGGCCGCGGTCGCGCCGGTGAGCTGCTCGCACTGCTGCACGAGGACGTTCTTCACGTACTGCTGCGTGATGCTCGAACCGCCCTGCACGTCGCCCCCGACGACGGTCGCCGCGACACCGCGGACGGTCCCGAGCACGTCGATGCCGCCCTCGTCCTCGAAGCGGGGGTCCTCGGTGTCGATCGCCGCGCGCTTGAGCGACTCCGCCATGGCGTCCGAGGCGACGTCGGTCCGGTTCTCGGCGTAGAACGACGCGATCTTGACCTGCTGGCCGTCCTTCGTGGCGTAGACCGACGACACCTGCTGCGGGGTCTGGATGTCGAGGTAGCTCGGCAGGTCCTCGAAGAACGACACCGCTCCGGACGTCGCCTCGCCCGCCACCGCCACGGCCGGGGTCACCGCGACCGCGACCAGCAGTCCTGCGAGGCCGGACATGGCGAGGAAGGTCGTGAGGGCACCGGACCACCGCATCGCACGCATGGCGGCACGGTACGGCCCCGGACTGGGGTGCTTCTGCCGTGCGGAGGGCGGGGGCTGCGGCGGCGCACAGGATCACCCACAGGGAGGGTCGTGCATCGCCCACGGGCGGGTCCGCTCAGTCGCGGGGCTGCAGGTCCTGGGGTCGCAGGAGGTACATGTCGGGCACCGGTTGCGCGGTCCCGCCGCCACCCTGGCCGCGCCGGGCCTGGTGCCGGACGAGGTCACCGCGACCGACCCCGATGAGGGCGACGTCGTGCAGCGACGCCGTCCCCGGCTTGAGGTAGTCGTTGTGACCCACCGGTCGGCGGAACACGCCCGCGTCCGGTTCGACGGTGTCCGTGGAGAGGTCGAGGAGCGTCGACCCGAACCCCGCCGAACCCGGGTCGGTCCCGAAGTACCCGGAGCCCGCGATCGGGTCGCTGTGCGCGTCGCCGACGTACACCTGCCCGGGTCCCACCGCGAGCTCGGAGGCGGTCTGCACCGCACTGCCCGGCGAGCCGAGCACGGTGAGCGAGTCCGCCTGCATGCGGCCGGACGACAGTGCCATCAGCGCCGTCGTCGACCCGTAGGAGTGCGCGACGACGTTCAACCGGGGCCGGTCGTCGCCGCGGACGGCGTCGAGACCGTCGACCACCCGTTCGAGCCGCTCGGCACCGGTGCGGGCGAGTCCGAGCGACAGGATGTTGGACATGTCGGGCGTCCGGTAGCCCATCCACGCGAGCACGGCGGTGCCGCTCGACGCGTGGTCCGCGACGCCTCGGGCGGTCTGCGTCGTGGCGAGCGCCGACACGGTGGTCTGCTCGTCGTACAGGTCGCTCGCGGTGTCGGTGAAGTCGTGCATCTGCCCGGTCACGGTGAAGAACATCCCCGGGACGACCACCGTCACGTCCCGGGCGGTCGCGAGGTCCCCCACCGCGATCGCCGCGCGGCCCGAGCCCCGGGTGTCGAGCACGATCAGGCGCCGGGGGGCCTGGCCCGACTCGCGGTGCAGGGAGTCCCGGACCTGCGCGAGCAGCGCGGTGCGGGCGGCGGCACGGTCGGACCCGGCGCCGGAGTCCTGGGCATCGGAGTCCTGGTCGTCGGAGTCCTGGTCGTCGGTGCCGACCCCGTCGGCGAGGGTGGTCCGGTTGGCGCGGTCACGGACGTCGTACGGCACCCCGTCCAGGTTGCCGACGACCGCGGGGGCGAGGGCGACCAGGCGCTCCTGTGCGCCGGTGCCGAGCGCGTCCCACCACCGTGCGACGGCGGCCGCGGTGGGTGGCCGGTCCTGGGCGGTCGCGAGCACCCGATCGTCCTCGTCGGCGCGTGCCAGGTCGCCAGGACCGACCGCGACGAGTGCGTCGAGGAACGCCGTGCCGCGCGCCCGCGCCAACCGCTCGAGGCCGACGTGACCGCCGGCAGCGGTCGTCGAGGCGCCGGGCGGAGCATCGCGTGCCACGGGGTCCCGGACCCCGGACACCTCCGCGACGGGCGCCTCGGCCACGGCCAGGACGCCCACGCCGGACACTCCCGGGACGGGCACGGCAGGAGCCTCGACCACTCCCAGCGAGTGCATCGAGGCGGTGAGTAGCAGGGCCGCGGCGATGAGCAGCAATCAGGTCTCCCCGGGAAGGCCGTGTCGTCGACCCCCTCAGCCGACGATTGATGCCCTCTCGAGTGTAAGGAGAATGCGCTCACGAGGGGGTGCGCGGTGCAACTTGCCCCTCGAACTGGGTGCGGATCGTCGACGGTCCCCCGCGGACGACGGCGCGTCGCTCACGGCGAGCCGCGCTCCGCCGTGCTGCTCAGCTCCCTGCGTCCGCGTCGTCGGTCGCCTGGCCGTCGGCGCCGTCGGACGGCTCCGGTCCGTCCGCCCGGTCCGGCTCCAGGGCGCCGGGCCCCTCGGTCACGAGCAGGCGGAACTGCTCCGCGTCGATGATGCGGAGCCCGAGCTGCTCGGCCTTCGTGAGCTTCGACCCGGCACCGGGACCGGCGGCGACGAAGTCCGTCTTCTTGCTGACGCTCGACGCAGCCTTGCCGCCGGCGGCGATGATGGCCTCCTGCGCGCCCTCACGGGTGTACCCCTCGAGCGAGCCCGTCGCGACGACGGTGACCCCGCTGAGGACGCCCCCCTCGACGGCAGCGCCGGGACCGGGGTGGTCCGGCGTGGTGAACTGCACCCCCGCGGCCGTCCAGCGGTCGATGATCTCGCGGTGCCAGTCCACGGCGAACCAGTCGAGCAGGGCGTCCGCGATGATCCCGCCGACCCCGTCGACCGCCGCGAGCTCCTCGCGCGACGCCTCCCGGATGCGGTCGAGCGACCCGAAGTGGTTCGCGAGTGCCCGTGCGGCGACCGGGCCGACGTGCCGGATGCTGAGCCCGACCATGATGCGCCAGAGCGGCTTGGTCTTCGCGGCCTCGATGTTCGCCAGCATCTCGAAGGCGTTCTTCGACGGGTAGCGGCTCGGCTCACCCGTGTGGTCGGCTCCGCGCGCGTCGGGGTCGAACGGCGGATCGGTCTTCTTGCGGGCACGGCTGAACGGCGTGACGCGCTTCGGCGTGCCGTCGTCGTCGGACTTCTCCATGCCGGTCTCGGCGTCGCGGACGATCACCTCGATGGGGACGATGTCCTCCATCGTCAGGTCGAACAGGCCGGCCTCGGTGACGAGCGGCGGCTGCTCGGGGTGCAGCGGCTGCGTGAGCGCCGCGGCGGCGACCTCGCCCAGGCCCTCGATGTCGAGGGAGCCGCGCGAGGCGATGTGCTCGACCCGGCCACGGACCTGGGCGGGGCAGCTCCGGGCGTTCGGGCAGCGGAGGTCCTTGTCGCCCTCCTTCGCCGGTGCGAGGGGCGTCCCGCACTCCGGGCAGGCGGCGGGCATGACGAACTCGCGCTCGGTGCCGTCGCGCAGCTCGACGACCGGGCCGAGCACCTCGGGGATGACGTCGCCGGCCTTGCGGAGCACGACGGTGTCGCCGATCAGGACGCCCTTCGCCTTCACGACGTCCTGGTTGTGCAGGGTCGCCTGCCGCACCACGGACCCCGCGACCTCGGCCGGCTGCATCACCGCGAAGGGCGTCGCACGTCCGGTCCGCCCGACGCTGACCACGACGTCGAGGAGCTTCGTGTGGACCTCCTCCGGCGGGTACTTGTACGCGATGGCCCAGCGCGGTGCACGGGAGGTCGAGCCGAGTTCCTCGTGCAGGGCCAGGTCGTCGACCTTCACCACGACGCCGTCGATCTGGTGCTCGACCGACGCACGACGCTCGCCGGTCGTCCGCACGAACCCGATGACCTCGTCCACGGTGTCGAACACCCGGTAGTGCGAACTCGTCGGCAGGCCCCAGGTCTGCAGCAGCTCGTAGACCTCGGACTGGGAGTGCACCTCGGTGTCGCGCTCGAGCTCGCGCACCGGCCACGCGCCGATGCCGTGCACGAGCATGCGGAGGCGTCGCAGGCGGTCGACCATGAGCGCGCGCTTCGCCTCGGACTTGCCCTCCTCCTTCTGGCGGAGCGATCCGGCGGCCGCGTTGCGCGGGTTCGCGAACACCCGCTCCCCCGCCTCGCGCTGCCGCGCGTTCAGTTCGTCGAACTGCGCGACGGGGAAGAAGATCTCGCCGCGGACCTCGACGATGGCCGGATGTCCCTCGCCGGACAACCGGTCGGGGATCGTGCCCATGGTGCGCACGTTGCCGGTGACGTCCTCGCCCACCACCCCGTCACCACGGGTCGCCGCCGACACGAGGCGACCGTGCTCGTACCGCAGGTTGATCGCGAGCCCGTCGATCTTCAGCTCGGTGAGGAACCGGACCCGTTCGGACCCGGCGTCGCGCTGCACCTTGTCGGCCCACTCGGTCAGCTCCTCGGGGCTGAACACGTTGTCGAGGCTCAGCATGCGCTCGGCGTGCTCGACCGGCGCGAACTGCACCGTCTGCGCCTGGCCGCCGACGGTCTGGGTCGGGCTGTCCGGGGTGCGCAGGTCCGGGAAGCGCTGCTCGATCGCATCGAGGCGACGGACCATCGCGTCGTAGTCGCCGTCCGACACCGTCGAGCCGTTGCCCTCGTAGTACTGGTCGCGCAGCTCGCCGATGCGCACCCGGAGACGGTCGACCTCCCGCTGGGCCTGCGCGGCGTCGAGGTCGGCCGGGGCCAGCGTCTCGAACGTCGAGTCGGCCGAGTCGGGGGTCGTGTCGCTCATGCCTCAGTTCTACCGTGCACCGCCGACCCCGGCCGCAGCCGGCTCCCCGGCCCCAGCCGCCCGACCCCCGGCAGCACCCGGCCGCCCGAGGCCGCAGCCGGCTGCCCGACCCCCGGTGGCAAGCTCAGACGGTCGCGGGCACCGCCGAGACGGCGCGGTCGATCGTGCACTGCCCGAGCACCCGGGTGCCGACGTAGACCACCGCAGTCTGACCGGGAGCCACACCGGACAGCGGCTCGTCGACGTCGATCACGAGCTCGCCGTCCGTCACCCGCGCCGTCGCCGGGACCGGATCGGCGTGCGCCCGGATCTGCACGTCGCACGCGAACGGCGTCGCCGGGTCGGCCGGAGCGGTCCCGGCCCAGGTGAACCGCGAGCCGGCCATCGACCGGACGTCGAGCGCCTCCTTCGGACCGACGACGACGGTGTTGTCCTTCGGCCGGATCTCGAGCACGAAGCGCGGCTTGCCGTCCGGTGCCGGTCGTCCGAGGTGCAGTCCGCGGCGCTGCCCGACGGTGTAGCCCGTGGCACCCTCGTGCTCGCCGACCACGGTGCCGTCGCGCTCCACGACCGAGCCCGGCGCGGTCCCCACGCGGTCGGCCAGCCACCCGCGGGTGTCCCCGTCCGGGATGAAGCAGATGTCGTAGGAGTCGGGCTTCTGCGCGACGGTCAGCCCGCGCGCCGCCGCCTCGGCACGGACCTCGTCCTTCGACGGTGTCGCACCGAGCGGGAACATCGCGTGCTCCAGCTGCTCGGCCGTCAGCACGCCGAGCACGTACGACTGGTCCTTCGCCCACGCCGCCGAACGGTGCAGCTCACGGGCGCCGTCCGACCCGGTCACGACCGAGGCGTAGTGGCCGGTGCACACGGCGTCGAAGCCCAGGGCGAGCGCCTTCTCGAGCAGGGCGGCGAACTTGATCCGCTCGTTGCACCGCATGCAGGGGTTCGGGGTGCGGCCGGCCTGGTACTCCGCGACGAAGTCGTCGACGACGTCCTCCTTGAAGCGCGCCGAGAAGTCCCACACGTAGTACGGGATCCCGAGCGCCGAGGCCGCCCGCTGCGCGTCCATCGAGTCCTCGATCGTGCAGCAGCCACGGCTCCCCGTGCGGAGCGTGCCCGGCATGCGGCTCAGCGCCAGGTGCACACCGACCACGTCGTGCCCCGCGTCGACGGCCCGCGCCGCGGCCACCGCCGAGTCGACCCCACCGCTCATCGCCGCAAGTACACGCATGTGTCCAGGGTAAGCGCATCCCCCGACGAGTCCAGGCGTACCGTTGCTCGACGATGACCAGCACCACGAACGACGCCTTCGACCGCCGCGGCGTCCTGCTGTCCGGCTTCCTGCCCGCGGCGCTCTTCGCGATCGGCGAGGGAGCGATCATCCCGATCATCCCGATCGCCGCCGACTCCCTCGGCGCGAGCCTCGCGTTCGCCGGGTTCGTCGCCGCGCTGATCCTGGTCGGCGAGCTCATCGGTGACGTGCCCTCAGGCGTCGTGGTCGGACGGATCGGTGAACGGAACGCGATGATCGGCGCCGCCGTGGTGTCCGTCGTCGGGCTGCTCGTCTGCGTCGTCTCGCCGAGCCCCTGGGTGCTCGCCGTCGGGGTGTTCCTGGTCGGTGTCTCGACCGCCGTCTTCGCCCTTGCCCGGCACGCCTACATGACGACCGCGATCCCCCTGCGGATCCGGGCCCGCGCCCTGTCGAGCCTCGGCGGTGTGTTCCGCTTCGGCTACTTCGTCGGGCCCTTCCTCTCGGCCGGCGTCGTCCACCTGACCGGCACGACGCAGAGCGCCTTCTGGATCCACGTGGCGTGCTGCCTCGCGGCGGCGGTCGTGCTCCTCGTCCTGCGCGACCCCGCGACGGGCGCACGCGGTCTGCGGTTGCCGAGCAGGGCCTCCAGGCCGGACTCGACGAGCGCGACCGACGGGACGGACGCGACCCACGGACCGGACGCGGCCGACGCGGCACGGCGCACGGCACCCGCGCGGCACCCCGACGAGCCGCCCACCGACACGGGCGCGCAGTTCGTCGAACGCGAGGCACACGGCCTCGTCCGCACCATCCGCGAGAACCGCGCCGTCCTGGCACGGCTCGGCAGCGGAGCGGCGCTCATCGGCGCGCTCCGCGCCGGACGGCAGGTGATCCTGCCGCTCTGGGCGGTCAGCGTCGGTCTCGACGACGCCTCGGCCGCGCTCGTCATCGGCATCGCGGGCGCCGTCGACTTCGCGCTCTTCTACACGAGCGGGCAGATCATGGACCGCTGGGGTCGACTCGCGAGCGCCCTGCCGTGCATGCTCGGGCTCGCCGTGAGCTACTTCCTGCTCGCCTGGAGCGGGCACCTCGACGCGAGGGTCGGGTGGTTCGTCGGCATCGCGATCGGCATGTCCCTCGCCAACGGTGTCGGCAGCGGCATCCTCATGACGCTCGGTGCGGACCTCGCGCCGCGGGGGAACCCGGCACCGTTCCTCGGTGCGTGGCGCTTCACGGGGGACTTCGGGTCGGCTGCGGCGCCACTGCTGATCTCGGGCGTCACCGCGGTCGCCTCGCTGGCGTTGGCGAGCGGGGTGATGGGGGTGCTCGGCCTGGTCGGTGCGGGGGTGCTGCTGCGGTACGTGCCGCGGTACCTGCCTCGTCGGCTGCGCTGAGCGGACGGCCTGGAGGCGCGGCTCCCGCCCGCCCCGCGTCCACGCCTCGGTAGACTGCCGCTGCTCGCGGGAGTGGTGGAATCGGTAGACACGCAGGATTTAGGTTCCTGTGCCCCAGGCGTGAGGGTTCGAGTCCCTCCTTCCGCACGATGGTCGGCTCGCCGGGTGGAGTCACACCACAGGAGGATGGGGCGGTCACCGCCGGGCGGTACCCTCGTCAGGCGGGAGCTTCCCCGTGCCCCGCCCCGACACGACCGGAACAACCATGCACTCCGTCGCACTCGCCCTGATCCCGTGGCTCGACCCGCAGTACATCCTCGACCACTTCGGGGCCATCGCCGTGCTCATCGTCTGCGCCATCGTCTTCGCCGAGACGGGCCTGCTGATCGGCTTCGTCTTCCCCGGCGACAGCCTGCTCGTCATCACGGGGCTCTTCGCCTTCGACCGCGGCGGCCAGATCGGCGGCATCCCCATCTGGGCGGCGGCGCTGATGATCGGCGCGGCGGCGTTCCTGGGCGGTGAGCTCGGGTACTACATCGGCAAGAAGGCCGGGCCCCCGATCTTCGAGCGCAAGGAGAGCGGACTCTTCTCGAAGGAGAACGTCGACCGCACGAACGCGTTCTTCCACCGCTTCGGCCCGCTCGCGGTCATCCTCGCCCGTTTCGTCCCCGTGGTCCGGACCTTCCTGCCGATCGCGGCCGGGGTCGGGCGCATGAACTACAAGAAGTACTCGCTGTACAACGCCGTCGGTGCGGTCGTCTGGGGTGTCGGCGTGACCTTCCTCGGGTACTTCCTCGGGTACATCCCGCCGATCGCGTACGTCGTGCGGAACTACATCGACGTGATCCTCATCCTCGCGGTGCTCGTCACGGTCGTCCCCGCGGGGCTGCACTACTGGCGGACCGCGCGCAAGGCGAGGCACGCCGCCGAGGCCGAGAAGGCAGCGCAGCGCGGTGGCGCCGAGCGGGGTACCGCCGACGGCTCGGGTCGCCCGGCCGAGCAGTAGTCGGCGGGCCGTCGGCGCTCCGGCGGCCTGGCGGCGCTGACCGTCCGCGCACGGCGCTGCAGCGGCGGCGTCGCACAACTGAAGACACCTCGCGCCACGGGAACCCGTGGCGCGAGGTGTCGCTCGTTGTGCCTGAGCACGGAACGCCGCGCAGACGCCGGCGTCCCGCGGAGCTCCGACCGGTCGGGTCAGACCCCGAAGTACTCCCGGACGATCGGCGCGATCCCCCGGAACGCCTTCGACCGGTGCGACAGTGCGTTCTTCTCGTCGCGCGTCAGCTGTGCTGCCGAACGGTCGGCGTCGTCCGGCTGGAACACCGGGTCGTACCCGTGTCCGCCGTCCCCGACCGGCTCGGTCAGGACCTCGCCGTTCCACACCGCCTCGAACAGGTGCTCCGTGCCGTCCGGGGTGACGAAGGCGGCGGCACACACGAACGCAGCGGTCCGCTCCACGACGCCCTCGAGGTTCCGCAGCAGCAGCGCGATGTTGTCCGCGTCCACGCGCGTCCCGGCGTACCGGGCGGAGTGGATGCCGGGTGCCCCGCCGAGCGCGTCGACGGCGATCCCGGAGTCGTCGGCGAGCGCCGGCAGCCCGGTGTGCGCCACCGCCGCACGCGCCTTGATGAGCGCGTTGGCCGCGTAGGTGTCGCCGTCCTCGACGGGCTCCGGACCGTCGTACCCGACGAGCTCGACGCCCGCGCCGAGGGCCTCGCCGAGGATCCCGCGCAGCTCGACGACCTTGCCCTGGTTGTGCGTCGCCAGGACGACGGTGTGGCCGGTCACGCGAGGCCCAGCACGTCGCGCTGGATCGCCGCGAGCGACCGGTTGCCCGCGAGGCCGAGGTCGAGCAGCGTGTCCAGCTCGTCGCGGTCGAACGGCGCGTGCTCCGCCGTGCCCTGGACCTCGATGAACTTGCCGGAGCCGGTCGTCACGATGTTCATGTCGGTGTCGGCTGCGGAGTCCTCGGTGTAGGCGAGGTCGAGCATCGGCTCCCCCCCGACGATGCCGACCGAGATCGCCTGCACGCTGTCGGTCAGCGGCGTCGCCTTCTTGGCGATGAAGCCCTTGTCGCGGCCCCACTCGATCGCGTCCACCATCGCCACGTAGGCGCCGGTGATCGACGCGGTGCGGGTCCCGCCGTCGGCCTGCAGCACGTCGCAGTCGAGGACGAGGGTGTTCTCGCCGAGGCCCTTCATGTCCACGACCGCTCGGAGCGACCGCCCGATGAGCCGCGAGATCTCGTGCGTCCGTCCACCGACCTTGCCCTTGATCGACTCGCGCTGCATGCGCTCGTTCGTCGACCGCGGCAGCATCGAGTACTCGGCGGTGACCCAGCCGGTGCCCTTGCCGGCCATCCAGCGCGGCACACCGTTCGTGAAGGACGCCGTGCACAGCACCTTCGTGTTGCCGAACGAGATGAGTGCGCTGCCCTCGGCCTGCGAACTCCACCCCCGCTCGATGCTGACCGGACGGTGGTCGGTGGCACTGCGGCCGTCGATGCGGGTGCTCATGGGGTCCTTTCGGTTCGGGGCAGCGTGATGGCCCCGGTCTGGAGGTGTCCGACGCTCGAGACCTCGGGACCGAGGAAGCGCCGGGCGAGCCGGATGAAGCCGTTCTTGTCGTCGCCGGTGGCCTCGAACGCGTAGGTCGGCGGCTCCGGGGTGGTGCGTTCGAGCCCGTGCTCGACGAGCCGACGGTAGACGTCGTTCGCGGTCTCCTCGGCGCTCGACACGAGCGTGACGTCCGGGCCCATCACGTACTGGATCGCCGCGGACATCAGCGGGTAGTGGGTGCACCCGAGCACGAGCGTGTCGACGTCGGCGGCGCGGATCGGCGCGAGGTACTGCGCCGCCACCTCACGGAGCGCCGGCGACGAGGTGTCCCCGGCCTCGACGAACTCGACGAAGCGCGGGCACGCCGCGAGGGACAGGGTGACGTCGGCAGCCACGGCGAACGCGTCCTCGTACGCCCGCGAGGCGATGGTCCCCACCGTCCCGATCACCCCGACGCGACCGGTCCGGGTCTGCTTCACGGCGGCACGGGCGGCCGGCTGGATCACCTCGACGACGGGGATGCCGTACGCCTGCTCGTAGCGTTCCCGAGCATCGCGGAGCACGGCGGAGGACGCGGTGTTGCACGCGATCACCAGCGCCTTCACGCCCTGGTCGACGAGGTCGTCCATCACCTCGAGCGCGTACCGCCGGACGTCGGCGATCGGCTTCGGGCCGTAGGGCGAGTGCACGGTGTCCCCGACGTAGCGGATGCTCTCGCGCGGCAGCTGGTCGATGATCGCCCGCGCGACCGTCAGTCCACCGACCCCGCTGTCGAAGACTCCGATCGGTGCATCCGTCACCCGTCCAGCGTACCGAGCCGCACCCGCCCGGCGCCCGACCACGCGCGCCCCGCGCCTCGGCACCGCGACGTCGCCCCGGCTCCGCGACGTCACCGCGGCACAGCGACGTCACCTCGGCACCGGGAGGTCACTAGTGTCGGACGCGTGACCAGCGCGCTCCTCACGGACCAGTACGAACTCACCATGGTGGACGCCGCCCTCAAGGACGGCACCGCCGATCGACGCTGCGTGTTCGAGGTGTTCGCCCGCCGCCTCCCCGACGGCCGCCGCTACGGTGTCGCCGCCGGTCTCGGGCGCTTCCTCACGGCGCTCACGGAGTTCCGCTTCGGCGACGAGGAGATCGGCTTCCTCCGCGACCGCGGCGTGATCGACGAGGGGACGGCCCGGTGGCTCGCGGACTACCGGTTCACCGGGGACGTCCGCGCCTACCGCGAGGGCGAGGTCTTCTTCCCCAACTCCCCCGTGCTGCAGGTCGAGGGGACCTTCGCCGAGTCGGTCGTCCTCGAGACCCTCGCGCTCAGCATCTTCAACGCCGACTCCGCCATCGCCGGCGCAGCGGCCCGCATGGTGTCCGCCGCCGACGGCCGTCCGCTCGCCGAGATGGGCTCGCGACGCACCGGCGAGTGGAACGCCGTCGCCGCCGCCCGCGCCGCGTACATCGCCGGGTTCGGAGCGACCAGCAACCTCGAGGCCGGCCGCACCTGGGGCATCCCGACGATGGGCACCGCCGCGCACGCGTTCACGCTCCTGCACGACTCCGAGGAGGCCGCGTTCCGCTCGCAGCTCGACGCCCTCGGCGACGGCACCACGCTGCTCGTCGACACGTACGACATCGAGGCAGCGGTGGAGACCGCCGTCCGGCTCACCGACGGCCGGCTCGGCGCGGTCCGCATCGACAGCGGTGACCTGCCGAGCGTCGTCGCCGCGGTCCGAGCACAGCTCGACCGGCTCGGAGCACCCGCCACGAAGATCACCGTGACGAACGACCTCGACGAGTACACGATCGCCGCCCTCCGCGCCGCACCGGTCGACTCCTACGGTGTCGGCACGAGCGTCGTCTCCGGCTCGGGACATCCGGCGGCGGGCATGGTGTTCAAGCTCGTCGCGCACCAGACCCCGGCGGGCGACGAGTGGGTCCCCGTCGCGAAGAAGTCCGCGGACAAGGCCTCGACCGGTGGGCGCAAGGAGGCCGGCCGGCGCCTCCGCAACGGCATCGCCACCGCCGAGGTCGTCCTGACCTCCGGTCGCCTCGGCCCCGACGAGCGACCCCTGCTCGTCCCCGTGGTGGACCACGGCGAGGTCGACCCGGCGTTCCTCGGGGTCGCCGGCGTCGAGGCGGCTCGGGCGCACCACGAGCGCGCCAAGGCGGAGCTCCCGGTGGACGCGTCCCGCATCGGACGCGGCGACCCGGCGATCCCCACCCTGGTGGTCTAGCGGACTACTCGGACTTCATCTTCTCGTAGATGGCCTTGCAGTCCGGGCACACCGGGAACTTCTCCGGGTCGCGGCCCGGCACCCACTTCTTGCCGCAGAGCGCCTTGACCGGCTTGCCGGAGAGTGCGGACTGCAGGATCTTGTCCTTCTTCACGTAGTGCGAGAACCGCTCGTGGTCGCCGGGCTCGATCGCCTCTTCCTCGAGGAGCTTCTCGAGCTCGCGGTCCATCACGTCGAGGCCGCCGCCGGGTTCCGTCATGCTCATGGGTCCAGGGTACGACGATGCGGCCGACGCCGCGACGGACGGGAGGCGCGGGTCCGCCCCGCCACGCGGCTCACCTGCACCGAGGACGGACGGGAGGCGCGGGACGGTCCCGCCACGCGCCTCCCGTCCGACGGTGCGTACCGACGGGAGGCACGGCGTCAGGCCACAGCGCGCCTCCCGGCCGGCAGGCGCTCAGTTCCGCTGCGCCGCAGCGAGCAGGTCGGGACCACGCCGGTCGAAGAGCCGACCGCCGACGGCCACGCCGGTCACGAGCACGACGACACCGACGGCGATGCCGACGAGGAGCGTCGCGAGTGCCCAGGGTTCCGGACCCTCGACCGCGGTGAGCACCGCCAGCCAGCCCGCGGGGACGAGCGACGCCAGGATGCCGACGATCATCGTCGTCTGCGCGACCGCGGCCGTCGTCCCGGCGGCCTGCGGCTGCTGGAACGGGTGGTCGCCGGGGCGGACGGTCGGGTACGGCAGCAGGACGGAGACGACGCTCGACAGCCCGAGCCCAGCGAGCAGTGCACCCACTGCGATGCCGGTCAGCACCGGGAAGGCCGTCGGGTCCCCGAAGAGCGCGGCGGACACAGCGGCGCCGGCGACGACGAGCGGCAGTCCGACGACGAGCAGGGGCACGAGTCGCCCGAGCCGGTCGGTCCAACCGGGAGCGCCCGACGCGACGTGCAGCCAGACCGCGGTGTTGTCGTAGGAGACGTCGTTGTGGGGCAGGAACCCGGCGATGAGTGCCATGAGCGGCAGCGGGACCAGCGCGGTCCAGTGCCACGGCACGCCGGCGACCCCGAGCGGGAGCACGACGAGCGGCACGAACAGGATGACCAGGTAGGACATCCGGTAGCGCGGGTCACGGCCCCAGTACGTCAGCGCCCGGGCGGCGACCGCGCCGACCGGCGTCGAACCCAGTCCGGCGAACCAGCCGAGCCCGCGGTAGCGGCGGGTGCCGGCGCGTCCGTCCGCGGCCTCGAGTGCGGCGCCGACCAGCGCCCACCAGGCCCACGCGAGCAGTGCGACGGTGACCAGCGCGACCAGCAGCTTCAGGAGCCCCTCCCCGACGCGACCGCTCGCCACGTCCGCCGGGACCGCCCAGGCGGCTCCCCAGGGCGTCCACCCGGCGACGTCGGCGATCCGCTGGAGCTCGGTGCTGGCAGGGTCGAGCCACTCGCTGCGGAACAGCAGCGACGCCACCGGCAGTCCCAGCACGACGATCACGAGGGCGGCGAGCCAGCCGGCGTCGCGCGACCGGTGCGGTCCGACGAAGGTCGCACCGACGGCACTGCCGACCCGCAGCAGCAGGGCGCAGGTCAGGGTGCCGAGCAGTGCGGCGACGACGGCCAGCACCGCGGTGCCGCCGCTGCGCGACCACGCTCCGACCTGCCCGACCGCGACGACCGCGACGGCGAGCACCGGGACGCCCACGAGTCCGGCGACGCCGAGACCGACGGCGAGGTGACGGCGGTCGATCCCGTACACGGCGAAGCGGCGCGGGTCGAACTGGTCGCTGCGGCCGACGACGAGCGGCACCAGCGTGAGTGCGAGGGCGACGAACGTGCCGACGGGGACCGCGACCGACCGCGCGACCTCGACGGGTGCCTGCCGCAGCGCGAGGAGCTCGCCGGCCACCACCACGGCGGCGACCAGGCCGAGCAGGGACCCGAGCACCACGAGGACCGACCGTCGGGCTCCCCCACGGACCTCGCCCGCGAGCAGGTCGACCCTCAGTCGGAGAAGCTGTGCAACCATTCCATGCTCTCTGCCACGACGCGGCCGCCCGCGAGTTCGACGAACTTGTCCTCGAGGCTCCTGCGCCCGCGGACCTGCGCCATCGTGCCGGAGGCGAGGACCTTGCCGCCGACGATGATCGCGACGGAGTCGCACGTGCGCTGCACGAGCTCCATGGAGTGGCTGGAGAGCACCACGGTGCCGCCGCCGCGGGTGTACCGCCGCAGGATGTCCGTGATCGTCGCCGCGCTCACCGGGTCGACCGACTCGAACGGCTCGTCGAGCACGAGGACGCGCGGCGAGTGGATCAGGGTCGCGGCGAGCGCGATCTTCTTCGCCATGCCGACCGAGTAGTCGGCGACCTGGCGCCCGAGCGCCTCGCCGAGACCGAACGCCTCGGCCAGGTCGGTGCTGCGCTTCCGTGCGGTCGCACCGTCGAGCCCACGGAGCGTGGCCGAGTAGTGCAGCAGCTGCGCGCCGGTGAGCCGGTCGAACAGCCGGAGCCGGTCGGGCAGCACACCGAGGGCGCGCTTGGCCGCCGTCGGGTCGGACCAGACGTCGTGGTCGAGGACGGTCACGGTGCCCGCGTCGGGCCGGAGGAGACCGGTGACCATCGACAGCGTGGTGGTCTTGCCGGCGCCGTTCGGTCCGACGACGCCGAAGATCGAACCCTGGCGGATCTCGAGGTCGACCTCGTCCGCGGCGAGGGTCTGGCCGTACCGCTTCACGAGGCCGCTCGCGCGGAGCACGACGGGCTGCTGCGCCTGCGCGGTCTGCGTCGCGGCGGCGGTGGCGGTCGGCTGGCGTCCGGGAGCGCGCTTCTCCTTCGCGGTGGAGCCGGCAGCAGCCGTCGACGGCGTGCCCGCACGCTGGGTCGTCGCCGTGCTCGACGCGTCGTCCCCGGCCGCGCCGGAACCGGTGGCGGCCGTGTCGGCGGGCTGTGCGGGCGTCGCGGGACCGGAGGGTCGTGCGGCACGCCCCTTGCCCTTGCCCTTGCCCTTGCCCTTGCGGGGGGTGCGGTCAGACGCGGCGACGGCGGTCTCGGGGGCGGCGCCCTGGTCGGGTGCACCTTCGTCGTGGCCGACCGCGACGGCCGCACCCGTCGTGTCGTCCGTCATCTCGTCATCATCGGAGGCGTCGTCGCGCGCATCCTCGTCCCCCGTGTCGTCGTCGGCCGCGTCACCGGACGGTCCGTCCGCGTCCGCCAGCCAGGCGGCGTCGGACGTCGCGTACACGTCGTCGTCATCAGCTGCAGCCACCGCCCCACCGTACCAACGCGCCGGACGCGGCCGACCCCGACCGGCGGCGCGTCCGCGAGGGCCTCGGTACCGAACCGGTCACAGGATCACGAAATGAGCACGAAGCACGCACGGGTGTACCCCGGAGCACACTCGTTCCGTATCATTCACCAGGGCACGACGGAGTGTTCACCACTTGGAAACCAGCCCGGACGGGCGCCCGTGGCCGCTCGTCCCCCGCACGAAGGTGCAGGAAGCGCACGCTCACGGCGAACTCGGACCCGGAGCGGGCACACTCGACGAGGCCCGCCCGTGCCCCACGCGGCGCGCGGGCGGACACCAGAAGGGACCAGCATGACCACGCAGATCGTCATCCTCGCAGCGGGGATGGGCAGCCGACTCGGTCGGAGCCTGCCGAAGCCGCTGACCGAACTCAGCGACGGCCGCACCATCATGCAGCAGCAGTTCGACAACATCCGAGCCGCCTTCGGCTCGAGCGCCCGGGTCACGATCGTCGTCGGCTACAAGTCCGAGTACATCGTCGAGGCGTTCCCCGAGGCGAACTTCGTCTACAACGAGTCCTACGACTCCACGAACACGTCGAAGAGCCTGCTGCGCGCGCTCAAGGCGACCGGCAAGAGCGGCGTCCTGTGGATGAACGGTGACGTCGTCTTCGACCCGCGCGCCCTCGTCCGTGCCGCGGACATGATGGACCAGGACCGCTCCTTCGTCAGCGTCAACACCGAGAAGGTCTCCGACGAGGAGGTCAAGTACACGGTCGACGCCGACGGCTGCATCAAGGAGCTCTCGAAGCGGGTGGTGGGCGGCCTGGGCGAGGCCGTCGGCATCAACTACGTCTCCTCGCGCGACAAGCAGGCGCTCATCCGCCAGCTCGGCCGCGTCGACGACCAGGAGTACTTCGAGGGCGGCATCGAGGCTGCCATCGCCGAGGACGGGCTACGCTGGTCGCCGATCGACATCTCCGACCTGTACGCGGTCGAGATCGACTTCGCCGAGGACCTCCAGCGCGCGAACGACCTGTTCGCCTGAACCACCGTCAGGACCCCCTCGGCGGTTCCGCCCGGAGGGAAGCCGCGTGACCACAGCGAGTGCGCCGACCGCGCCCGCGACGACTGCATCGACGTCGTCCCGGAGCGCCGGTCGACGGTACCGCCAGGCACTCTGGCTGCTGACCGTGCGGGACCTGCGCGTCCGGTACTCGACGTCCGCGCTCGGGTACCTGTGGTCGATCCTCGACCCGCTGGTGATGTCGGCGATCTACTGGTTCGTCTTCACCCAGGTCTTCCACCGGGGATCGGTGGGCGAGGAACCGTACATCGTCTTCCTGCTGTCGGCGTTGCTGCCGTGGATGTGGTTCACCGGAGCGGTGTCGGACTCGACGCGGGCCTTCACGAAGGAGGCGAAGCTGATCCGGTCGACGACGATCCCCCGGAGCATCTGGGTCGCCCGGGTGAACGCCTCGAAGGGCATCGAGTTCCTGCTGAGCCTGCCGGTGCTCGCGGTCTTCGCGATCGCCGCCGGTGCGCACCTGCACTGGGAACTGGCGCTGTACCCGCTGGCCATCGTGCTGCAGTGCGCCCTGGTCTACGGGATCGGGCTGATCGTCGCACCCCTGGTCGTCTTCTTCCGTGACCTGGAACGCGCCGTGAAGCTCGTCCTGCGGTTCCTGTTCTACGCATCGCCGATCATCTACGGCACGCAGGCCCTGCCCGACCGGCTGCACGACATCGCCGCACTGAACCCGCTCAGCGGCATCTTCGGCCTGTACCGCTCCGCGTTCTTCCCCGGCCAGCTCGACTGGCTCGAGGTCGGCGTGTCGGTGGCGGTCACCGCCGTGGTCCTCGCCGTCGGTCTCGTCGTGTTCCGCCGGAGCGAGCACCGCGTCCTGAAGGAGCTGTGATGACCGCGACCAACCGGACCGCGCCGTCCACGAGCGTGGCGCCCGTGATCTCCGTGCGCGACGCCGGGATCCGGTTCAAGCGCAACCGCCGCGCGAGCCGGAGCTTCAAGGACCTGTTCGCCGGGAGCAACCGCCGCAAGCGTGCGGACGAGTTCTGGGCGCTCCGCAACGTGTCGTTCGACGTCCGGCCGGGCGAGGCCATCGGCGTCGTCGGACGCAACGGTCAGGGGAAGTCCACCCTGCTCAAGCTCGTCGCGCAGGTCATGCTGCCGGACGAGGGACGGATCCGTGTCGATGCGGGTGTCGCTCCGCTCATCGAGATCACCGGCGGCTTCGTCGGCGACCTCACCGTCCGGGACAACGTGTACCTGACAGCGGGTCTGCACGGGATGTCCCGGGCCGAGATCCGGGACGCCTTCGACGAGATCATCGACTTCGCCGAGATCGGCGACTTCGTCGACACCCCCTACAAGCACCTGTCGAGCGGCATGAAGGTGCGCATCGCGTTCGCGGTGATCTCGCGGTTGGACGAACCGGTGATCCTGGTGGACGAGGTCCTGGCGGTGGGTGACAAGAGCTTCCGCGAGAAGTGCTACAAGCGCATCGAGGAGCTGCTGGCCGGTGGCCGGACGCTGTTCTTCGTCTCGCACAACGACAAGGACCTGCGTCGCTTCTGCGACCGGGGGCTCTACCTCGACAAGGGGCGTCTGCAGCTCGACGACACGATCGAGGCAGCCCTGGCGCGGTACGCGGCCGACCACGGGGCCTGAGCTCCGCTCCTCCACACCCGGGCCCCGCCGTACCCTCGTCCACAAGCCGAGGCACCAGCGCACTCCCCCGGGCTCCCGACGTCGGCCCCTCCCCCTACCGTGGCCCGCATGCACCACCCACCCACGGCCTACGCAGTCCCGTTCACCGTCGACCGATCCTGGGCACCACGTCGCTACGACCTGGTGAACACCGGGCCGGAGCCGCTCCACGCGATCTCCCTCACGCACCTCGGCAGCGGGTACTGCCCGCCGCTGGCGGTCAACCGTCTCGACCCGGGTCGATCCCTGTCGATCGCGGTGTTCGGCGCCGACCCCGAGCAGACCGGCATCGTGGTCGTCCGGTGGCGGCGCCCGGACCGTTCCGAGTACCTGTGGCGGATGTCACTCGTGGGCGACCGTCTGATCGGCCTCGCGTCGTGACGACCGCAGGGTCAGCCCTCGCCGCGCTCCCGGGCGACCTCGTGCCAGCGCGCCACGAGACGGTCGACGGCAGCATGCAGCCGGCGCGTCGCGACGCCGGGTGTGGTGTCGCCGAAGTACCGCTCGACCCAGTGCTGCAGCGTCGCGAGCTCCTCGGCGTCGTTCGCGGCGGCGTCCACCCGCGCGACCACGTCGGCGGCGTCCTCGGCGAGCAGCCAGTTCGCGGCGCCGAGGTACCCGCGCTCGTCCACGTCGGCCTCGGGTGCCGCAGGACGCGTCACGAGCAGCGGCTTGCCGACGGCCAGTCGGTCGTAGATCATCGCGCTGATGTCGGTCACGGCGACGTCCGCGTCCGCGAGCTGCCACCCGAGCTGCGGTCCGTCGTCGTACACGTGGTGCGCAGACAGGTCGGCGGCGTTCGCGGCGGTGATCGCGGCGACGATGCGCTCGTGGGCAGCACGGTAGTCCTGGTCGAGCACGCCGCTGCGCGGGTGCGGCCGGTACACCAGCCGGTGTCGACCGGTCGCGAGCAGGCGCTCGGCGAGCTCGACCCCGTGCGACGCGATCGAGCCGTACGCGGCGGCGGCGCGGTCGCCCTCCCACGTGGGCGCGTAGAGCACCACGGTCCGGTCGTCGTGGGGGTACGGCACTGCGCCGGCGAAGTGGTCGGCCTGCGGGCGCCCGATGGCGATGGTGCGGTGGTCCACGTCGTAGTCCCACAGGGCGGCACGCAGGCGGTCCCGGGCGGCGTCTCCCGCGATCAGGGCGTAGTCGTACGCCTTGAACTGGTTGGTGGTCATGTACATCTTGTCGCTCTCGCCGTGGTTGACGAAGACGTGCCACATGCGCCCGTACCGCATCATCTGGAAGTTGCGGGCGTTCTGGTTGACGTACAGGACGATCTTCGGTGCCTGCTCCTCGACGAACCGTTCGAGGTCGACGACCTGGCGGGCGTACACCGCCGGGACGGGCGACTCGTCGAGCAGGGTCGTCATCGTGCCGGGGCTGCGGGAGATGATCGCGACGGGGTGCTCGCTGGCGAGTTCCGCCAACGGTGCGTACCACTGCCGGAGCTGGTACATGTTCACCTTGCCGTCGGCGAAGTAGACCGCGACCTCGATCGAGCGCGGTGCGAGCTCCGGGACCTCCGGGAGCCGGCGGGCGAGCTCCCGCCGGTTCTGACGGGAACGCAGCAGGCGGCGGGCGAGACGGATCGCGGTCCGGACGTCCTTGGTGATCGGCATGGTGGTCCTCAGGCTACGGGCGATTGCTGGGCGGTGTGCTCGGCGACGACGGCAGTGACGAAGGGTGTGGTGCGGGCAGCGACGGGGTGATCGACCGCGGACACCCGGTCGGGGCGCCGGGACGTTCGGGCGGCGGCGTCAGACGACGGGTGGCCGACCGGCCAGCGTCATCCGAGCGATGGTCAGCCACCCCATGGGCCGCGACGGCCCGCAGTCCGCCGTCCAGCCCTCCCGGATCCCCGCGAACCACGTCCGCAGGCGCACGGGGTGTCGCCACCAGCGCGCCACCTGGATCGCGGCCCACGACCCGACGTAGACGGGTCGCAGTGCCACCGGCAGGTTGCGGCGTGCCAGGAACACGCGGTTGCGGGCGTTCAGCCGGATGTACTCGGCGTGCCGGGCGGGGTCGATCGCCGGGTGGTGCGCGACCAGGTCACCGGCGTACCAGGCGCGTCGACCGGCGTCCCACACACGCCACGCCAGCTCGATGCCCTCGTGCGCGTAGAAGTACGGCGCACCCCACCCGCCGACGGCACGGTGCACGTCCATCGGCAGGAGCACGGCCCCCTCCCACACCGAGAAGACCGGCGACGAGTCGGTCGCAGCGCCCTTGCGGATGCGCGGCACCCAGCGACGGGGGTTCGCCGATCCGGTCGGGTCGACCACCCGCGGTTGCACCAGGCCGAGCGACGGGTCGCGTTCGAGCAGTGCCACGGCGTCACGCAGGAAGGTCGGCGACGGGATCGACGCGTCGTCGTCGAGGAAGAACACGTAGTCGCCGTCGACGACTGCTGCTCCGGCGTTGCGACCGGCGGGGATCCCGACGTTCTCGGGCAGCGCGAGCGCACGGACGCCCTCGGGCAACCCCGTCGGCTCCCAGCCGTTGCCGACGCACACGACGTCGAGCTCGACGTCCTGCTGCGCGAGCACGCTCGTCAGCCCGCGGCGGAGGTCGTCCGGACGGGTGCCCTGGGACAGGCTCACGACGGCGATGCGCGGGCGCTGCCGGTGCGGGACGGCGTTCCGACGGTGGGTCCCGGGCAACGCCTCCGGTGTGGCGCCCGTCGTCGCTCCCGAGGTCATGCCCGCACCCGCTTCGACGAGATGATGGCGACGAAGTGACCGGCCGTGGCGAGGACGGCGAGCGGCAACAGCGCCCCGACCAGGACCCGGTCGACCAGCGGGCTGCCGACGACGAGCCCGAGCAGTGCGAACACGAACGCCAGGATGGTCAGCTCGACCGAGTGGTACAGGCGGTGGAAGGGCAGGAAGCGTGCGAAGCGACGGAGCGTCGCCAAGCGCCGCCCGGACGGGGCCGTGCCGGCGTCCCGGCGGTCGACGAGCTTCTCGAGGCCGGCGTTCGCGCGGGCGACGTGGACCATGTCGTTGAGCGCCTTGTTGAGCACGATCACCAGGCCGAGCGCGCACCCGATCGTCGTCCACATCCAGTCCGCGCCGTGGACCGGCCAGGTCGCGGCGCGGACGCCGAGCGCGATCGGGATGAGTCCCTCGGTCGTGTAGTGCCCGACCTTGTCGAGGAACACCCCGGCGGGCGACCGGGTGCCGCGCCACCGGGCGACCTCACCGTCACAGCAGTCCACGAGCATCTGCAGCTGACCGAGCACGAGTGCGAGCAGTGCACCCCAGATGCCCGGGACCAGCAGCGCGGCGGCGACGCTCCACCCCACCAGGATCATCAGGCCGGTCACCTGGTTCGCCGAGACCCGCGTCCTGAGCAGCGCCCAGGTCAGGTACGGCGACACGTCGCGCAGGTAGAGCGACGCCGTCCAGTGCTCGGCGTTCGCCCGCGAGCGGACCTCGTCGGGTTGGGCGACCGCACGGAGTTCGGCGATCGAGGTCGGGCGGGCGCTGCCGCGGCCGGTGGTGTCGTCGGTCAAGGGGTCAGGTCACCGTCCCGTGTGCGTGGTCAGCTCGGAGGTCCGGGTCAGGAACCCGATGATGAAACCGATGCCCCAACCGACGTGGATGCAGGGCAGCACGACGATCAGCCAGAGCATCGTGGGCAGCCCGGAACGCCGCGCCACGAGGACGGCGCCGAGCACGACGAAGAGCAGGTAGACGGCGGGGACGACGAAGCCCAGCGCCGCCCATGCGACGGGCGACCCGAGCACGGCACCGACGATGCCGACGAGTCCGGCGACGATCCCGAGCGCCATCGCCACGACCATCGCCGGGGGCGCGAAGTACCGCAGGCCGTTGTTCGCCGGGAAGCGTCGGGCGAGCTCGCCGCGCCAGAGGCCCGTCGCGACGAACTGGCGCACCAGTCGTCGGAGGCTCGGCCGCGGCCGGTAGGTCACCACGAGTTCCGGGGTGAACCACACCGTGCCACCGGTCTGGCGCAACCGCCGGTTGAGTTCCCAGTCCTGGCCGCGCTTGATGCCCTCGTCGAAGAGTCCGACCTCGAACAGCCGGTCGCGTCGGAACACCCCGAGGTAGGCGGTCTCGGCCGGACCGGCCTTGCCGCCGACGTGGTGCGGTGTCCCCCCGAGGCCGACCCGGCTGCCGTAGGCGAGCGCGACGGCACGCTCGAACGGCGTGCGGCCCTCGGCGTGCATGATGCCACCGACGTTGTCCGCACCCGACTCGAGCAGCACGCGGACGGCGATCCGGGTGTAGTCCGACGGCAGCACCGAGTGGGCGTCGACCCGGATCACGATCGGGTGCACCGACGCTCGGATGGCGACGTTCAGCCCGGCGGGTGTGGAGCCGACGGGGTTCTCGATGGCCCGGACACGAGGATCGGCGGCGCTCATCTCGGCGACGAGTTCGTTCGTCCCGTCGATCGACGGTCCGAGCGCGAGGATCACCTCGAACGGACCCTCGTAGTCCTGCTCCAGCAGGCTCCCGACCGCGGCACGGACCTCGGTGACCTCGTTGAGCACCGGCATCACGTACGAGACCCCCGGCAGGGGCTGTCCGTCTGTCTGCATGCGGTCCTCGGGGTCGTGGCTGACGCGCGGAGCGCACCGTGGACCGGTACCGCCCCGGAGAGCAGCCATGAGCCTATCAAGCGGCCGGAGCGCCCACCTGCGCCGGACCCGCCAGGGCGCCGACCGGCGGACCGCACCACGACCCGCGGCGTGGACGGACGACGGACGGGAGGCGCCGTGCCAGCCGGCACCGCGCCTCCCGTCCAACGCTGGTCGCGTCAGCTCTTGTAGGTCCCGAGCGTGACGTCGGCCTCGCGCGTCTGACCGTCACGGACGTAGGTGATCGTCGTCTTCGCACCGCCGGCGAAGAAGCGGACCTGCGCGGTCAGGTCAGTGGCGTCCGCCACCGATGCCGAGCCGATCTTCGTCACGACGTCGCCCTTCTCGAGGCCGGCGTCCGCCGCCGCTCCGCCGGACGACACCGACTTGATGAGCGCACCCATCTGGGTGGCGTTCGCGTCCTCGGAGGCGTCGCCGACCGTCGCGCCGAGCAGACCGTGCGTCGCGGACCCGTTCTCACGGATCTCGTTCGCGACGCGCTGGACCAGGTTCGCCGGGATGGCGAAGCCGACACCGATGCTGCCCGACTGCGCGTCGGAGGACTGGGAGCTGCCCGCGCTCGCGATCGCGACGTTGATGCCGATCAACTTGCCCTTCGAGTCGAGCAGGGCGCCGCCCGAGTTGCCGGGGTTGATCGACGCGTCGGTCTGGATGACCGGCAGCGAGACGGTCGTCTTGGTGGAGGATCCGCCGTTGCCCGGGAACTCGAACGGGCTGTCGCCGTTGCCGCCCTCGTTCGAGTCGCCGCCCTGGCTGGGGGCGCTCGAGGCGACCTGGATGCTGCGGTTCAGGGTCGAGACGATGCCGTCGGTGACGGTGTTCGACAGGCCGAGCGGCGCACCGATCGCGACCGCGGTGTCACCGACGTTGAGCTCGGAGGAGTTCGCGAAGGAGATCGGCTTGGTGCCGGTCGCGTCGATCTTGATGACCGCGAGGTCGACCGTCGGGTCGGTGCCGACGAGCTTCGCCGGGTAGATCCTGCCGTCGGACGTCGTGACCGTGATCGTGCCGTTCGAGCTGTCACCGTCGAGGGTCACCACGTGGGTGTTCGTGACGATGTACCCGTCCTTCGTGAAGAAGACACCGGAGCCGGTGCCGCCCGCGGAGCCCGAGGAGACGTTGATCGTGACGACGGACGGCGTCGCCTGCGCGGCGACCGCGGTCACGACGGTGGCGTTGTTGTAGTCGTTGACCGTGAGGTTGCCGCCGTTCTGCGACGAGCCGGAGCCGATCACGGTGGTGCCGCCGCCCTGGGCTGCACCGGCCGCCCAACCGGCGCCGCCGCCGACCAGGCCGGCGAGCACCAGACCCGCGACGATCGGCAGGACGAGCTTGTTGCGGCCGCCCTTCCCGTTCGCGGTCGTGCCCGTTGCGGCACCCGTGGCGGTCCCGGTCGCCGCACCCGCGGCAGCGCCGCCGAAGTAGTGGCCGTTGCGCTGGTTCGAGCCGTCCACGTCGCCGAAGGCGCTGGCGGACGAGGGGGCCTGGGCGGAGCCGGGGTACGAGGCGCTCTGCGGTGCGCCGTACTGCGAGCCGACCTGCGGCGTGCCCTGGGCGTACTCGCCGTAGCGGGGCTGGCCCTGGGACCGGCCGTACTGGCTCTGGCCGTCCTGGCCGTACTGGCTCTGGCCGTACTGGTTCTGGCTCTGGCCGTACTGGTTCTGGTCCTGGCCGTACTGGCTCTGGCCGTACTGGCTCTGGTCCTGGCCCTGGCCGTACTGGCTCTGGCCGTACTGGCCCTGACCGTACTGGCCCTGGCCGTGGCCGTGGCCGTACTGGCCCTGGTCCTGGCCGTACTGGCCCTGGCCGTACTGGCTCTGACCCTGGCCGTACTGGCTGTGCCCGTACCGGTCGTCGTCCTGGCCGTGGGCGCTCTGGCCGGACGCGCTCTGTCCGTCGCCCTGCCCGTGGTGAGCGTTGTCGGAGCCGTAGGGGCTGGCCTGCTGCCCGGCATCGCTGCCGTCGCGGTCGCGGTCGATGGTCGGGTAGGGCGCGGTGTAGCGGTCCGTCGTGGTGTCGGTCCCCGCGGCGATGACGTCGGTCTCGGCCCCGTGGGCGTCGTCGAAGACGTCGGTGAGGTCGTGGTCCGTACGGCGGTCGGCGGGCTGTCCGGAGACGTCCTGCGTCGACGTGCCCTCGCCGGAGGTGGCGCGCGAGGCGTCCTCGGCTGCGGCCCGGTGGTCGGTTTCCTCGGGGCGGTTGTCGTCGCCCTGGCCGTGTGGCGTGGTGTCGGTCATGCTGGACGTGCTCCTTTCAAGCTCGTGCAGTCTTCCGGACCCACCTGAGCGGTGCTCCTGCTGGCGCTGCAAGCGACCTATGGCGATCTTATGCGTGGGCTGTGGACGCGTTCCCGGTCTCGCGGCGCCGGGTGACCCGCAGGACGCGCACCGCCGATCCGTCCGACTAGGTTGGGGCCTCCAGGCCGTCGACCCGCGCCGAGCGCACCGGAGGGACCACCATGCACCGCACCGGACCCTGGCTCCGAGCCGCCGAGGGAGCGATGCTGCTCGGTCCCGACGGCGTCCCCGCGCCGACCGTCTTCGCCGAGATGAGCGCGCTCGCTGCCGCCACCGGCGCCGTCAACCTCGGCCAGGGCTTCCCCGACCAGGACGGCCCGGTCGAGGTGCTCGACGCCGCGGTCGACGCGATCCGCCGCGGCGTGAACCAGTACCCGCCCGGCCGCGGGGCGCCGGAGCTCCGGGAAGCGATCGCCGAGCACCAGGCGCACTGGTACGGGCTGACGGTCGACCCGGACCGCGAGGTCCTCGTCACCGCCGGCGCGACCGAGGCCCTCGCAGCGACGCTGCTCGCGTTCGTCGAGCCCGGCGACGAGGTCGTCACCTTCGAGCCCTTCTACGACGCGTACGGGGCGCTGATCCGTCTCGCCGGCGGCACCCACGTCACGGTTCCCCTGACGGCACCGGACTTCCTGCCGGACGAGACCACCCTGCGTGCCGCGTTCACCGACCGCACACGGGTCGTGCTGGTGAACACACCGCACAACCCGACCGGGCGGGTGCTCCCCCGCGAGGTCCTGGCCACCGTCCTCGAGCTCGCCGAGCGGCACGACGCCCTGGTCGTCACCGACGAGGTGTACGAGCACCTCACCTTCGGCACACCGCACGTCCCCGTCGCGACCCTGCCCGGTGCAGCGGACCGGACGATCACGATCTCCAGCGCTGGCAAGACCTTCAGCACCACCGGCTGGAAGATCGGCTGGCTCACGGCTGCACCCGCACTCGTCGAGGCCATCGTCTCGGTCAAGCAGTACCTCACGTTCGTGAACGGGGCTCCCTTCCAGCCCGCGGTCGCAGCCGGGCTCCGTCTGCCCGACGAGGTGTTCCACGGCATCGCGCGGGAGCTGTCCGAGAAGCACGAACTGCTCGCGGGCGGACTCCGCGCGTCGGGCTTCGAGGTGATGCACCCGGACGGTGGGTACTTCGTCCTCGCGGACACCGCACCGCTCGGGTACGACGACGCCCGGGAGTTCTGCCTGCGGCTCCCCGGACTCGCCGGGGTCGTCGGCGTCCCCGTCTCGGCGTTCGTCCGATCGGAGCGCGCGGCGGGCTACCGGTCGCTCGTGCGCTTCGCGTTCTGCAAGCGCCGCGACGTCCTGTCCGAGGCCGTCAGCCGCCTCGCGGCCCTCGCTCCGACCCACTGACCCGGAGGCGCCACCCTCCCCCACGGCGCACCCCGTGCTCCGGCGCGCCGCACCCGACGTGCACGTCCGCCGCCGTCCCGCGCTGACCAGCCGAGCGGGCCTCTTCTGCACTTCTCGCCGCACCGAGCCGCCGTTACCGCCCGCTCGGCGAGCGCTGGTCACCCGGTCACCGTGAGTGGGCCTTCTCTGCTCGTCTCGCCGCACCGAGTCGCCGTTTCCGCCCGCTCGGCGAGCGCCGGCCACCCGGTCCCCCAGCCACCGCGAGCGGGCCCTTCTGCACGCCTCGCCGCACCGAGCCACCGATTCCGCCCGTTCGGCGAGCGCCCACCACCCGGTCACCCGGTCACCCGGTCACCCGGCCACCCAGCCACCCAGCCACCGCGAGCGGGCCTCTTCTGCACGTCTCGCCGCACTGAGCCGCTGTTTCCGCCCGTTCGGGGAGCGCAGCTCGTCGTGCCGACAGCGGCCCGTGCCGGCTGTCCCCGCGAGCGGGTCGTTCCTGCGCCTTCGGACACGCGGCCCTCCCGGTTCCGCCCGTTCGCCGTCGTGCGCCGGTCCGCGCGGCTCGTCTGGTTGCAGCAGAGGGCGAACACGACCGCACCAGGGCGCGCGAGCGGGCGGAATCGAGGGCGGAGCTCGCGCCACGATGCCGGTTCCGCCCGCTCGGGGAGACAGCGGTGCGGCAGAGGCACGGGCGGGCGCAGCCCGTGCGGCACGGGCGCGGGCGCGCGCGCGCGCACAGTCCGTGCCCGCGCGGGCGTGCGCTCAGCGCGGGTGCACGTCGAACCGACGGAGCGCGAGCGAGGGGTTGACCGCACGGACCGCCTCGGTGGTCGCGGTGTCGATCGTCGCGACGACGGTGCCGGGCTGGGCTCCGCCGGCGGCGACCGCGACACCGGCGGGGTCGATCACCACGGAGTCGCCGATACCGATCGGCCCGGTCTGACCGACCCCGACGACCCAGATCGTGTTCTCGATCGCACGGGCGGTCAGCAGTGTGCGCCAGTGGTGTTCCTTCCCGGGGCCGCGCACCCACTCGGCCGGCAGGACCACCGCGTCGGCTGCGCCGACCTCGGGTGCGGCCAGGCGCCGGGTGACCTCGGGGAAACGCAGGTCGTAGCAGGTCTCGAGGCCGATGCGGACCCCGCCGAGCTCGAACACCGGCAGCTGGTCGGCATCACCCGACTCGATGCGGTCGGACTCCTCCGACCCGAACGCGTCGTACAGGTGCACCTTCCGGTACGTCGCCGCGATCGATCCGTCGGGCAGCACAGCGACCAGGGTGTTCCGGAACCGTCCCGGCGTCCCCGCGGTCTCGGCCACACCCACGACGAGCGCGATGGCGTGCTGTCGCGCGATCGCCCGGAGCCCGGTCACGAAGGGCCCGTCGAGCGGCTCGGCGGCGGCGACGAACCGGTCGTCGATCTCGGCGCTGAAGTACGACGTGTACTCGGGCGTCACGAGCAGGTCGACCCCGCGCGCGGTGGCGTGCTCGGCAGCGGCCTGCACGGTGCGGAGGTTGGCCGCCGTGTCGTCGACGGGAGCGAACTGCGCGGCGGCGACGGTGAGGGTTGCCATGGCCCGAGCGTAGCCGCGGCACGTCCTCGCTGAACGCAGCGGCGAGGAGGACCAGCGCGACCAGCGCGACCAGCACGCCGTGCACGACCAGCAGGCCTTGCACGTCCGGGTGGAACGACGAAGGCCCCGGTCCGAGTGGACCGGGGCCTTCTTGTGACGCTTGGTTGCGGGGGCAGGATTTGAACCTACGACCTCTGGGTTATGAGCCCAGCGAGCTACCGAACTGCTCCACCCCGCGGCACATCCAATAGCCTACACACCCCGGTGGCGGGGCACAAATCGAGTGCCCCGCCACGGCGTGTCAGTTGCCGTTCTCGGCTTCGGTCGCGGCCTCGATGGCGTCCTGCAGGCGCTTGTCTGCCTCTGCCGCAGCGACCAGGTCGTTGTCGGCGTAGGCCTTCTGGCGGTCCTGCAGCGCGCTGCGCGCGTCTGCCAGGGCCCGGTCGAGCGCCTGGTTGCCGGTGTCGCTCGACGAGCCGCCCGAGCCGCCGGAGGAGGACCCTCCGGACGACGAGCCGGAGTCACCCGAGGAGTCGGACGATCCCGAACCCGAGTCGGCCGAGCCTGAGCCCGACGAACCCGAGCCCGACGAACCCGAGTCCGACGATCCGGTCGAACCCGACCCGTTCGCCGCGCCCTGGTCACCGGCGGCAGCACCGGAGTCACCGTCGAACAGCTCGTTGAGCGCCTGGTCGAGGGTGTCCTCGAACGCGATCTTGTCGCCGAAGGCCACGAGCACCTTCTGCAGCAGCGGGTACGAGCCACTCGAGGTCGACTGGACGTAGACGGGCTGGACGTAGAGGAACCCACCGCCGACGGGCAGCGTCAGCAGGTTGCCCTGCTTCACGGTCGAGTTGCCCCGCTTCAGGATGTTCAGCTCCTGCGACACGGTGGTGTCACCGTTGAAGAGGCTCTGCACCTGCGCCGGGCCCGGGATGTTGTCCGTCTTCGGCATCGTCAGCAGCGTGAGCTTGCCGTAGTTCGACGCCTTCTCGCCCTTGCCGGCACCACCCGCGTCGGAGTCCACCGCCAGGTACCCGGTCAGCACGTTGCGGTTGTTCGCTCCGGCCGACTGCTGCGGGATGTAGGTCGTGTACAGCGAGTAGGCGGTGTCCTGCCCCGGCACCTTCATCGTCAGGTAGTACGGGTCCTGCAGGTTGCCCTGCGACGCCGTGGTCCTGGTACCGAGGGCGTTCGTCGTCGTCTGCGACACCGTGTCCGAGTTGGTCTCGGAGTCGGTCGTGCCCGTGGTGGTCTCCTGCGGGGTGTTCCACGCGTCGTCACCCGAGTAGAACGAGTTCGCGTTCGTCACGTGGTACGTGCCGAGGATCGAGCGCTGCACCTTGAACAGGTCGGTCGGGTAGCGCACGTGGTCGAGGAGCTCCGCGCTCATCTGCGAGACCGGCTGCGTCGACGTGGGGAAGATCTTCTGCCACGTCTTGAGCACCGGGTCCTCGGTGTCCCACGCGTAGAGCGTCACCTTGCCGGTGTACGCGTCGACGGTGGCCTTCACCGAGTTGCGGATGTAGTTCACCTGGTCCGTGCGGAACGCCGACGAGTCGGTCCCGGCGACCGTGTCCGACAGGCTCTGGCTCTGCGAGTACGGGTAGGCGTCGCTCGTCGTGTAGCCGTCCACGATCCACTGGATGCGGTGGTCGACGATCGCCGGGTACGCGTCGCTGTCGAGCTTCAGGTACGGAGCGACCTTCTGCACGCGCTGGATCGGGTCGCGGTCGTACAGGATCTGCGAGTCGCGGTTCACCGCGTCCGACAGCAGGATCTGCTCTGACTGGAACTTCGCCGCGTAGACGAGGCGGTTGAAGAACCCGCCGAGGCTCGGTCCGCCGTTGCCCTGGTACGTCGTCGTGGCGTTGCCGCCGTCGCTGTCGTCGGAGCCGGCCGGGTAGTCGAGCTCGATGTTCTTCGAGCCCTCGGGTCCGCCCACGATGGAGTACGGCGGCGAGGTCTCACCGAAGTAGACGCGCTCCTGGTAGTTGCCGAGCTGCCCGTTCGACGGGATGCCGGACTCGAGGAACACCGGCTTGCCGTCGCTCGCGCGCTGGTTGCCGTAGGCCGCGGTGACACCGAAGCCGTGGGTGTAGACGAACGTCCGGTTGTACTGGGTGTTCGCCTGCGAGCTGAGCCCGTCGAGGTCGATGTCGCGGACCGCGATGACGGTGTCCTCGGTCTGGCCGTCGATGTCGTAGCGGTCGACGTCCAGCTGGTCGGGGAACTGGTAGTACTGCCGGTACTGCTGCAGCTGGCTGAACGTGTCCGAGACGATCTTCGGGTCGATCAGACGGATGTTCGCCGTGGTCTGGGCGTCCTGTGCCAGTGCACCGGAGCTCGCCTCGGTCGTGGCGTCGTAGTTCTGCTCCTGCACCCCGCTCACGCCGTACGCGTCGCGGGTCGCCTTGATGTTGCGCTCGATGAAGGCCGACTCGTAGGTCCGCTCCGACGGCTTCACCTGGATGCGCTGGACGATCCAGGGGTAGATGCCGCCGATGACGATCGCCGCGACGAGCAGCAGCCCGGTGCCGACGATCGAGATGCGCCAGCGGCCGATGACGGCGGTGACGATGAAGAGGATCGCGACGATCGCCGCGATGCCCGCCATGATCTCGCGCCCCGGGATGACCGCGTTGACGTCGGTGTACTGCGCACCCGTGATGAGCGGGTTGTCCTTCGTCAGCGCGGCGTACTGGTCGAGCCACAGGCTGACGGCCTGCAGCGCCACGTAGACCGCTGCGGTGACGGCGAGCTGGATGCGCGCGGCCTTCGAGATGCGCACCTCGCGCCCGCCGAAGCGCAGCGCGCCGTAGAGGTAGGTCGCGGCGAGCGCGGCGATGCCGGCGATGAGGACGACGGCCGACGAGTACGCCACGATCGAGCGCCAGAACGGCAGCTCGAACACGTAGAACCCGATGTCCAGCCCGAACTGCGGGTCCTTCTGGCCGAACGGGGTCCGGTTGAAGTACTCGAGCACCATGCTCCAGCGACCAGCGGTCGCGAGCCCGGCGAACAGGCCGAGGACGACCGGGATGCCGATCATGACCGCGCGGCGCAGGGGCTCGATGACCTGCTGGTAGCGGTCGAGCTGCGAGTTGAGCTTGGCGTAGACCGGGCGGAAGCGGAAGGCGAGTGCGATGCTCACGTAGACCGGGACCGCCATGCCGAGGAACCCGGCCAGGAACATGAGCGTGCCCGCGATCCAGCGCGTGGTGAGGACCTGCTGGAACCCGAGCTGCGCGAACCACGCGTAGTCGGTGTACAGGCTGGCGAAGATGAAGAAGCCGATCACCAGTGCGGCCAGCACGATGATCGTGACCACGATCGGGACCCGCGGCGAACGCCGCCCAGCAGTGCCCGAGGTGGACGAGGTTGTCGTCACTTGATGTGCTCCAGACGTGTCGGACCGGCGGGCCCGGCGCGCCGGGCCGTCAGTGCTCCGATCCTATTGGTCCGGACCGACAGCGAAACTGTACGGGGACTCAGGAAGGCGAGCCGAGCCTCCAGGCCGGTCGGCCGGGAGGCGCGGATCGCGTCGAGCGCGCACGTCGCGCCGTGCGGGTGGCCGGGTCAGGAGCCGCAGCGTGCGAGCCCGGCGGTGCTCTTCCCCGCGGCGATCGTCTCGAGGTCGGTGACCGCCTGGTCGAGCGTGGCGACCTTGTAGACGTCGAGTCCGTCCGGCACGTGGCCGACGACCTCGTCGCAGTTGTCGGCCGGCGCCAGGAACACGGTCGCACCGGCGTCCTTCGCGCCGTAGAGCTTCTGCCGGATGCCACCGATCGGGCCGACCTCGCCGTCCGCGGTGATCGTGCCGGTGCCCGCGACGTGCTTCCCGCCGTTGAGCTCGCCCGGCGTCAGCTCGTCGATGATCCCGAGCGCGAACATCATGCCGGCGGACGGGCCGCCGACGTCCTGCAGCGCGATCTTCACGTCGAAGGGGAAGTCGTACCGTTCGGTGACGCCGACCCCGAGGAGCGGGGTCCCCTGCTCCTCGCGGGGGGTGACCTCGACCTGCTCGCGCTTCCCGTCGCGCAGCAGCGTCACGGTCGCCGGCGACGAGGTCCCGTGCTCCGCGACCGCCGCGCGGAGCGACCCGGCGTCGACGTTCTCGGTCAGCTGCTCCCCGTCGAAGGCCGTGATGACGTCGCCCTCGCGGATGGTGCCGTCCGCGGCGGAGCCCTCCTGCACCGTCCCGACCCGGAGCTCGGTCGGCAGGTCGTGGCCCTGGTGGATGAGCGCGGCGGCGACGGCGGACTGCTGCGACGACCGCATGTCGGCCTCGTCCTGCTGGTTCACCTGCTCGGTGGTGGTGCCCTCCGGGTAGACGGCGCTCGCGGGGATGACCGCCTCGGAGCGCGAGAACAGCGCGCGGATCACGCTCGTCCACGACGGGCGGTTCGTGGCGTCACCCTGGATGCCCACGGTGAGCATGTCGAGCGCGCCACCCGTCGGGTACGTCTCCGCCCCGTCGATCTGGATGAGCTCGACGTCCTTCGCGTCCTTGCCCTGCCCCTGCCGCTGCGTGCCGATCGTGTTGTAGACCGGCCCGGGCACCTCGATCAGGTAGGGGCTCGGCAGGAAGCTCGCCAGGAGTCCGAGCACGACCGCGCCGATGACGAACGCCCAGCCGACGGTGCGTGCGCGGGAACGGCGACGGGGCGCGGGGGCGAAGAGGGTCACGGACGTCCTTCCACGGGCGGGGCGCCCGCGGGTGCGGGCGGTGCACCCGCGCGCTGGCGGGTCGGTCGCCCGCGTGCTCGCAGGCTGTTCGCCCTCGGCGCAGCGGTCCGGGCGTCCCCTCGGGAGCATCCCGGGCGCGGCCCCGTGAGCAGCGGTTAGCGTAGTCGTCATGCCTGATCAACCGCAGCCGGGGCCGGACGACGACTTCCAGGAGATGCTGCGCAAGCTGCTCTCCGGAGAGGGACAGATCGACCCGTCGCAGCTCGCGGGCGCGGCCGGACTGCCGAACGACCCGGCGTTCGTGGCGAACCTGATGAGCCAGCTCCAGCGCGCGGCGCAGTCCGGCGGGGACGGCATCGACTTCTCGGTCGCGTCCGAGCGTGCGACCGCGATCGCGCGCGACGGCGGACACCCGGTCGACCCGGCGACCGCCCAGGCATCGGACCAGGCGTTCCAGGTCGCCGCGCTCTGGCTGGACGAGGCCACGAGCGTCCCCGAGCTCACCGCGACGCCGAGCCTGTACACGCGGGAGCAGTGGGCGAAGGCCACGACCCCGGTCTGGGCACAGATCGCCGAGCCGGTGGCGCTGAGCATCGCGAACGCGCTCACCGAGGCGATCGACCAGCGCGCGCCGGAGCAGCTCAAGGCCATGCTCGGCGACGTCTCGAAGGCGATGCGCGGCGTCGGCGGCGCCCTGTTCGCGATCCAGCTCGGCCAGGTCGTCGGGCAGCTGTCGAAGGAGGTCGTCTCCGGCGGCGACGTCGGCGTGCCGCTCCTCGATGAGCAGGTCGCCGCACTGCTGCCGCAGAACGTCGCCGAGTTCGCCGAGGGCCTCGACGTGCCCGAGGACGAGGTCCGGATCTACCTGGCCGTCCGTGAGCTCGCGCACGCCCGGCTCTTCCGCTCCGCCCGCTGGCTCCGGCTGCACATCATCTCGTCGATCACCGACTACGCACGGGGCATCCACATCCCGTTCGACCGGGTCGAGGAGCTGGCCTCGGAGATCGACCCGACCAACCAGGAGCAGCTGCGCGACGCACTCGCGTCCGGGGCACTCATCCCGCCGCGCACGCCCGAGCAGGAAGCCGCGCTCGGCCGGCTCGAGACGATGCTCGCGCTCGTCGAGGGCTGGGTCGACACGGTCACCGCCGCCGCAACCGTCCGGCTGCCGAAGTCCGACGCGATCGCGGAGATGGTCCGCCGTCGCCGTGCCGCCGGTGGTCCCGCCGAGTCGGCCTTCGCCACGCTCGTCGGCCTCGAGCTGCGTCCCCGCCGTCTGCGCGAGGCCGCTGCGCTCTGGCAGCGCGTCACCGAGGAGTTCGGGGCCGAGGAGCGCGACGCCCTGTGGTCGCACTTCGACGCCGTGCCGACGTCCGAGGACGTGGACGACCCGGACGCCTTCGTGCTGCGGCTGCGGAACCCGGGTCGCTCCGCCGAGGACGACGCGTTCGACAAGGCGCTCGAGGACCTGCTCAACGACGCCTCCGGCGACCGCCCGCGCGAGGACGAGAGCGGCGGCATCGAGGACGAGGGCGGCCCCGCGGACGACGGCGCTGCGGGCGACGACACCCCCGGCGCCGGACCCCGCTAGTTCTCCACAGATCGTGACGGCCGGTCCCACGGGGCCGGCGGTTCCGCCAGCGTGGGTGCATGGGCATCCGCATCGACCCCACGCTCGAGTTCGTCTGGCGCGACCCGTGGACCGTGCAGTTGGGCGTCGACCCGCCGCGCGCCGTCGTCCCCGTCCCGACCGTGGCCGAGGAGCGCTTCCTCTGCGCCCTCCGGCGGGAGACGAGCCGCGATGCCCTGACCGCCCTCGCCGGGACGACGGGGTGCCGTCCCGAGGTGGCGGCCCGGGTGCTCGGTGACGCCTCCCCCGCCGTCGTCGACGTCCTGCCCGAGCCGCTCGCCCGGGTCGAGGTCCACGGGGACGGCGTCCTCGCCGACACCGTCGCCGAGATGCTCTCCGGCGAGGGCGTGACCGTGGCCCGGACGGCCGCGCCCCGCGGTGGGCCGGTCGTGCTGCCGGACCCGACCCCCGCACTCGCGGTGGTCGTCGCCGACCACGTCGTCGACCCGGCGCTCCGGTCGGCGTGGGCGCGGCGCGGGACCCCGCACCTGTCGCTCGTGGTCGGCGACGGACGGATCCGGCTCGGGCCGGTGGTCGTCCCGGGCGACGGCCCGTGCCTGCAGTGTGTCGAGTACGCCCGCGTGGACGAGGACCCGGCGTGGCCCGCGCTGGCCGCCCAGGTGTGGGGTCGGCCGGCAGCACCGCTGTCGCGCTGGCGACGCGCAGCGGTCGCGTCGGCCGCGGTGCGGATGCTCGTGCAGCGCCTGCCCCTGCGGACCCAGGTCCCCACGACCGACCAGGTCGTCTTCGACCGCGACGACCTGACGGTCAGCCTGCTGCCGGTGGCACAGCACCCGCGGTGCGCCTGTCGAGCGCTGCCAGGAACCGACTCGGCGCCCGGGCACCCCCGCGCGTGGAACCCTGCCGTGACCACGTGACGGTGACCGAGCGACGCGCGCGGGTCAGCCCGACGTAGAACAGCCGGCGCTCCTCGTCGACCTCGGCGTCGGTCGTGGCGTGGGAGATGGGCAGCAGCCCCTCGGCGGCGCCCACCACCACGACGTGGGGCCACTCCAGACCCTTCGAGGAGTGCAGCGTGGCGAGGGTCACGGCGTCGAGCTCGGGCTCGTGGTGGGTCGCCGCACGGTCGACCAGGTCCTGCGTGAACTGCTGCATCGTCGTGCCGGCGGGGGCGGCCTCGGCCAGGCCCATCACCGCCTGCAGCGCCTCCCACTGGTCGCGGACCGCGCCGGTGCCGTCCGGCGGCGTCGGGGTCCAGCCGCTCAGCTGCAGCACGAGCCCGACCCGGCGGGTGAGCTCGTCGTCGGTCTGCCGGACGGCCTCGCCGCGCATGTGGTGCACCGCGAGCTTCACCTCGGGCCGGTCGAAGAACCGCGTGCCGCCCTGCACCCGGTACGGGATGCCGGCGCGACCGAGGGCGGACTCGAGCGCCGCGGACTGCGCGCCGACGCGGAACAGGACCGCGCAGTCGCCGAACGCCGCTCCCGACGCCACGAGCTCGCCGATGCGACGGGCGACGGTCTGCGCCTCGTCGCCGTCGTGCACGCAGGGCAGCACCTCCGGCTCCGGGCCCCGCTCGGTGGACTGCGCGACGAGGTCGAGCGCACCGGGCTGCCCGCGCATCAGGGTGTTCGCGGCGTGCACCACCTCGGGCGTCGACCGGTAGTTCCGCTCGAGGCGCACGACCGACCCGCGGGGGAACTCCGACCCGAAGCCCAGCAGGTACCGGCTCGACGCGCCCGCGAACGAGTAGATCGTCTGGCTGGCGTCACCGACCACGCACACGTCGTCGCGGCCGCCGAGCCACGCGCGCAGCAGGTCGTGCTGCACGGGCGAGACGTCCTGGTACTCGTCCACGACGAAGAACCGGTACTGCTGTCGGACGTACGAGGCCACCCGCGGCTCCGACTCGACCATGCCGAGCGTCGCGAGCAGGACGTCCTCGAAGTCGAGTTGCCGACGGTCGTCCTTGAGCTGCTCGTACGCCTTCATGAGGTCGATCACCCGCCGGGGCGGGGTGTCCCGCGGCATCACCCGGTCGGCCGCGGCGGCCTCGTACTCGTCGTAGGTGAGCATCTGCACCTTGCGCCACTCGACCTCGGCCGCGAGGTCGCGGAGCACCGGGGTGTCCACGTGGATCCCGACCGCGTCGGCGGCGTGCGCGATGACCCGACCCTTGGACTCCACGATGCGCGGGGCGTGCCCGCCGACGGTGTCCGGCCAGAAGTAGCTGAGCTGTGCCATCGCCGCGGCGTGGAAGGTCCGCGCCTGGACCGTCCCGGCGCCGAGCGCGCGCAGCCGCGACCGGAGCTCCCCGGCCGCCCGAGTCGTGAAGGTGAGCGCGAGGACGTGGTTCGGCGAGTACGTGCCGGTCGCGACCCCGTACGCGATCCGGTGGGTGATCGCCCGGGTCTTGCCGGTCCCTGCGCCGGCGAGCACGGCGACGGGGCCGAGCAACGTCCGGGCCACGGTCTGCTGCTCGGCGTCGAGCGCCGCGAGCAGTTCGTCCGGCGACGGCGGGCGCACCGGTGCGGCACCGGTCGCCGCGCGGGGATCGGTCACGGCACGTCCAGCGGCCCGCCGTACCACTCCTCGATGATCGCGCGGGCGATCGACGTGCGGCCGGGCAGCAGCAGGGTGTCGCCGGCACGCTCGCGGACCTCGTCGCGCGAGAACCACCGGACGTCGAGGATCTCGACGCCGTCCGGTCGAGCGGTCGAGGGATCGCCGTCCACGGCGCGTGCGCGGAAGCCGACCATGAGCGACGCGGGGAACGGCCAGGGCTGCGACCCGAGGTACTCGGGCTCCTCGACGCGCACGCCGGACTCCTCCCAGACCTCGCGGCGGACGGCGTCCTCGAGGGACTCCCCCGGTTCGACGAAGCCGGCGAGCAGCGAGTAGCGGTCGGCGTCCCACGCGGCGTTCGACCCGAGCAGGATGCGGTCGTCGGCGTCGGTGACCCCGACGATGATCGCCGCGTCGGTCCGCGGGAAGAGCTCGTGCCCCTCGGGGTCGCGGCGGACCCACCCGCCGCTGACGACGTCGGACGGCGAGCCGGTGCGCGGGGAGAACCCGTGCACGGCGTGCCAGTTCGCCATCGCGACGGCCTCGACCGCGAGGCCCTGGTCGCGGGCGGACAGCTCGGTGCCGAACATGCGCAGGCTCGACCACGCCTCGTCGTCGGGCTCGATCGCGGCGGCGGCCGACGCGTCGAGCAGCGCGGCGGCGAAGCGCGTGCCGGCAGGAGCGTCGGCGGCGTCGGTGACCGCTCGGCCGAGGTAGAGCGTCACCGCGTGCTCGGGTACCGCGTCGGCACCCACGAACCGGAGCGCGCCGTCGGCGTCACGGAGCAGCTCGGCACCGCGGACCGGCAGCCACCGGGTGTCCGGGTCGACCCGCAGGACGCGGTCGAGGTCGGGGGTGGTCCGGAACTCCGCGTCGCGGTCGAGTTCGTTGCGGGACAGCGGGAGTCTGGCGGCGAACTCGACGGTCACGGCGGGGTGCTCCTCGATCGGGACGGGCTTCTCAACGGGACCCTGTGGACGGTGCCCGGGCTTGCACAGGCCAGCGTGGCGTGCGCTCCGGCACCGGACGCGGACCTACCCTGAGGGGCATGGCGGGATCCCAGTTCACTCTAGCCGCGTTGGCGACCACGGCCGTTCCCGGTCTGGTCGTCACGGGCACGCGCACACTCGGCTCGGCCGCCTCCGGTGACTACGAGTCGGCCGTCCTCCGCGACGCGGACGGCGCGCTCAGTGCGATCCGTCGTCCGCGCAACCAGCGGGCCGAGGCCCGGCAGTCCGCGGACCTCGTCGCGATCCGTGCCCTGAGCGCCGGCATCCGTTCGCGTCTGCCGTTCGCCGTGGCCGAGTACCGCGGTCAGGCGCCGATCGGCTCGACCCGGGCGATCGTCACGACCTACGTGGCGGGCACCCACCCGACGCTGCGCGACCTGACCGAGCGTCCCGACCTCGCGACCGCCGTCGGCCGTGCCGTCGCGGCCGTCCACCAGCTGCCGACGAGCTTCGTGACGGACGCGGGACTGCCGTCGCTCACCCCGTTCGAGGTCCTGCGCTCCGCCGTCTCCGTGATGGACCGCGCGGTCGCCACGAAGCTCGTGCCCGCCGCACTCGTCGAACGGTGGGAGGGCGCTGCGCGCGACCAGCAGCTCTGGCAGTTCACCCCGACGGTCGTGCACGGCGCGCTGGGCACCGGGGTCGTCCTGGTCGACGGCGACTCGGTCACCGGCGTCCTCGACTGGGGCGAGCTCCGACTCGGCGACCCCGCGAAGGACCTGGCATGGGTGCTCGCCGGTCACCGCGACGCCTTCGACACCGTGATCAGTGCGTACGAGGCGAACGGCGGGGGTCGGGACCGCCAGCTCGCCCAGCGCGCCCGCGTCCACCACGAGCTCGAGACCGCACAGTGGCTGCTGCACGGCGTGCAGGCGAAGAGCACCGAGGTGGTCGACGACGCGGTCGCGATGATGCACCGGCTGGTCGACGCCGTGCAGACCCCGAGCGCGGCGCCGCTGCAGTCGGTCTCCCCCGAGACGATGGAGATCGGCGAGGTCGAGCAGTTGCTGTCGTCGACCGAGCGTCGACACGGCTGACCCGGCCGCCGCCCCGTCCGTCGCGACCACGCACCGGACGGGAGGGTCCCCGCGGCCCCGCCCCGCGCCTCCCGTCCGACACGGCGTCGGTCCACGTGCCGCAGCGGCCCAGCGCTGACCGGGCCGACCAACGCACCGGGCTGGCCAACGCACCCGACAGGCCGACGCACCGGATCAGCCGAGCGCCTCCTGCCAGGCGCGCTCGAGACCGGCACGGTCGAGCAGCGCCGTGGGCCGCACCTCGAGGTCGTCCGCGACGAAGTAGAAGACCGCGTCCACCTCGTCGACCGGTCGCCCGGTGAACTCGGCGTACGCCACCCGGTACAGCGCGAGCTGCAGCTGCCGCGCGGCCAGGTCTGCCGTTCCGGTCGGTGCCTTGCCGGTCTTCCAGTCCACCACCTCAGCGCGACCGTCGATCTCGTACACCGCGTCGAGCTTGCACACCACGCTGTGCCCGAGGAACGGGATGTGGATCTCGCGCTCGACCTCCACCGGGGTCAGCTCGGCCCAGCGTGACCGGGCGAAGGTCGCCTGGAACGCCGCCAGTCGTCGTGCGTCGTCGTCGGTGACCGCGGCGTCCGTCGAGGCGTCCACGGCCTCGTCCGCGTCGAGGTCGCGTTCGTCGTCCCACAGGTCGAGGGTCTCGAGCGAGCCACCGCTGCGCGCGCGCTGCTCGACCCACTGGTGGAAGAGCGTGCCGAGCCTGGTCGCACGGTACGGCCGCTCCGGCATGGGCCGGCGCAGGCGCTCGGCGACCGCGTCCGGCTGGCCGATGTAGTCCTTGAACCCCGAGGCCGGGACGCGGTGCGGGATCGCGACGCGGCGCCGGTCCGACCGTGCAGCCTGCCGCTCGGCGAGCAACAGGTCGATGTCCGCCGCGAAGCGACCGGCCGCACCCGGGTTCGCGTTCCGGACGCGCTCGGCTGCCGCGAGGACCCGGGCACCCCGCTGCCCGAACGGCACGTGCGGCCAGGACTGGGTCGCGCCGTCCCCGCCGAGCGGGTTCTCCTCGTGCACGGTGCCGTCGGGGACGGCGTCGGCAGCGACGACCCCTGCCGCGACGAGGTCCCGGAGGTACCGACTCGGCGGCGTCGGCTTGACCCCGCCGGCCCACGACGACCCGGACACGAGCAGGTCGTGCCGTGCCCGCGTCAGCGCCACGTAGGTCAGCCGACGCTCCTCGTCCTCGTTCCGGGCCTTCACCTGCTCCTTGTAGGCCTCGATGGCGTCGACGACGCCCTTCTGGTCCGCGTGCCCCCGCCACTCGAGCCGTGGGAGCTCGTCGGCGTCCCCGCGGAACTCGTACGGCAGGCGGCCGAAGCCGAGCCACCCCGAGGATCCTTCCTGCGGTCGGGCGGGGAGCCCGCCCTCGACGAGCCGCGGCACCGCGACCGCGTCCCACTCCAGGCCCTTCGACCCGTGGATCGTCAGGATCTGCACCGTGCCGGCCTCCGGCTCCTCGGACCGCGGGCCCATGTCGTCGCGGCGGGCGGCGGCGTCGATCCAGCCGAGGAAGGCACCGAGGTCGGCGCGGTCGTCGGTCGTCACGAACCCGGCGAGCTCGTCGACGAACGCGTCGAGGAAGGCGGCGCTCCCCTGCTCGTGGGCGGCGACCTCGACGTCGAGCCGCATCTCCTGCACGACCAGGGTCACGAAGTCGACCAGGTCCCCGGCCGCCCGGGCCCGGAGCGCGGCGAGCTGCTGCCCGAGCTCGCGCATCCGCTGGCGGCCGGCGGGACTGATGCCCTCGAGGGCTCCGTGCTCGTCGGGGGCGCTCGCGACGAAGTCGAGCGCGTCGACGATCGATCCGTGCTCCCCGGCGGCGACGGACGCGCGGAACGCCGCGGTCAGCTCGTCGTCGAGGCGCTGCTGCGTGTGGTCGCGGCGGAACAGCCAGCGGGCGAGTTCGTGCAGCGCGGCGACGTCGGCGGCACCGACCCGCCACCGTGCGCCGGCGAGCAGGCGGATGAGGTCGTTGCCGGCCGCCGGGTCGTGGAGCACCCGGAGACACGCCACCAGGTCGACGATCTCGGGTCGCTGCAGGAGGCCGCCGGTGCCGAGCACGTGGAACGGCACCCGGTGTGCACCGAGCGCGGCGGTGAACGCCGACAGGTCCTTCCGCGAGCGCAGCAGCAGCGCCATCGAGCCCTCCGGCGAGGCACTCCGGCGGTCCGCGAACCAGCGGGCGACCGCGTCCGCCTCCTCGGGCAGGGTCTCGGGGAAGACGGCCGTCACCGTGCCGGCGTCCGCACCGGGTCGCGGCGCGAGTCGCTCCACCGCGACCTCCGACGCAGCCGACAGCGGGTCGACGACGGCGTTCGCGCCGGCGAGCACGTCGACCGGGTTGCGCCAGCTCGTGGAGAGGGCGAAGGTCACCGGCGCCGGCGTCCCGGCGTCGTCCGTCCCCGAGACCGGTGCGACCGGTGCGACCGGTGCGACCGGTGCGACCGGTGCGTCCGGTGCGTCCGGTGCGTCCGCGAAGTCGCGCGGGAAGCGGGCCAGGTTCGCCGCGCTCGCCCCGCGGAACCCGTAGATCGACTGGTGCGGGTCGCCCACCGCCATCACCGGGTGCCCGCGGAAGAGCCGGGCGAGGAAGCGTGTCTGCACCACGGAGGTGTCCTGGTACTCGTCGAGGAGCACCACACGGAACCGGCTCCGCAGGTCGTCGACCACCCGCGGGGCGGACTCGGCCGCGGCGAGCGCGAGGGCGATCTGGTCCGAGAACTCCACGAAGCCGCGGTCGACCTTCTGCCGTCGGAACTCCTCGACGAGGTCCACGAGCGGCTCCAGCGCTCCGATCGCCGCGACGGTGTCGGTCACGGCCTTGTAGGGGTTGCCCCTGGCGTTCCCGGGAAGCTCGAGCAGCGCGCCGAAGTCGATCGCGAAGCGACGCAGGTCGGCCGGGTCGACGAGGTGCTCGGACACCGCCCCGGCGAGGGCCACGACGGCAGCGGTCACGGTGTCGACGTCGCGGTCGAGCCCGGCGAGCCGGTCGTCCCGCGCACCGACGACCACCCGACGGGCGAGCTGCCAGGCGGAGGGCTCGGTGAGCACCTGGGACTCGCCGTCGCGTCCGACCAGCAGGGCGTTCTCGCGGAACACGGCGTTGGCGAACGCGTTGTAGGTGGAGACCGTCGGGGCCTCGAAGGCGTCGCCGGCGGTCAGGAGCCGGACGTCCTCGAGCGCACGGATCCGGTCGTTGATGCGCACGGACAGCTCACCGGCCGCCTTGCGGGTGAACGTCAGCCCGAGCACCTCGGCCGGACGGACGAACCCGTTCGCGAGCAGCCACACCACCCGCGACGCCATCGTCTCCGTCTTGCCGCTGCCGGCTCCCGCGACGACGAGCGCGGGAGCGAGCGGCGACTCGATGACCGCACGCTGCTGGTCGGTCGGGCGGGGTCGGCCGAGGGCGTCGGCGATCGCGTCGGCGTCGTGGGCCGCCGGGGGCGCGGCGGTGTCGACACCTGCGTCGGCCTCGGGCTGCGTGTCGGTCTGGGTCGTCACCAGGTCACCTCCCCCACCACGTGGATGCGGCACTCGACGCCGGTCCGCGCCCGGTCGCAGTGGTCGTCGACGTTCGCCAGGAAGGTCCGGCCGGCCATACCCCGCGCGACGGCGTGCAACCGTTCCCGGTAGGCCTCGCGCGCCTCGTCGTCGAAGGCGTGCTGCGTGCGCTCCGAGTACGCCTGTCCCGCGCGGGAGTTCTGCACGAAGACGAGTCGGGCGTCGGCCATCGGCGCGCCCGCCGGGACCCCCTCGACCGCGCCGTCCTCGACCGCGAGCTGGTACGCGCCGAGCTGGGGGTGCTCCGGCATGTCGTTCTTCTCGCTCGGCATGGAGCGGCCGGTCTTCAGGTCGACGACGCTGACCCGCCCGTCGGGGTCGACCTCGATGCGGTCGATGCTGCCGCGCATCCGCGCCGGCCCGGTCACGAGTGCGAACGACGTCTCCGCGCCGAGCAGCCGTCGCCCGGTGCTCGCGAACGTGCGCAGGTAGTCACTGAGCCCCTCGATCATCCGCCGGGTCCGCGCTCGTTCGCGGTCGGCGACCCACGGCGACTCGAAGGTCAGCTCGTCCCAGCGCCCCTCCACGTGGTCCCACAGCGACTCGACGTCGACCGCGGTGGCCTGCTCCATCGCCTCGTGGACGATCGTCCCGATGCCCATCGCCGGGCTCGGCGCGCTGCCACCGAAGGTCTGCACGAACCAGTGCACCGGGCACTCCTCGAAGGTGCCGATGCGCGAGGGCGACACCGCGACCGTCGGGGCGACCGGCTCGCCGTCCTCGTGCTCGGGCGCCGGCGGGGCGTCCAGGTCGACCAGCGGGTCCTCCGTCGTCGGCTCGGCCGTCCCGTACCACTCGTCCGGTGACGCACCGGCGACCCCGGCCGCGGCGAGCCGTGCGAGGGCGGACGCCGCCTCGTGGTCACCCGAGGCGACGACGCGGCGCCGCAGCGAACCCGCCATGCCCCGGAGCGACAGCGGGTGCACGGTCGGTTGCCGGTCCGGCGGCACCGGGACGAGCCGGACGAAGGGCGACGGTGCCTCGTCGTCGTTGGCGACCGTGCCGATGACGACCTGCGTGGTGGCGCGGGAGACGGCGCGGGCGAACAGCCGGAGCTCATCCGCGATGACGGCTGCCCGGTCGTCTACGGTCTGGTCGTCGATGCCGGCGGCTGCGCGGACCAGCCCGTCCGGGTCGAGCAGGCTCCCCCGCACCCGGGTGTTCGGCCAGACACCGTCCTGGAGCCCGAGCACGACGACCACGTCGCACTCGAGCCCGATCGTGGCCGAGGGGGTGAGCACGCGCACGCGGCCGGCCGTGCGGTCGGGGCCGATGGAGTCCTCGGGCAGGTCGGCGCCGAGCAGGTCGTCGACGAACACCCGCGCGGGCGCGTCCGGGGTGCGCTCGACGAAGCGCTTCGCCGCGGTGAAGAGCCCGACGACGGCGTCGAGGTGCCGGTCGGCCTCGGCGGCGCCGACACCCCCTGCCGCGGACTGCCCGCCCCAGGCAGTCGCGAGGCCGCTGCGCTCCCACAGCCCCCACAGGATCTCCTCGATGCTGGCGTCCGCGGCGGCGTCCGCCCGCGCCTGCACGAGGCTGCGGGCGAGTCGGGTCGCGCGTCGGGCGAAGCCGGCGTCGACGGTGGCGAGCCGTTCGGGGGCACCGAGCGCCTCGACGAGCAGCTCGTCGGCGGTACGGGTCCCGCCGCCCGCGAGTTCCTCGCGACGCAGGGCGAGCCGGAGACGTCGCATCGCCAGGGTGTCCAGGCCCCCGAGGGGTCCGGTCGCGAACGACGTCGCCAGGTCGGCACCGAGGGGGAGCACCCCGAGCGCGACCGCGGCGGCGTCGAGCAGCGCCCGGGCAGCGCTGTCGTCACGCGGGCGGACCGGGGCGGCGCCGGCTGTCGCGGGCACCTCGGCGACGGACAGGGCACGCACGAGCTCCGGGATGGCGGCTCCGCTGCGGGTGACGACGGCCATCCGGTGCCACGGCAGGCCGTCCAGCAGCCGGTGTTCACGGAGGCGCCGGGCGACGGCGACGACGAGCGCCGAACGGCTGCCAGCCTCGAGGTGCAGCACGGCGTCGCTCCGGGCACCGGTGGTCGACGCGACGGCGGTGCGCTGGCGTCCGGCTGCGGCTGCCCCGATGCGCGCCGTCACGGCGCCGACGAGCTCCCGGATCGGTGCCGCGTGCCGGTGCACCGTGCCGAGCACGACCTCGTCGACGCGCGCCACACCGAGCCGGGTGGCGAGGCGTCCGAGCACGTCCGGCTCCGCACCGCGGAACGCCGAGGCCGCGATGTCCGGGTCCCCGAAGGCCACGACCTGCACCCCGGAGCGGGCGAGCGCCCCGAGCAGGGCGACCTCGCCCTCGACGAGTTCCTGCGTGTCGTCCACGACGACCAGGCGCAGCGCGGCGACACTCGCCGGGACCTCGTGCCGCAGCACTGCGGCGGTCGCGAAGGCCACGAGCTCCGCGGCGTCGAGACTGCTGCCACGGAAGGCCGTCACCGCTGCGCGGTACTCGTCCACGAAGTCACCGACCGCGCGCCACTCGGGGCGACCGCGCTCGTCGGCGAGCTCCCGCATGTCCTCGGGCTCCACCCCGGCGGCCAAGGCGCGCATCATCACGTCGCGGAGTGCCGTGCGGAAGCCGGCCCGTTCCCGCACGACGGCGGTGATCGGCGCCGGCCACTCCGGTCCGACCCCGTCGGTCTCGTGCCCCGCGAGCAGGTCGGCGATGATGCGGTCCTGCTCGCCACCCGTGAGCAGCGTCGGCGGCTCCTGCCCCTGCAGCGCGGCGGCGTGCGCGACGACCTGGAAGGCCAGGGAGTTGACCGTCCGGGCGAGCGCGCCGGGGACCGCCCGGTCGACCGCGGCCGCCAGGCGATCGCGGAGCGCCGTGGCTGCGGTGCGGGCCGAGGTCAGCGCGAGCACCGTGGCGTGTCCGTCCGGCGAGACCGCGTCCGGGCGGGCGAGCCGGTCGGCGACGAGCCGCGCGAGCGTGGTGGTCTTGCCGGTGCCCGGCGCGCCGAGCACGGCGGCGTGCCGGCCCTCCGGCAGCGCGAGCACGGCGTCCTGCGCGGGGTCGGCGACGAGCGGGCGGACGACCCCGACGTCCTCGGGGAGGGTCGTCAGCGTGGTCCTGGGCACGCGGACACGGTACCGAGGACGGCCGACAGCAACGCTCGACGCACCGGGACCGCCGCTGGCGGTGCGCCCCCGGCGAACGCCCGGGCCGACGGGGTACCGCTCGGATACGCTGTGCTCGTGGACATCAAGATCGGCATCATCAACAGCCCGCGCGAGATCGCCTTCGAGACCGCCCAGAGCGCCGAGGAGATCGAGCAGGCCGTGGCAGCGGCCCTCGAGTCGCAGTCGACCCACCTCTCCCTCAAGGACGAGAAGGGCCGCCGGTTCATCGTGCCCGTCGCCTCGCTCGCCTACGTCGAGGTCGGCGCAGAGGAGTCTCGCCGCATCGGCTTCGTCGCCTGACGTGGAGCTGCTCTTCGCCGTGCTCGGCGGCCTCATCGCGGGGGCCGTCGCGCACGTCGTGGTGCCGTGGCGCTCGACGCGCGGCGCACTGCTCGGACCCGTCGTCGGCGGCGTCGTGGCGGCCGTCGTGTGGGAGGCCCTGACCTGGGCCGGTTGGCCGTACGACGGCGGGTGGATCTGGGTCGTGGCCCTGGTGGGTGCCGGGGTCGTCGCCGTCGTGACCGAGTGGGTCCTGGGTCGTCGTCGCGCGGCCGCAGACGAGCACGCCTTCGAGCGCGCACGCACCGAGCGCGTCTGACCGAGCAGGCCCGAGCGAGCGCGCCCCGCGCCCCGGGCTGTCAGCGGCCCGCGCCTCAGGCGGTCAGGCCGAGTGCGTCCATCCGCCGTGTGTGCGCAGCGATGAGCTCCGTCCACACCGGCTCGAGCTTCTCCTGGTCCTCACGGGCGTGGACCGCCAGCGCCGACCGTGCCACGAGCAGCGTGTCGCCCACGAGCCGCCGGCCCCACATCGCCAGGCGCGACCCGACGCGCGGGTCCTGCTCGATGTGCGCTGCCAGCTCCTCGACGACCGCCGGTTCCTCGCGCGCGTCGAACACCGTCCGCAACCGCTGTCGGACGTCGAGCGGCAGCGACCGGAGCAGGCTGCCGAAGAGGTCGTTGAGGATCCCTGCCGTCACGTAGCCCGTGAGCATCGACTCGTACCAGTCAGCGCCGCTCGTGCGCAGCAGGAAGCGGTCGATCGCCTCGCGGTGGGGCTCCATGAGCTCCGCCGGCGCCCACCCGCCTCGTTCGATCTCGGCGACGATCGTCCGGTGCCGCTCGAGCGCGGTCGTCGCGAGCACGCCCGTGACGAGTCGCCCGGCCATCGTCGGCGCCGCGGCACCGGCTCGACCCATCGTCTCGTAGAGCGACAGCTGCAGGTAGGCCGCCTGCCCCAGGTACACGTCGAGCTCGGGACTCACGTCGTCCAGCTGCAGGCGCTCCACGGGCTTGGCGTTCCGCGGGTTCCGCGACGCCAGCCACGCGGCGGCGAGCTGCGCAGCGCGCTTCCGGTTCCACCACGACACCACGCCCCAAGCATACGGGCCGCGGGCACCACTCCCGCCCGGCGGGCGCTGTCCTCGCCTGCCGTCGGTAGACTGGCCTGGACTTCCACCAGGACTAAGGTGATTCTTTGACTTTCGCAGACCTCAACATCGAGCAGGACATCGTCGACGCGCTCGCGACGAAGGGCATCGCCGAGCCCTTCCCGATCCAGCAGCAGACGATCCCGCTCGCCCTCACCGGCCAGGACATCATCGGCCAGGCCAAGACCGGTACCGGCAAGACCTTCGGCTTCGGCCTGCCGCTGATCCAGCGTCTCGGCGCCGACCCCGAGCACGGCGTCAAGGCGCTCGTCGTCGTCCCGACCCGCGAGCTCGCGGTCCAGGTGACCGAGGACCTCGAGCTCGCCACCTCGAACCGGTCGACCACGATCGTGTCGATCTACGGCGGCAAGGCGTACGAGGGCCAGATCGAGCAGCTCAAGGCCGGTGCGCAGATCGTCGTCGGCACGCCCGGTCGCCTCATCGACCTGCAGCGCCAGCGCCTGCTCGACCTGTCGAAGGTGCAGGAGGTCGTGCTCGACGAAGCAGACCGCATGCTCGACCTCGGCTTCCTGTCGGACATCGAGCGCATCTTCCAGGCCGTCCCCGCGGTGCGCCACACCATGCTCTTCTCGGCGACGATGCCGGCTCCGATCGTGGCGCTGGCCCGCCGGTTCATGACGCGCCCGGTGCACATCCGCGCGACGGACCCCGACGAGGGCCTGACGCAGGCGAACATCAAGCACGTCATCTACCGCGCGCACTCGCTCGACAAGGACGAGGTCATCGCCCGCATCCTGCAGGCCGAGGGCCGCGGCAAGACCGTGATCTTCACCCGCACGAAGCGCGCCGCGGCGAAGCTCGTCGAGGAACTGAAGGACCGTGGCTTCAACGCCGCCGCCGTCCACGGCGACCTCAACCAGGAGCAGCGCGAGCGCGCGATGGCGGCGTTCAAGGCCGGCAAGCGCGACGTGCTGATCGCGACCGACGTCGCGGCGCGCGGCATCGACGTGGACGACGTCACGCACGTCATCAACCACACGATCCCGGACGACCCGGACACGTACCTGCACCGCGCCGGCCGCACCGGTCGTGCCGGCAAGACGGGCATCGCGGTCACCTTCGTGGACTGGGACGACCTGCACAAGTGGACGCTCATCGACAAGGCGCTCGAGTTCGGCATCCCCGAGCCCGTCGAGACCTACTCGTCGTCGCCGCACCTGTTCGCCGACCTCGACATCCCCGCCGGGACGAAGGGACGCCTGCCCGGTGCGCCCTCGCACGCGGCCGAGGCAGGTTCCTCCGCCGGCCGTGGCGCGCAGCGGACCGGTGACCGTCGCGGCTCCGAGCGCAGTGGAGACCGCCAAGGCGGCTCGCGTCCGCGCTCGCGCACCCGGTCGGGAGGCTCGTCCGACGCCGTCACGTCGGCTCCGGCCACCGAGTCCACGGGTCCCGACGCCGCGCAGTCCGCCGGCGAGGGCTCGGCCCCCGACGGGGCCGCGAAGCGCCGTCGCCGTCGTCGTCGTCGCAGTGGTTCCGCCGAGGCGGCCACCTCGGCACCGCAGGGCACCGGCGAGGGCGAGTAGCGCCTCCCGTCCGGAGGCCCCGTCACCCACGTGACGGGGCCTCCGTCACGTCCGCCTGCCTGCCCGCCGGGGACCCCGACGGGGGCGGACGTCAGGCCAGGCGGGAGCCCGCGCCGTGCACCGGGTCGCTGCCGGTGGCCTGGTCGACGATGGCGTCGAAGGAGTGCCGCGCGGTCCGGTGCTCGCCGAACCGGTTCGGCTTGCCGGTGCCGTGGTAGTCGCTCGAGCCGGTGACGAACAGGTCGTAGCGACCGGCCCAGTCGAGCAGCGTCCGCTTGCCGTGGGCGAGGTTCTCGCGGTGGTCGACCTCGAGCCCGCCGAGGCCGGCGTCGACGAGGTCACGCAGCATGGGCTCGTCGATCACGATCCCGCGCGAGGACGCCGCCGGGTGCGCGATCACCGGCACGCCACCGGCACCGCGGATGAGCTCGACGCCGCGCAGGGGCGTGGGCGCCTCGTGCGGTTCGTAGTAGCCGGAGGCCGGGTGCAGGATCCCGCGGAACGCCGCGCTGCGATCCGGTTCGAGCCCTCGGGCGACCAGGGCGTCGGCGATGTGCGGGCGACCGATGGTGGCGCCGTCGCGCGCCTGGGCGAGGACGTCGTCCCACGTGATCGGGTGGTCGCGACCGATGCGCTCGACCATGCGCCGTGCCCGCGCGAACCGGCCGTCGCGGATCCGGGCGGTCTCCGCGACCAGGGCCTCGTCGGTCGGGTCGACCAGGTAGCCGAGCACGTGCACGCTCCGGTGGCCGACGCGGGTGCTCAGCTCGAGGCCGGGGAGCAGCGACATCGGGCGGTCGCGGACGGCGGCGGTCGCCTCGTCCCAGCCGGCCGTCGTGTCGTGGTCCGTCAGGGCGACGCCGTCGAGGCCGGCAGCAGCGGCGGCAGCGACGAGCTCCGCCGGCCGCTCGGTGCCGTCGGACACGCTCGAGTGGGCGTGCAGGTCGATGAACGGATCGGGCACGTCGACCATGCTACCGACAGGTGAACAGCTGCTCAGGCCGGAGGGTCAGCTCGGTGCGATGATGGGTGACATGGCCGACACCACTCCTCGCGCGACGAGCAACCGATCCACCACCCCCGGGTCCTCGACCTTCAAGGACCACATCGCGTCGCAGTGGGCGGACCGGGAGCGTCCCACCCCCGAGCCGCGCGAGCAGTCGGCCTTCGCGGCGGAGCGACGTGCTCGCATCTCGGCGCTGCACCCCGGACGCACGATCGTCGTCCCCGCGGGTCAGGCGAAGGTGCGGTCGAACGACTGCGACTACCCGTTCCGCCCGCACTCGACCTTCGCGCACCTGACCGGCTGGGGCACCGACACGGTCGTCGGCTCCGTCCTGGTGATGACCCCGAACGGGTCCGGTCACGACGCCACGCTGTACTTCCGCGCCACGGCCGGCCGTGACTCCGAGGAGTTCTACGCGAACCCCGAGATCGGTGAGTTCTGGGTCGGGCCCCGCCCCTCGCTCGACGAGGTCGCCGCCGACCTGGGTCTCGCGACGGCCGACCTCGGCGCCTTCGCCGGGGTGGCCGACGACCTCGACGCATCGGTCCTGCTCGTCCGCGATGCCGACGCCGAGCTGACGCGCGCCCTCGACACCCGACTCGGCACGACGGTCGGCGGTGCGGACGCCGTGGACGGGGCCCCGGCGACCGAGGACGTGCTCTCCCGTGACCTGTCCGAGCTCCGGCTGGTCAAGGACGCGTACGAGGTGCACGAGCTCCGGAAGGCCGTCGAGGCCACGGGGTCCGGTTTCGACGACGTCATCGCCGACTTCGACGCCGTGCTCGCGCACCCTCGCGGCGAGCGCATCGTCGAGGGCACGTTCAACCGTCGCGCACGGGCCGACGGCAACACGGTCGGCTACGACACGATCGCCGCGTCCGGCCACCACGCGTGCATCCTGCACTGGACCCGCAACGACGGCGCGGTGCAGCCGGGCGACCTGATCCTGATCGACGCCGGCGTCGAGGTCGACTCGTTCTACACCGCCGACATCACCCGGACGCTCCCCGTGTCGGGCACCTTCACCGACGTGCAGCGCATGGTCTACGAGGCCGTGCTCGAAGCCGCCGACGCCGCGTTCGCGATCGTGAAGCCGGGCATCACCTTCCGCGAGGTGCACGCCACCGCGATGGAGGTCATCGCGAAGAAGACCGCCGAGTGGGGCTTCCTGCCCGGTACGGCCGAGGAGTCGCTGCAGCCGGACAACCAGTTCCACCGCCGCTACATGGTGCACGGGACGAGCCACCACCTCGGGCTCGACGTCCACGACTGCGCGAAGGCCCGTCGCGAGATGTACATCGACGGTGTCGTGCAGGCGGGCATGGTGTTCACGATCGAGCCCGGCCTGTACTTCCAGCAGGACGACCTGACCGTGCCCGAGGAGTTCCGCGGCATCGGCGTCCGGATCGAGGACGACGTCCTGGTGACCGAGGACGGCGCCGAGAACCTGTCGGTCGGCATCCCCCGGACCCCCTCGGAAGTGGAGGGGTGGATCGCCCGCACCGGCCGCTAGCCTGAGCGGGTGACGATGCCCGACGCCTCCCCCAGCACGACGTCCGCCCCGACCGACGGCCCGATCGCGCCGCGCGGGCTGGTGATCGACGTCGAGCACTTCGACTCGCCCGACGCACAGCGGCTCCGCGCCGCCCAGCGTCTCGAGATCGACCGGGCCTACGGCGGGGACACCGAACCGGGCGAGAAGCCGACGGCCGACTCGATCGCGGTCTTCTTCCTGGCCCGCGACGAGGACGGCACGCCCCTCGGCTGCGGGGGTCTGCGCCTGGTGCAGGACGGCATCGCCGAGGTGAAGCGGATGTACGTGCGGCCGGAGTCCCGAGGGGCCGGTGTGTCGAGCGCGATCCTCCGTCGCCTCGAGGAGGCCGCGATCGACCTGGGTTCCCCGGCGCTCGTGCTCGAGACCGGCGACGAGCAGAAGCGCGCGATCGGGTTCTACGAGCGCGAGGGCTTCCGCCGCATCGCGCAGTTCGGGCCGTACGTCGGAGCGGCGCGGTCGATGTGCTACTCGAAGGTGCTCTGACCACCGAGCCCTGACCGGCGACCCCTGACCGGAGCCCTGACCGGTCACGCGCCGCACCGCAGGACGCCCGCGTCGACGATCGTCGACGCGGGCGTCCTGCGGTTCGGTCCCTCCGTCAGCCGCGCTCGCCGTCGCGGCGGTCGTCGGGTGCCGAGCCGGGTCGCTGGTCCGCGCCGGCGGGGCGCTCGTCGGCTCCGACGACGCGCTCCCCGTACTGCGGGGGCTGGCCCGGTCGTGACTGCGGGACACGCGGGTCCGACGTCGGCGCGGGCTGCTGCGCCGTCTGCGGGGTCTCGCCGTACCGCGGGCCGTCGTTCGTCCCGTACCGCGGGCCGTCGTTCGTCCCGTACCGCGGGCCGTCGTTGGTCCCGTACCGCGGACCGGCGGCCGACGGGCCGGACTGCTGCGGGCCTCCAGGCCGGTGCTGCTGCGGCTGGTGCGGCGTCGCGTGCCCACCGTAGGGCGAGCCCTGCTGGGGGCCCGGACGCCACGGCTCCTGCCCCTGGGACGGACGGGCCTGCGAACCCGGCGCGCCCGGCTGCGGAGCGTCGTTCCAGTGCGTCGACGGCGTCGCGCCGTGCTGGCCGAGGATCCGCTGCGCCTGGCCGGTGAGCTGCGGGTCGACGACGATCTGGTAGTTCGTGGCGAGCACCTGGTGCACGCTCGTGAAGTCCCGCTGCCGCTTCGTGATCGCGAACGAGACGATGCCGTACAGCATGCCGAACGCGGCACCGATGATCGCCGCGGCGATGATCAGACCGCCCGCCGTCGGTGAGAACAGCGTCAGCACGATGCCGAAGAAGATGCCGAGCCAGAGCCCGGAGAGTGCGCCCGCGATGGCCGCACGGCCGTAGGTCATCTTCCCGGTGACGCGCTCGACGGTCTTCAGGTCGTTGCCGACGATCGAGATCTTGGCGACGGGGAAGTCCGCCTCGGCGAGCTTCGCGACGACGCGCTGGGCATCGGGGTAGCTGTCGTAGGTGCCGAGGACGTCCCCACGCGGCAGCGTCGGGAAGGCCTGGGCGGTTCGTCCGGCGAACGGGCTCTGGTTGGTCACCCAGCCATCATCCACCGGGCACCTTGCGATCACACGTGCGCCTCCCGGGAACCTCCGGGGCAGGGGCGCAGCGGCTGGTGCACCGAGCCGCGCGTCCCCACGGTGTGCGCAGGGTGCGCTCGTCCCCGGCCCGCGCGGCAGCGACTACGCTGGACGGGTGAGCGCCACGAAGGTCTTCGTCGCCCGCCTCGCCGGGTGCTCCGTCTTCGACCCCGCGGGCGACCGCGTCGGTCGCGTCCGGGACGTCCTGGTCGTGTACCGCCGCGTCGACGCCCCGCACGTCGTCGGGCTCATCGTCGAGGTGCCCGGCAAGCGCCGCATCTTCCTCAGCATCGGCCGCGTCACCTCGATCGGCGCCGGTCAGGTCATCACCACCGGCATCGTCAACATGCGTCGCTTCGAGCAGCGCGGGGGCGAGGTGCGCGTCATCGCGGAGATGCTCGGCCGCAAGGTCCTGCTGACGCGCGACCGCATCCGCGCCACGATCGAGGACGTCGCGATCGAGGACCGCGGACAGGGCGACTGGGAGGTGTCGCAGCTCTTCCTCCGCAAGCCGAAGACGACGCCGTCGCCGTTCGGCAAGGGCCCGACGACCTTCGCCACGTGGAACGAGGTCACCGAGGACGAGCTCCCCGGCGAGGCCCAGTCCGCCGAGCACGTCATCGCCGCCTACTCCGACCTGGTCCCGGCCGACCTGGCGTCGACGCTCCTCGACCTGCCCGAGGAGCGCCGGTTCGAGGTCGCCGAGGAGCTCCCCGACGACCGGCTCGCCGACGTGCTCGAGGAGATGCCCGACCAGGAGCGCATCGAGATCCTGACCCGGCTCGAGGACGCCCGCGCGGCCGACGTCCTCGACCAGATGCAGCCCGACGACGCCGCCGACGTCCTCGCGCAGTTCCCCGACGACCGGAGCGAGGCGCTGCTCCAGCTCATGGAGCCGGAGGAGGCGCAGGACGTCCGCATGCTCCTCGAGTACGAGCCGGACACCGCGGGTGGTCTCATGACCACCGAGCCCGTCATCGTCTCGGCGGACGCGACCGTCGCCGAGGGGCTGGCGCTCATCCGCCGGCACGAGCTCGCTCCGGCGCTCGGCGCGAGCGTGTGCGTGGTGCTGCCGCCCTACGAACCGCCGACCGGTCGGTTCCTCGGGCTCGTGCACTTCCAGCGCATGCTCCGGTACCCGCCGAACGAGCGCCTCGGCACGCTCATCGACCAGCAGACCGAGCCGGTCCGCGTCGACGCGAGCGCTGCCGAGGTCACGCGCGTGATGGCGACCTACAACCTCGTGTCCGTCCCCGTGGTCGACGACGCCCACCGTCTGGTCGGGGTGGTGACGATCGACGATGTCCTCGACCACGTCCTGCCGGACGACTGGCGAAGTCACGGCGAGGGAGATGCCCCCTCGCGACTCCGCCAACGCCAGCGCAAGACGCCCGTGACGACGGGGAGGAGGACCACCCGTGGCCCGAACGGATGACAACCGCCAGGAGCGACTCGACTCGCCCAAGGGCATGCGCACGCGTGTGCTCCCGACCCGCCGCCGTGGCCGCGGGGACACCTTCGGTCGGGCGACCGAGGGAATCGCGCGGGCGATGGGAACGCCCTGGTTCCTGGTCGGCCTGACCCTCTTCTGTGCCCTGTGGATGGGCTACAACACCCTCGCTCCGAAGCCGTGGCAGTTCGACTCGGCTGCGATCGGCTTCACCGCGCTCACCCTGGTGCTCTCACTGCAGGCCTCGTACGCGGCGCCGCTCATCCTGCTCGCGCAGAACCGGCAGGACGACCGCGACCGTGTGCAGTTCGAGCAGGACCGCCAGCGCGCCGAGCGCAACCTCGCCGACACCGAGTACCTGGCCCGCGAGGTCGTCGCCCTCCGTCTGGCGATGCGGGAGATGGCGTCGAAGGACTTCATCCGCGCCGAGATCCGGTCACTGCTCGAGGAGCTCGACCGGCGGGACGCCGAGGAGGCAGCGCTGCGCGCCGACTCCGTCGACGACGGTGAGGGAGCGACGAGCACGCGTGGCTGACGGCACCGCAGCGACGCCCGACGAGCAGCTCGGCGCCGCGGTCCTCGCTGCGCTCGGTCGCGTGATCGACCCCGAGATCCGCCGCCCCGTCACGGAGCTCGACATGATCCGCGGGGTCGACGTCCGGCCGGGAGGCTCGGTTCGGGTCGACCTGCAGCTCACGATCGTCGGGTGCCCCGCCGCCGACACCATCGAGCGCGACGTGCGGTCGGCCGCCGGTTCCGTGGACGGCGTGCACCACGTCGACGTCGACGTCGACGTGATGAGCCCGGCGACCCGCGCCGCCCTCACCGAACGGCTCCGTGCCGGCCGGCCGCGCGGCGTGCAGTTCACCCCGGACTCCCTGACCCGCGTGATCGCCGTCACGAGCGGCAAGGGCGGGGTCGGGAAGTCGACGGTCACCGTCAACCTGGCCGTCGCGCTCGCAGCGGCCGGTCAGCGGGTCGGCATCGTCGACGTCGACGTGCACGGCTTCAGCGTGCCCGGCCTGATGGGGTTGACCGACGAGCACGGCGTCGCACCCCGGCCGACCCGCGTCGACAGCATGATCCTGCCGCCGGTCGCCCACGAGGTGAAGGTCGTCTCGATCGGCATGTTCGTCGACGACGTCTCGACCGCGGTGTCCTGGCGTGGACCGATGCTGCACCGCACGGTCTCGCAGTTCCTGACCGACGTGTGGTTCGGCGACCTCGACGTGCTCCTGCTCGACCTGCCGCCCGGCACCGGCGACGTGGCCATCTCGGTCGGGCAGCTGCTCCCCCACGCCGAGGTGCTCGTCGTCACGACGCCCCAGGCCGCGGCCGCCGACGTCGCCGAGCGGAGCGGGGTCGTCGCACGGCAGACCGGGCAGAAGGTCATCGGTGTGGTCGAGAACATGGCCGGGCTCGTGCAGCCCGACGGCAGCGTCCTGCACCTGTTCGGCGAGGGCGGCGGCGACGAGACCGCCGCTCGGCTCTCCCGGGGGCAGGACGTCCCCGTGCCGGTCCTCGGCCGCGTCCCCCTGTCGGTCCCGCTCCGGGAGGGCGGCGACGGCGGCGTCCCCGTCGTGCTCGGCTCCCCGGAGGACCCCGCCGCGGTCGCCCTGCGGTCCGTCGCCGAGACCATCACCACGATGGGACGGGGCCTGGCCGGACGGAAGCTCGGGCTCAGCCTGTCCTGAGCGACCGTCGCGCACGGGCCGATGCGCCCGCTAGCGTGGCCGCATGGACAGCTCCGACCACGTCAGCGTCGACTGGGACGCCGCCCGCGCGACGAACCGCGCGAACTGGGACGACCGGGTCCCCATCCACGAGGGCGCGTACGACGTCGCCGCGCTCGACGACCCGGCACATCGGTCGGACGTCGTGCGCGACGACCTGCCCGCGCTCACGCCGTGGCTGCCCGGCGGCACGCTCACGGGGCTCGACGTCTGCCACCTGCAGTGCCACATCGGCACCGACACGGTCTCGCTGGCCCGCGAGGGTGCACGCCTCACCGGGGTCGACTTCTCGGCACCGGCGCTCGCGTCGGCAGCGGCCCTGGCCGACCGGCTCGGCCTCGACGTCACGTGGGTGGAGACCGACGTCCTCGACGCCCGCGCGGCCGTCACGGGCGACTTCGACGTCGTCTACACGAGCATCGGCACGATCTGCTGGCTCCCGGACCTCGACCGCTGGGCCGCGCAGGTCGCGGGGCTCCTCCGGCCGGGCGGGGTGTTCTTCATCCGCGACGGACACCCCGCGCTGTACGCCCTGGACGAGGACGCGCCGGAGCTCGCGACGCGACACCGGTACTTCCCCGACGGCACGGCCCAGCAGTGGGAGGACGCAGGTACCTACGTCGGCGAGGGCACCGTCGCGAACACCCGGACGTACGAGTGGCCGCACCCGCTGTCCGAGGTCGTCAACGCCCTGCTCGGCGCCGGACTGCGTCTCCGCCGTCTGGACGAGGGGCGCACCCTGCCGTGGCGGTTCAGCCCGCGCATGGAGGAGGACGGCCACGGTTCGTGGGTGTGGCCCGCCCCGGACCGCGACCGGATGCCGACGACGTTCACGATCGTCGCGACGCGTGCTTGAGAACGGACGGGAGGCCCGGTGCCAGCTGGCACCGGGCCTCCCGTCCGTCGTGACGTGACGGGAGCCGCGTCAGGTCGCCTCGGTGTCGAAGGGGGCCGGCTCGCCCTCGGCGAGCGGCACCACCGGCGCCGTCGCACGCACCTTCGACGCGGTGACCTGCGCGGTCTCCACCGCCGCCGTGCTGCCGGCGGCGGTGCCCCCGGAGTCGAGCAGGGCGTCGCGGATGATGCGACGGGGGTCGTACTGCCGGGGGTCGAGCTTCTGCCAGTCGACGTCGTCGAACTCGGGGCCCATCTCCTCGCGCATGCGGTCCTTCGCGGTGTCCGCGAACCGGCGGATCGCCTTGACGAACTCGGCGAGCTTCTGCGCGTACATCGGCAGGCGCTGCGGCCCGAGCAGCAGCACCGCGATGATCCCGATGATCAGGATCTTGTTGAAGTCGATGGACACGGCAACGAGCGTAACCCGTCCCACTGCGCCGCACCCGTAGAGTTGTCTCCCGAACGGAGTGTGCGTGTCAGAGAAAGAGTCGAACTGGAAGTTCGCCGAGGACATCGTCTCGGAGCCCGAGGTGATCGCCCGAGCGCGAGAGCACTCCCTCGAACTCGGGGTCGAAGCCGTCTCCCCCGCGATCGGCGCCCAGATCGCCGTGGTCGCAGCGGCATCACGCGCGACGAGCATGATCGAGATCGGCACCGGGCTCGGCGTCTCGGGGCTCTACCTGCTGCGCGGCGCGCCCGATGCGACCCTCACGACGATCGACGTCGAGGTCGACCACCAGCAGTACGCCCGTGACGCCTACGTCGCCGCCGGCACGGCACCCTCGCGCGTCCGGCTCATCCCGGGTCGGGCGAACCAGGTGCTGCCCCGGATGAACGAGGCGTCGTACGACGTCGTCCTCGTCGACGCCGACCCCGAGCACGTGATCGAGTACGTGGAGCACGGACTCCGCCTCGCGCGCGTCGGGGGCACCGTGCTCGTGCCGCACGCGCTCTGGCGCGGTCGCGTCGCGGACCCGGTGCGTCGGGACCGCGCGACGACGGACTTCCGACTGCTGCTCACCGAGGTCTCGACCTCGGGCGCGGTGCGCAGTGCGCTCTCCCCCGCCGGGGACGGGCTGCTGCAGATGACGAAGGTCTCGGCCTGACCCGCCGGACGTCCTGATCCGACGGACGTCCTGGACCGCCGAACATCCTGATCCGATGGACGTCCTGGATCGACGGACGTCGTGGCCCGGTCTGCCGGTTCCGTCGGCCACGAGGCACACGAGAGGCCCGGAGCGTACGCGCTCCGGGCCTCTCGTCGTGGTGCGTCGACGGACTAGGCGGAGACGACCTCTGCCAGTGCGTCGTGGAGTTCCTTGGCCTCGGCGTCGTTGACCGAGACCACCAGGCGGCCTCCACCTTCGAGCGGAACCCGCACGATGATGAGTCGACCCTCCTTGACAGCCTCCATCGGCCCGTCACCGGTCCTCGGCTTCATCGCTGCCATCAGATGTCCCCTTTCGTGCAGAAGATGCAGGCCCATTATCCCGTACCGAGGGGGCAACTGCGAAACCGCCCAGGTTGGGGGTGTCGGAATGCGACGTTCTCGCGGCTCCGGGTGGTCACCTTGGCGTGTGCCGAACATCCGCTCCGTGCTGCGTCCACAGGTCGATCCGGTCGTCGAGGCGGTGCCGAGGGGCATGCGCATCGCCGGAGCGTTCTCGTGGCGCTTCCTCGTGGTGGTGGCTGCCCTCGCCGTCGTCGTCGCCCTCGTGATCCTGCTGCAGGACATCATCGTGCCGTTCCTGGTCGGGCTGCTCGTCTGCGCACTGCTCGCCCCCTTCTCGGCGTTCCTGCAACGTCACCGGTGGCCGAAGTGGCTCGCCGTGCTCACGGCCTGCATCTCGGTCGTGGTCGTCCTCGGTGTCCTGGCGCTCGTCGTGACGGCGCAGATCCGCTACGACCTGCCGACGCTCGAGCGTCGGCTGACGAGCAACGTGCAGACCTTCCAGACCCTGCTCGCGTCCGAGCCGTTCGGCATCACCTCGGCGCAGGTCACGAAGTACCTGGCGGAGGCGACGAAGTTCCTGCAGACCCACGTCGCGTCGATCCTGTCCGGGGCCGCCGAGGCGGGCAGTGGGCTGGTGCACGCGCTCGAGGGGCTCTTCATCGTGGTGTTCACGACGATCTTCGTGCTCATCGACGGCCGTCGGATCTGGTCGTGGGTGGTGCGGATCTTCCCGCGACGCTCGCGCGGGCGCATCGACGCCGCGGGACAGGCGGGGTGGAAGACCCTCACCAGCTTCATCCGCGTGCAGCTCGTCGTCGCGGTGACGGACGCACTCGGCATCGTCATCGGCGCGCTCGCGCTCGGCCTCCCGCTCGCCGTCCCGATCGGCGTGATCGTGTTCTTCGGCGCGTTCGTCCCGGTGGTCGGGGCGATCGTCGCCGGCATCGTCGCCGTGCTCATCGCGCTGGTCTTCAACGGACTGGTCCCGGCGCTGGTCATGCTCGCCGTGGTGGTGGTGGTCCAGCAGCTCGAGAGCCACGTGCTGCACCCGTTCCTGACCGGCTCGGCCGTCCGGGTGCACCCGCTCGGCGTCGTGCTCGGCGTGACCGCGGGCACCACGATCGCCGGCGTCGTCGGAGCCTTCTTCGCCGTGCCGTTCATCGCCACGGTGAACGCCATGGTGCACGCCGCGGCCGACTGGCGCCCGGGCGAGGACCCCTCGGCGACACCCGCCGCCGAGGACTCAGACGACCGCGAGGTCGATCACGGCGGCGTCCAGTCGTAGCCGTCGACCCACCAGCAGGTGTACAGCCAGACGAACTGCAGACCGAGACAGACCGCGACCACCAGCACCCGGTAGCCCGACGACCGCGGGAGGGCCACGATGCCGAGGAGCGGCGCGATCGGCAGCAGGATACGCCAGGTGCTCGACTGCGGGAAGAACACGGCGAGCAGGTAGACGACGTAGGCCACGCCCCACAACCGCAACTCGAGGCCGACGCGCCGCACAGCGGGGTGCGCGACGAACACCGCGAACCCGACGAGCGCCACGGCGAGCAGGATCGCGCCCGCCGGCTGCCCGAACCACCAGCCGGCGCCCTGGATCCACGGCGCGAACGGGACGAGTTCCCGCCACCCGATGTACGACGACCGCCAGGCGAGCTCGGTGTCGGTGTACGCCTTCGGGACCCCGGTCACCGCCCACGCGATCGCCGGCCATGCGAGTCCGACGAGCCCCGAGACCGCACCCACGACGAGTGGCGGCAGAGCGGTGCGCAGGGTCGGCCGCTCCACCTCGCGCACCGATGACGGCCGGATCGTCCAGGCGGCCAGGAACAGCACCACGAGGAACGCGAACGCGAGCCCGGTCGGTCGGGTCATCCCGAGCAGCAGCACGACCGGCAGCATCGTCCACCAGCGGCGGTCGACCATCAGCAGCAGGGCGACCAGGAGCAGGAAGAGCCCCATCGCCTCGGCGTAGGCGACCTGGAACACGGCGGACACCGGCGCGACGCAGAACAGCACCGTGGCGAACGTCGCCCGGCCGTCGTCGAGGAAGCGGCCCATCAGCCGTCGGAACACCAGCGCAGCGCCCCACCCGGCGACCAGCGACACGGTGACCGCGACGGCCTCGAACGACGCCCCGGTCAGCACCATCAGCCCTCGGACGAGGAACGGGTACGCGGGCATGAACGCCCACGCGTTCTCGGTGACGTGTCCCGCGGCGTCCACCGGCAGGGTCGACGGGTACCCGTTCGACGCGATCACCCGGTACCAGGCGCCGTCCCAGATCGATGCGAAGGACAGGTACGACGGACGCGCACCGGTGAACGAGTTGGCGGTCTGCACACCGGCGAAGGCCAGGAGCATCGCCCCCGTCACGAGCCGCGCGACCACGTAGACGACGGTGACCCGGACCCACCAGGGCACGAGCCGGTAGCGCGTGCGCCAGCGGCCGGCGCCGTGGAACCCCGCGACGGTGCGCGCGGGGCCGGTGGTCACGCCGTCAGCCACCGACGCAGGCCGTCCTCGACCGCGGTGATCTGGTCGACGGGGACCTGCTCGTCGTCGTGGTGGGCGAAGACCGGCTCGCCGGGACCGTAGTTGACCGCCGGGACCCCGAGCGCCGAGAAGCGGGCGACGTCGGTCCACCCGTACTTCGGGCGCGGGGCCGGGCCGCCGACCGCTGCGACGAACTGCTGCGCGAGCGGCGCGTCGAGCCCAGGGCGGGCGCCGGCGGCGAGGTCGACGATCTGCACGTCGTACCCGTCGAACAGCTCTCGGATGTGCGCGACCGCCTCGTCCGCGCTGCGCGACGGCGCGAAGCGGTAGTTCACGTGCACCATGGCCTCGTCCGGGATGACGTTGCCGGCGATGCCGCCGGTGATGCCCACGGCGTTGAGCCCCTCGCGGTACTCGAGCCCGTCGACCGTCACGGTGCGCGGTTCGTACGCCGCGAGCGTCGCCAGGATCGGTGCGGTCTTGTGGATCGCGTTGTCGCCTATCCAGCTGCGTGCGCTGTGGGAGCGCTTGCCGGAGGTCCGGACCTCGGCGCGGAGGTTGCCGTTGCACCCGCCCTCGATCTGGGCCCCTGACGGCTCACCGAGGATCGCGAAGTCGCCCGCGAGCAGCTCGGGACGGGTCCGCGCCAGCCGACCGAGGCCGTTCAGGGAGTCGCTGACCTCCTCGTGGTCGTAGAACACCCACGTGACGTCGACGTTCGGCTCGGTCAGGTCGTGCGCGAGCTTGAGCTGCACGGCGCACCCGGCCTTCATGTCGACCGTGCCGCGACCCCAGAGGATCTCGGTGCCGTCGTCCGCGGTCCGGAACTCGGTCGGCAGGTTGCCGTTGAGCGGCACCGTGTCGATGTGCCCGGCGATCACGACGCGGCGCTCGCGACCGAGCTGCGTGCGTGCCACGATCGCATCGCCGTCGCGCACGACGTCGAGGTGGGGCAGCGACGACAGCGCCGCCTCGATCGCGTCGGCGAGGGGTCCTTCGTTCCCCGACACCGACTCGATGTCGCAGACGGCGCGCGTGATGTCGATGGACGAGGCGGTGAGGTCGAGCTGCTCCGGCATGCGGTCAGCGTACCGGCCGCGTCCCTCAGCGGACGGTGAGGCGACCACCGGTGGACGATGCCGATCCGTCCACAGCACCCGCGCCTCCAGGCCGGCCTGGTCGTGTCACCGACGTTCTCCACAGACCGTCTCCCCGGACGGGTCGCCGACCGGCCCGCTCGCTACCCTGGTGGCGTGACCGACGCGACCGCTGCCACCGACCGACCCACGCACGCCTGGGGCCACGGCCTCGCGACGATCGCCGCCGACGGCACCGTCCTCGACACCTGGTACCCCGAGACACACCTCGGTGCGCGTCCGGCCGACGCGGTGTTCCCGACCGAGCTCGAGGCGCACGTCGGCGACGACCCCCGGCGCGAGGTCCGGATCGAGGCGGTGACGACCGAGATCGCCATCGACGACGCACCCACCAGCACGCCCGATGCGTACCTGCGGCTGCACCTGCTCAGCCACCTGCACGTCCGGCCGAACACCGTCTCGCTCGACGGTGTCTTCGGTCACCTGCCGATCGTCGCCTGGACCAACGCCGGCCCGGTGCACCCGGACGCCCTCGTCCGCCTGCGTCCGGTCCTGCAGCGCGCGGGCATCGCGGTGCACGCGGTCGACAAGTTCCCCCGCCTGCTCGACTACGTCGTGCCGGACCGGGTGCGCATCGGCGACGCCAACCGGGTGCGGCTGGGCGCACACCTGGCTCCCGGCACGACCGTCATGCACGAGGGCTTCGTGAACTTCAACGCCGGCACGCTCGGTGACGCCATGATCGAGGGTCGGGTGTCGCAGGGGGTCGTCGTCGGAGACGGCACCGACATCGGTGGGGGTGCGTCGATCATGGGGACCCTGTCCGGCGGCGGGACGCACCGGGTGTCGCTGGGCGAGCGGGCGCTCCTCGGGGCGAACGCCGGCCTCGGCATCTCGCTCGGGGACGACTCCGTGATCGAGGCCGGGCTCTACGTGACGGCCGGCACCAAGGTCGTCCTGGTGGGTGTCGCACCGAACCCGGACGGCACGCCGCGCACCGTGAAGGCCGCAGAGCTGTCGGGCGTGCCGAACGTGCTGTTCCGGCGCAACTCGCTCTCCGGTGCGGTCGAGGCCCTGCAGCGCCAGGGCCAGGGCATCCAGCTCAACACGGCGCTGCACGCGTAGCGCGGCTCCCGGCGAGACCGACGGCATGGGGGCGACGATCGCGGGGCCGCACGGACCGGTGCCCGTCCGACGGTACGGACGCCCGAGCCGACCCACCCTGGTCTGGTTGCACGGGGGCGGGTTCTTCCGCGGTGGCCTCGACCAACCGGAGTCGCACGCCGTCGCCACCGCGCTGGCCGCCCACGGGCTCGCCGTCGTGACCGTCGACTACCGCCTCGCTCCGCTGCCCGGGCTGCCCTGGGTCGGACGCCGTGGAGCTCGGCCCCGGGCGCGGTGGCCCCACGCGCACGACGACGTGCTCGCGGTGGTCCGACACACGAGGGCGCACACCGACGGGCCGCTGCTGCTCGGTGGGGCGAGCGCGGGGGCGTGCCTCGCGTCCGCCGCGACGCTCGGCCTGCTCGACGCCGGCGACCCGCCGGAGGGCGTCGTCCTCGCGTACGGGTTCCACCACGCCCGACTCCCTCGCGACCGCGCCGTGCAGCGAACCGTTCGCGGACACCGCCGTGTGACGCATGCGCCGTGGGCCCTCGACGTCGCGAACCGGAACGCGGTGCCCCGGACGGCACTCGGGCAGCGGACGGCGTTCGCCGGCGGACAGGACCTGACCGGCTTCCCGCCCGCCTTGGTCGTCGACGCCGCGTCCGACGCGATGCGGGCGTCGGGCGAGCGGTTCGCCGCCGAGCTCGTCTCGGCGGGCACGTCGGTGGAGCGACACGTCCTGCCCGATCGGCACGCCTTCCTGAACCGACCGGGCACGCCCGCGTTCCGTGCGGCCGTCGACCTGCTCGGGACCTGGGCGACGGGCCGATTCCCGGCGGGGGCGCACCGCGCCTGCTGAACGCCGCTCCTGAGCGCGGCGCCTGACCGCCGCTCCCGAGCGCCGCCTGACCGCCGCTCCCGAGCGCCGCTCCTGAGCGCCGCGAGGAGTTAGCCGCGAGCCGGGTGACGCCGCCGGGGACCGACGGACCCCGGGCGCACCCACGGAACCGGGCGTACCCAGCAGAACCGGGCGTTCCGAGCGGAACCGGGGCACCCAGCAGAACCGGGCGTACCCAGCGGAACCGCGCGCACCCAGCAGAACCGGGCGCACCCAGCAGAACCGGGCGCACCCAGCAGAACCGGGCGTACCCAGCAGAACCGGGCGTACCTGATCCGCAGGATCGACCAGGTACGCCCGGTTCCGCTTGCCATGGCACGCGTGTTGGGAAGGAACGGGTGCGCCGGACGGGAGGCGCGGTGCCAGCCCACACCGCGCCTCCCGTCCGGCGCGTTCGCAGTTGCGCTCAGGTCACCGAGCGGGCAGGACACGCCGCGCGTCTCCTGCCGAGCGGGCAGGAACCGTCGCCGGACGACGCCGAGCGTGACAGGAATGGCCCGCTCGCGGGCCCCGCCCGTCGAGCGTGACGGAGAAGGCCCGCTCGCGGGACGCGAGCGGGCCTCTCGGACCGTGTCGAGTGGACCGGGGCCGGACGTCAGCGAGCGGGCAGGTCCCGCTCCGGGTGCCCCACGTAGAGCTGCTGCGGGCGGCCGATCTTGTTGAGCGGGTCGTTGTTGAGCTCACGCCACTGGGCGATCCACCCCGGCAGACGCCCGATGGCGAACAACACCGTGAACATGCGCGGCGGGAAGCCCATCGCCCGGTAGATGATGCCCGTGTAGAAGTCGACGTTCGGGTAGAGCTTGCGGCTGACGAAGTACTCGTCCTCGAGCGCGATCTGCTCGAGCTCCATCGCGATGTCGAGCAGGTCGTCCTGCACCCCGAGCGACTGCAGCACCTCGTGCGCGGACTCCTTCACGAGCTTCGCGCGCGGGTCGTAGTTCTTGTAGACGCGGTGCCCGAAGCCCATGAGCTTCACTCCGCGCTCCTTGTTCTTCACCCGCTCGACGAAGCGCGACACCGGCTCACCGGAGTCCTTGATCTGCTGGAGCATCTCGAGCACGGCCTCGTTCGCGCCACCGTGCAGCGGCCCGTACAGCGCGTTGATGCCGGCGGAGATCGACGCGAACATGTTCGCCTTCGTCGAGCCGACCAGGCGCACGGTCGAGGTGGAGGCGTTCTGCTCGTGGTCCTCGTGCAGGATGAGGAGCCGCTCGAGCGCCTTCGACAGCACCGGGTTCGGCTCGTACGGCTCGGCCATCGTGCCGAAGTTCAGCCGGAGGAAGTTGTCGACGAACGACAGCTTGTTGTCCGGGTAGAGGAACGCCTGCCCGATCGCCTTCTTGTGCGCGTAGGCGGCGATGACCGGCAGCTTCGCGAGGAGCCGGACGGTCTGCAGCTCGACCTTCTCGGGGTCGTCGACGTCCATGTCGTCCTCGTAGTACGTGGACAGTGCGCTCACGGCGCTCGACAGCACCGACATCGGGTGTGCCGAGTGCGGAAGCGCGTCGAAGAGCCGACGGAGGTCCTCGTGCAGCAGCGTGTGCCGACGGATGCGGGCGTCGAAGTCGTCGAGCTCGTCCTTCGTGGGGAGCTCACCGTAGATGAGGAGCCACGCGACCTCGAGGTAGGTGCACCCCGATGCGACCTGGTCGATCGGGTAGCCGCGGTAGCGCAGGATCCCCTGGTCGCCGTCGATGTACGTGATGGCGCTCTTGGTCGCGCCGGTGTTGACGAAGCCGTAGTCGAGCGTGTTCAGCCCGGTCTGCTTCTTCAGCGAGGAGATGTCGATGGCGGACGCGCCGTCGACGCTCGGCAGGATCGGGAACTCCGCCGTGCCACCCGGGAACGTCAGTGTCGCCGTCTCCGTCGACTCCGCGGCGGCGGGGCTCACGGGGACGGGCGTGGTGGGCGGTGTGGCCGTCTTCTGAGCGTCGTTGGCAGTGTCAGTCACGACGACAGCCTAACTGCGCCGACTGTCGGTCGTGCACCACCGGAAGGCGGAGATCTGGTGGATTCCACGGATTGTGCGGGGAGCGCACAGCGGTCCCACCCCTCGTCACGACCGGGAGGCGCGGCCCACCTCGATCAGGACGCGGCCAGTCTCCGGGTGCTCGCCAGCCGCTGCGCCGCGGCCGCGATCCGGTCGTCGGTCGCGGTGAGCGCCACCCGGACGTGCTCCGCCCCGGCGGGCCCGTAGAAGGTGCCCGGTGCGACGAGGATGCCCCGTTCCGCCAGCCAGCCGACCGTGTCGAGCGCGGGCTCGCCGCGGGTCGCCCAGAGGTAGAGCCCGGCCTCGCTGTGGTCGATCCGGAAGCCCGCTCCCTCGAGTGCCCGTCGGAGCATGTTCCGACGGGCCCGGTAGCGGGCCTTCTGCTGCTGCACGTGCGTGTCGTCGGCGAGGGCCACGATCATCGCGTCCTGGACCGGCAGCGGCGGCATCATGCCGGTGTGCTTCCGGACCGCCAGCACGTCGGCCAAGATTGCGGCGTCCCCCGCGACGAAGGCAGCACGGTACCCGGCGAGGTTCGACTGCTTCGACAGCGAGTACACGCTGAGCACACCGTCCACCCGGTCGCCGACGACCTGCGGGTCGAGGATCGAGGGTGTCGGCGACGCGTCGTACGGCGGCTCCCACCCGAGCTCGGCGTAGCACTCGTCACCGACGATCACGGCGCCGAGCTCCCGCGCCCGTGCGACCGCGGCGCGCAGCTGTTCGACGGACAGCACGCGACCGTCCGGGTTGCCGGGCGAGTTCAGCCACACGAGCTTCGTGCTCTCCGGCCATGCGGCGGGGTCGTCGGATGCCAGCGCGTCGGCCCGAACGAGCGCGGCTCCGAGCTCGTAGGTCGGGTACGCGGCCTCCGGGAACACGACGGTGTCCCCCGGGCCGATCCCGAGCCAGACCGCGAGCCCGGCGATGAACTCCTTCGAGCCGATGGTCGGGAGCACCTGCTCGGGCGTCAGCGTGATGCCCTGCCGACGGCCGTACCAGTCGGCGATCGCCTCGCGCAGCGCGGGCGTGCCGGCGACCTGCGGGTAGGCGTGCGCGTCGGTCGCACCCGCCAGGGCCCGTCGGACGACCTCGGGGGTCGGGTCGACGGGCGAACCGACGCTGAGGTCGACGATGCCGCCCTCGTACGCCGCTGCGCGCTGCTTGAACGGGACGAGCTGGTCCCAGGGGAAGTCGGGGAGGTCGAGCGCCACGGAGCGGTCCGGGGTCAGCCGCGCGGGGGCTGGGCCGTGATGACGGGGTGGTCCTTGTGGATCACACCGACCTTGGCAGCACCGCCGGGCGAACCGACCTCGTCGAAGAACTCGACGTTGGCCTTGTAGTAGTCGGCCCACTCGTCCGGCAGGTCGTCCTCGTAGTAGATCGCCTCGACCGGGCAGACCGGCTCGCACGCACCACAGTCGACGCACTCGTCGGGGTGGATGTACAGCGACCGGTCACCCTCGTAGATGCAGTCGACCGGGCATTCGTCGATGCAGGCGCGGTCCTTGACGTCGACACAGGGCTGGGCGATCACGTAGGTCACGGTGCGGGTGCTCCCTTCGGACTGAGCGTGGTCGAGTCTACTCGCGGCGCCCGGGAGCCCCGGACCGCGCGGTGTCCGTGGACGATGCGGCAGCCGTCCCGGCCCCGGCTCCGGCTCCGGACGCCGACGCCGCCGCGCGGGCTCGCAGCCCCGACAGGTCGGGCCAGGCGAGGGCGAACGCCGCGATCGCCGCCGGCGCGAAGGTCCACACGTAGCCGGCGAGGTTCGCGAGCACCAGCGGGGACGACTGCCCGCCGACGCTCACGAGCACCTGCGTCGCGACGATGATCCCGATGCCGGCCGCTGCGACCATCGCCCGCGAGCGGTACAGGAGGCGCAGTCCCACCACGAGTCCGAGCACGATGAGCGTCGTCAGGACCATGCCGACCGGGAAGCCCGCGAGCCGCTGCTGGTGCGTGACGGTCCCGAGTGCTCCGACGACGAGCCCGGCGACCGCCGCGACGACGACCGCCGTCACCTTCCCCTGACGGGTGAGCTCCGCGAAGGTCTCGGGAGCGTGGGGCACCGGGTCGGCGTCGTACCGGAACGCCTCGATCGCGGGAGCCTCCTGCCGGACGCCGTGGGGCATCACCCAGGTCAGGCGCTGCGGGTCGGTCGGGTCCACGGGGTCGACGGCGACCTGCGACCGGTACTGCTCGACGGCGGCGCGGACCTTCGCCCGGACGGGGACGACGTCGACGGTCAGGTCGACCTCGTCCGACGTCGGGTCGACGATCATCGAGAAGGGGACCTCCTCGGCCCGGGCCGCGTACCGGGCAGCGTGGTGCACCCGAACGTGGTCCGGGTGGCCGTACCCGCCGTCGTCGGCGTAGCTGACCACCGCGTCGGCGCCGGTGGAGCGGATCGCCGCGCGCACGTCGTCGACGACCTCGCCCAGGTCCGCCGCGGTGAGCGAGTCGGCCGGGGCGTCGTCGGCGGCCGTCGCGCGTCCGTCCGGTCCCCACTGCATGCCGGAGTCGCTGTACCGCCGCTCGGGCAGGTCGGTGGGACGTGCTCCCCGGCCGCCGAGCCACAGGTGTGCCGAACCGCCGAGCGCGGCCAGCGCGGCGGCGATCTCGGTCTCGCGGTGTGCGGCGACACGGGGGCCGTCACCGAAGAGCGGCGCCAGGGCCTCGGTGAGCATCTCGCCGCGCTCGCCTCGCGTGGCGGTGAGCACCGTCACCTCGGCGCCGAGCTCGAGCAGGGTGGCGATGGTGCCGCCGGACGACAGGGTCTCGTCGTCGGGGTGGGCGTGCACGAACAGGACGCGCTCGGGACGCGGTGCGGGAGCCTTGGACATCGCGTCCCAGGGTACTTCGCTAGCGGGGCGTGACGATGTACGTCGCGGTGACGCCGTCCGACGACTCGGACACCGTCAGCACCACGCGGTACGCATCGCTGCGGAACATCCCGAACGCGCTCGACGTGTCCGCACGCTTCGCGGACTCGGTGTACCCGGCGGCAGCGAGCTGCTCGGCGGCCGCCGCGAAGTCGTCGACCGAGGCCACGCGGACCTGGACCACCCAGCCGGAACCCTTCGGCCCGGCCCCACCGCCGAGCACGGTGCCGTCGACGAGCGGGACGTCGGGGGTCGGGAAGCCGTCCGGCACCCTGCCGTCGCTCGTCACGCCCGTGCCCGACAGTGCCGCGTCGAGGGCGCCGTCGATGCCGCCCGCGACCGAGGCCATGCCGTCCTGCACGGCCTTGCCGTCGATGCCCTGCACGGTCTCGCTGACGTTCGAGGCGACCGACGAGCCGAGGTCGGTCGCCTGGCGCACCGCGTCGGCGGAGCAGCCGGTCAGGCCCGCGAGGGCGATCCCCGCGGTCACGGCGGCGATGAGGGTCCGGGTCGTGCGCATGCGGACACCCTAGGTGGACTGCCGGGAGGCGCGGCGTGCGTTCCCTGGGAAGTCTCCCGTCCGCCGCGCCGCCGGTCAGGACAGGTAGGTGCGGGCGGCTGCCGTCAGGGCGTCGACGCCGACCGGGATCGCCGTCTCGGCCTGCGGCGCGTAGAACGGCGAGTGGTTGCTCGGGATCTCCTCGCCGCGGCGGAACAGCTCCGGATCGGTGATGCCGGTGAACCAGTACACGAGCGGCACCCCCGCCGCGGTGGCGAGCTGGCCGACGTCCTCCGACGCCATCGCCAGCCCGATCTCCAGGTCGCGCGCACCGGGCACGACGGGACGGATCGCCTCGAGCACGCGCTTCGCCGCCTCGGGGTCGTTCACGGTCACCTCGGCACCCGGGGCACGCTCGATGGTCGGCGCGGCGAGGCCGCCCGCCTCGCTCTCGGCCCGCACGATGCGCTCGATCGAGGCGATGATCCGCTCGCGGGTCTCCTCGTTCCGGGCGCGCGTCGAGATCTCGATGACGGCCTGGTCCGGGATGATGTTCGGCCGGGTCCCGGCGTGGAAGGCGCCGACGGTGACGACGCCGGCGTCGGACGGCGAGACCTCGCGGGAGACGACCGTCTGCAGCCGCACGACGGCGCTCGCGGCGGTGACGATCGGGTCGAGCGAGGCCTGCGGCGCCGAACCGTGCGCGCCGCGGCCGTTGAACGTGACCGTCATCCGGTCGCTCGACGCCATGACCGGTCCGCTGCCGACCGCGACGATCCCGACCGGCGCGGGGGCGGAGTGCTGCCCCAGCACGACCTCCGGCTGCGGGAATTGCTCGACCAGGCCGTCCTCGATCATCGCGCGGGCACCGGAGATGACCTCTTCCGCGGGCTGGAAGACGGCGACGACCGTGCCGTGCCACGCGTCACGGGTGTCGACGAGGCGCTCGAGGGTCCCGAGCAGCCACGTGACGTGGATGTCGTGTCCGCAGGCGTGCATCGTCGGGACCTCGACGCCCTCGTCGTCGCGGCCGGTGTGCGTGCTCGCGTAGGACAGCCCCGTGCGCTCCTGCACGGGCAGGCCGTCGATGTCGGCGCGGAGCCACACGACCGGCCCGTCGCCGTTCGCCAGGACGCCCACGACGCCCGTGCCGCCGACGCCCGTGGTGACCTCGATCCCACCGATCTCGGCCAGTCGGTCGGCGATCACACCGGCGGTGCGGTGCTCCTGGAAGCCGAGCTCCGGGTGGGCGTGCAGGTCCTGGTACAGGGAGAGGAGATCGAGGGTCACCCGTCCACCGTAACCCCGGAGCCGGAGGGCGCGGACGCCGACGGCCCGGCCACCTCGACGAGGTGACCGGGCCGTCGGACGGAGGCAGTGCCTCCAGGCCTGTCGCGGGGTTACGCGTCCTGGCGCTTCAGGCGGGCGTACGCGCGCTGACGGGCCTGCGCGTCGAGCTCGACCTTGCGGATGCGCACGTTGTCGGGGGTGACCTCGACGCACTCGTCCTCGCGCGCGAACTCCAGGCACTCCTCGAGGGAGAGCTGGCGCGACGGCGTCATCGACTCGAAGGAGTCGGCGTTCGCCGAACGCATGTTCGTGAGCTTCTTCTCCTTCGTGATGTTCACGTCCATGTCGTCGGCGCGCGAGTTCTCGCCGATGACCATGCCCTCGTAGACCTCCTCCGTCGGGTTGACGAAGAACGTCATGCGCTCCTGCAGGTTCGTGATGGCGAACGGCGTCACGACACCGGCGCGGTCGGAGACGATCGAGCCGTTGATGCGGGTCTGGATCGGGCCCGCCCAGTCGTCGTAGCCGTGCGAGATCGCGTTCGCGATGCCCGTGCCACGGGTCTCGGTGAGGAACGACGTGCGGAAGCCGATGAGGCCACGCGACGGCACGATGAACTCCATGCGGATCCAGCCGGTGCCGTGGTTCGTCATGTTCTCCATGCGACCCTTGCGCGCGGCCATGAGCTGCGTGATCGCGCCGAGGTGCTCCTCCGGCGTGTCGATCGTCATGTGCTCGTAGGGCTCCTGGAGCTTGCCGTTCTCGTCACGCTTCGTGACGACCTGCGGCTTGCCCACGGTGAGCTCGAAGCCCTCGCGGCGCATCTGCTCGACCAGGATGGCGAGCGCCAGCTCACCACGGCCCTGGACCTCCCAGGTGTCCGGACGGCCGATGTCCTGCACCTTGAGCGACACGTTGCCGATGAGCTCGCGGTCGAGGCGGTCCTTGACCATGCGCGCGGTCAGCTTGTGGCCCTTGACCTTGCCGACGAGCGGGCTCGTGTTGGTCCCGATGGTCATCGAGATGGCGGGGTCGTCGACCGTGATGGTCGGCAGCGGGCGGACGTCCTCGGGGTCGGACAGCGTCTCACCGATGGTGATGGTGTCGAAGCCGGCGACGGCGACGATGTCACCGGGGCCCGCGGACTCGGCCGGGAAGCGGTCGAGTGCCTTCGTGATGAGCAGCTCGGTGATGCGGGCGTTCGCGACGGTGCCGTCGTGCTTGACCCACGCGACCGTCTGCCCCTTCTTCATCGTGCCGTGGAAGATGCGGAGCAGCGCGAGGCGGCCGAGGAACGGCGAGGCGTCGAGGTTGGTGACGTGCGCCTGCAGCGGGTGCTCGTCGTCGTACGTCGGCGCCGGCACGTGCTGCAGGATCGCCTCGAACAGCGGCTCGAGGTCGTCGTTGTCGGGCAGCTCGCCGTCGTTCGGCTTGTTGCGGCTCGCGGCACCGGCACGACCGGACGCGTAGACGACCGGGACGTCGAGGATCGCGTCGAGGTCGAGGTCGTCGACCTCGTCCGACAGGTCGGAGGCCAGGCCGAGGAGCAGGTCCTGCGACTCGGAGACGACCTCGTCGATGCGGGAGTCCGGGCGGTCCGTCTTGTTGACGAGCAGGATCACCGGGAGCTTCGCGGCGAGCGCCTTGCGCAGCACGAAGCGGGTCTGGGGCAGCGGGCCCTCGGACGCGTCGACGAGCAGCACGACACCGTCGACCATGGAGAGGCCGCGCTCGACCTCACCACCGAAGTCGGCGTGGCCGGGGGTGTCGATCACGTTGATCGTGATGCGGCCACCCGGGTTGAACTCCTCGGCGTGCTCCCCGTTGTAGAGCACCGAGGTGTTCTTCGCGAGGATGGTGATGCCCTTCTCGCGCTCGAGGTCGTTCGAGTCCATCATCCGGTCTTCGCCCTCGAAGTGGGCGTCGAACGAGTTGGTCTGCGTGAGCATCGCGTCGACGAGGGTGGTCTTGCCGTGGTCGACGTGTGCCACGATGGCGACGTTGCGCAGGTCGGACCGGGTGGCGAGCGCCATACAGGACATCCTTCAAGTGTTCGGAGAAGATCGGGCGGCCGACGGCGGCTCTCGCGCCGTGGTGGCACTGCCCGTGGGTGGGCTGGAACGCCCGACACGCCAGTCTACCGGTAGTTCGCAACCCTGAGGAGTACAGCGCATGACCCGACGGCGGACGTGGACCGAGATCACGATCGTCCTCATGCTCTCACTGGGCGGCAGCGCGCTGTACTCGGTGCTGCAGATCATCGACGACCTGTCGCAGACGACGCCCCTCGGCGAGCAGTCGACGGCGCTCAACACGTCGACCACGACCGTGCAGTACGTCGACCTCGCGCGGCAGCTCGTCGGCATCGCGGTCGACCTGGCCCCGGTCGCGCTGGTCTGCTACCTCCTCTGGAGCGCGAGGCGCCCGCACCTCCACCGGCTCGGCATCGACCGCTTCCGGGCGCGGCCGGACCTCGGCGGCGCCGCCCTCATCGCGCTCGGCATCGGCGTCCCCGGACTCGCGCTCTACTTCACCGGTCGCGCACTCGGCTTCACGGTGGACGTCGACCCGGCGGCGCTGAACACCTACTGGTGGACGATCCCCGTCCTGCTGCTCTCGGCCGTCCGGTCCGGGCTGCAGGAGGAGGTCATCGTCATCGGGTACCTGTACGAGCGACTCGGCGGGCTCGGGTGGGGGCGGTGGCAGGTCATCCTGTCGACCGCGGTCCTGCGCGGGAGCTACCACCTCTACCAGGGGTTCGGGGCGTTCGTGGGGAACGCGGTGATGGGCGTCGTGTTCGGGTGGATCTACACGAGGTGGGGGCGGCTGCTCCCGCTCGTCATCACGCACTGCCTGCTCGACGCCGTCGTCTTCGTGGGCTACCCCTTCGTCGCCCAGGCGTTCCCGGGGCTGTTCCGGTGAGCGGGTGCGTCGCCGAGGCGAGACGCCGGCGTGCCCGTCAGACGGAGGCATCGACGCGAGACGCCGCAGGATCCTGCGGCGTCTCGACGTGACGAGACCGTCTCACGGCAGGACGGGCCCGAGGTGACCGGGTGACGGACGGGAGGCGCGGTACCGACCGGCACCGCGCCTTCCGTCCGTCGGCTGGTCACGCGACCAGCTGCGGCACCTGCTCCGGGTAGTGGCACGCCGCACGGTGGTCGCGCTCCGCGCCGGCGTGCGACGCCTTCTCGGGCACCTCGTCGCGGCACCGCGCCTGCTGTGCCTCGGGCAGCATCGCGTAGAGCGGGCAGCGCGAGCGGAACCGGCAGCCGGTCGGGCGCTCGGTCGGGCTGGGCGGGTCCCCCGGCAGCAGGATCGTCCGCCGTGCGCGCTCCACGACGGGATCCGGCACCGGGACCGCCGACATGAGCGCAGCCGTGTACGGGTGCATCGGGCGCTCGAACACCTCGTCCACCGCGCCCTCCTCGACGGTGCGGCCCAGGTACATCACGCTCACCCGGTCCGCGACGTGCCGGATCACCGACAGGTCGTGCGACACGAACAGGTACGACAGCCCGAGTCGTGCCTTGAGGTCGGCGAGCAGGTTGAGCACCCCGGCCTGGATCGACACGTCGAGCGCGGAGACCGGCTCGTCGAGCACGATGAGCTCCGGCTCGGTCGCGAGCGCCCGAGCGATCGAGATGCGCTGCCGCTGCCCGCCGGAGAACTCGTGCGGGTAGCGGTCGGCCTCGGCGGCACGGAGCCCCACGAGCCCGAGGAGCTCCGGCACCCGCTCGGCGATGCGGTCCGACGCGGCGCCGACGGCCCGGAGCGGTTCGGCGACGACGTCGTACACGGACATGCGCGGGTCGAGGCTCGCTGCGGGGTCCTGGAACACCATCGAGATGCGCTGCCGCAGCTGCTTCGACGCCGTGACCGGCTGTCCGAAGAGCTCGACCGTGCCGTGCTCGGGCCGCTCGAGGTCCATCAGCTGGTGCAGGGTCGTCGACTTGCCGGACCCCGACTCCCCGACCAGCCCGAGCGTCTCGCCCGTGCGGATGTCGAGGTCGACGCCGTCCACCGCGTAGACCTCGCCGACCTTGCGCTTGAACACCGATCCCTTGACGAGCGGGAACGTCTTCGTCAGCCCCTCGACCTGGACGACGGCGGGGCGCTGCTCGCGGGCGGCGGGCGTGGTGACCGCGACGCCGGTGTCCGGGATCTCGGGCAGCCGGAAGATCGCGCCGGAGTCGGCGTGGGCCTCGGCGACCTCCTCGTACCGGTGGCAGGCGACGGCGTGCGGCACCGAGGTGTCGACCGGCCCTTCTCCGGGGACACCGGCCGCCACGTCGACCGCGGCGAGCGGCGGCTCCGACCCGCGGCAGACGGCGGCGGCGAGCGGGCACCGGTCGGCGAACGGGCAGGCGTCCGGCAGCCCGATGAGCGACGGCGGCGACCCTGGGATCGGCACGAGCGGCTCGCCGCTCGACTCGTCGAGCCGCGGCAGCGCGCCGATGAGACCGATCGTGTAGGGCATGCGTGGTCGGGCGAACAGCTCGTCCGCGCTCGCCGTCTCGACGATCCGCCCGGCGTACATCACGGCGATGCGGTCGGCGATGCCGGCGATCACCCCGAGGTCGTGGCTGACGAACACCAGGGCGGCACCGGTCTCGCGCTGCGCGGTGCGGAGCACGTCGATGATCTGGGCCTGGATCGTCACGTCCAGTGCGGTGGTCGGTTCGTCGGCCAGGATCACGTCCGGGTCGTTCGCCATGGCCATCGCGATCATCGCGCGCTGCCGCATGCCACCGGAGAACTCGTGCGGGAAGGCGTCCACGCGCTGCGCGGCCTGCGGGATGCCGACGAGCTCGAGCAGCTCGATCGCCCGGGCGCGTGCGTCCTGCTTGGAGGCACCCCGGTGCACGCGGACGGTCTCGGCGATCTGCTCACCGATCGTGTACACGGGCGTGAAGGCGGACAGCGGGTCCTGGAAGACCATGGCGACCTTGGCGCCCCGCAGCTTGCTCAGCTGCCGGTCGCTGCGGCCGAGGAGCTCCTGCCCCTCGAGCGCGATCGACCCCGTGACCTTCGTGGTCTCCGGCAGCAGTCCGAGGATCGCCATGCTCGTGACGGACTTGCCCGAACCGGACTCGCCGACGATGCCGAGGACCTCGCCCCGCCGGAGCTCGAGGTCGACCCCCCGAACGGCGTGCACGACGCCGCGCGGGGTCGGGAACCGGACGTCGAGGTCGCGGACACGGAGCAGCGGGTCGGTCGTGGTGGTCGTCGTGGTGGTGGTGCTCATGCGCCGGCCCCTGCCTGCGTGGTGATGGTCGCAGCGTCGACCGCGGCCTGGTTCTGGTCGCGCTTCCGACCGGTCCGCTTCTGCTTCTTGCCCGTCGCCGACGTCGGGTCGAGCGCGTCGCGCAGCCCGTCGCCGAGCAGGTTCGCCGCGATCGCGAAGACCACGAGCGCACCGGCCGCGAAGAAGAACAGCCACGGGCTGGTGAGCGCGGCGTCCTGGTTCTGCGCGATGAGCGTGCCGAGCGAGACGTCCGGTGGCTGGACGCCGAAGCCGAAGTAGCTCAGGCTCGTCTCCGCGAGCACCGCGGCCCCGACCTGGATGGTGCCGTCGATGATGAGGAACGAGGCCACGTTCGGCAGGATGTGCCGGAGGATGATCCGGAACGGGCCGATGCCCATGTACCGGGCGGCGCGCACGAACTCGCGCTCCTTCACCGAGAGCGTCATCGAGCGGACGACCCGGGCGGTGACCATCCAGCCGAAGGCCGCGATGAGGACCACGAGCACGATCCAGCCGGAGTCCTGGATGCGCGGGCTGATGATCGCGATGATGAGGAACGACGGCAGCACGAGCAGCATGTCGACGAAGAACATCACGATCCGGTCGACCCAGCCGCCGAAGTAGCCGGCAGCAGCACCCGTCAGCGCTGCGAGTGCGGTCGAGAACAGTGCGACCAGCAGACCGATGAGCAGACTCTTCTGCATGGCGCGAGCGGTCTGCGCGAAGACGTCCTGCCCGATGCCGTTCGTGCCGAACCAGTGCGCGCCGCCCGGGGGCTGCGAGAAGGCGGTGTAGTCGATCTGGGAGTAGCCGTAGGGGCTCACGAACGGCCCGATGAACGCGAAGGCGAAGAGCAGCACGATCACCACGAGGCCGATCCCGGCCCCACGGTTCATGAACACGCGGACTGCGGTCTGCACGAAGCGGTTGCGCTGCTTCCCGCCCGGCTTCGGGCTGCCGGGCAGCGGCGTGTCGGACCGGCCGACGGTCGTGCCGTCGACGGGTTCGATGCGGGTGTCGGTCATCTCAGCTCCTCCGCACACGCGGATCGAGGGCGGCGGTGAGGACGTCGGCGAGGAAGCCCGCGATGAGGACCACGACCGAGGCGAACAGCGTGTACGCGGTCACCGCGTTCACGTCGTTGTTCTGCACCGAGTCGATGAACCACGCGCCGAGGCCGTTCCAGCCGAAGATCTTCTCGGTGAAGGTCGCACCGGTGAGGATGCCGAGGAACCCGTAGGCGAAGAGCGTCGTCATGGGGATCAGCGCGGTCCGGAGCCCGTGCTTGAAGGTCGCCTGGCGCTTCGTCAGCCCCTTCGCCCGCGCGGTCCGCAGGAAGTCCGAGCCGAGCACGTCGAGCATCGTCGCCCGCTGGTACCGGCTGTAGATCGCGATGAGGCCGAGCGCGATGGAGATCGTCGGCAGGAGCAGGTGCACGCCCCGGTCGAGGAACAGGTCCCACGCGCTGCCGCTCAGCCCCGGGGTGGCCTCGCCGGTGAAGTTGATGAGCTGGGTCCCGGTGTCCTGGTTGAGCTTCGTCGCTCCGATCTTCAGGAACACGGCCGTCAGGAACACCGGTGTCGAGATGAGCACGATCGAGACGATCGCACTCACCCGGTCCGAGATCCGGTACTGCCGGATGGCGTTCCAGACACCGAGCAGCACCCCGAGCAGGATGCCGAGCAGGGACCCGACCACCAGCAGCCGCAGGCTCACCCCCAGGCGCGGCCAGAAGGCGTCGTTGACGCTGCGGTCCTGGATCGTCCGGCCGAGATCGCCCTGGACGGCGTCGCCGAGCCAGTGCCCGTAGCGCACGACGATCGGCGTCTTGTCGTTGACGCCGATGTCGTCGAGCTTCTTGTCGATGGTGGCCGCAGGCGGTGCCGGGTTGCGCTCTGCGTAGACGGATCGGGGGCTGAACGTCGCCGAGGCCAGGAAGTACGTCAGCGAGGTGGCGAGGAACACGAGCACGACGTAGTACACGAGTCGACGCGCCAGGAAGCGGGTCATGCGGAACACCATACGACCCGATTTGTTTCCGGGAGATCACATCCCGCCACATCCCGCGTAACGGATTGGTGTTTGCAACAGAACGGGTCGACTGCCCCCGCGCGGGGGCCGTATGGTGATCCACAACTTCACGAGGGGAACACCATGAAGCACAGGAAAGTCCTGGCGTTGACGGCGGCACTCGCCGGCTTCGCTCTCGTCGCGACCGGCTGCTCGAGCGGATCCAACGGAGGATCCGGCGGCGGTTCGGACGACTCGGGCAAGAAGACCCTGCCCACCTCGGCCCAGATCAACGAGCAGCCGGTCTCGGACCTGCAGGACGGCGGCACGCTCCGTCTGCCGATCTCGCAGTGGATCACGCAGTGGAACTACAACCAGGTCGACGGCGCCCTGGTCGACGCCTCCACGATCGAACAGGCGACGATGCCGTTCATCTACGTGATCGACGGCAAGGGCGCACCGCAGCTCGACACCGACTACGTGTCGAAGGCCGAGGCGACGAGCGACGACCCGCTCACGATCGAGTACGAGATCAACCCGAAGGCGAAGTGGAACGACGGGTCCCCCATCACGTGGAAGGACTTCGAGAACGAGTGGAAGGCCCTGAACGGGTCGAACCAGGACTACCTGGTCGGGTCGACCACCGGGTACGAGGACATCGCGTCGGTGTCGAAGGGCTCGTCCGACCAGGACGTCAAGGTCGTCTTCGACAAGCCGTTCTCCGACTGGAAGTCGCTCTTCAGCCCGCTCTACCCGGCGAGCCAGACCGGCACCCCGGAGCAGTTCAACGAGGCGTACAAGGGCAAGGTGCCGCTCTCGTCCGGACCGTACAAGGTGTCGAAGCTCGACGAGACCGCCGGCACCGTGACGATCGTCCCCGACGAGAACTGGTGGGGTGACAAGCCGAAGCTCGACCAGGTCATCTTCCGGTCGCTCGACGGCAACGCGGACGTCGACGCCTACCTCAACAAGGAGATCGACTCGGTCCTGACGACGACCTCGGAGCGGTTCGACCGCGTCAAGGACGCCAAGGACTCGAAGGTCTACGCCTCGACCTCGGCGCAGTACACGCACGTCGACTTCTCGTCCAAGGGCATCCTCAAGGACAAGCAGCTCCGACTCGCGATCCAGCACGCGGTGAACCGTGAGGCGCTGGCGCAGGTCATCGGCGGCACGCTGCCGTACAAGCTCGGCACGCTCGACAACCACATCTTCCTGTCGACCGACGACGGCTACGAGGCGAACACCGACCCGAGCGGCACCTTCGACGTCGAGAAGGCGAAGAAGATCCTGGACGACGACGGCTGGAAGACCGACGGTCAGTACCGCAAGAAGGACGGCAAGACGCTCTCGCTGTCCATCACGATCCCGTCGGGTGCGACCGCGTCGCAGAAGCTCTCCGAGGTCATGCAGCAGCAGCTCAAGGACGTCGGCATCGAGCTGAAGCTCAAGTCCGTCGCGGTGGACGACTTCTTCGAGCAGTACGTCACGCCGGGCAACTACGACATGACGATCTTCGTCTGGGGCGGTACCGGCTTCCACTCGGGCGGCGCCTCGATCTACACCACCGGCGACACCGGACAGAACTACGGCCGCATCGGCGACGACGCGATCGACGAACTCGTCGCGAAGGCCATCGCCGAGCCGGACACCGACAAGGCGAACGAGATCTGGAACCAGGTCGACAAGCAGGTCTGGGCGATCGGCCACTCGATGCCGATCACCGCGAAGCCGGCCCTCGTCGCACAGAACCCGAAGCTCGTCAACTACGGCGCGTTCGCGGGCGCGCAGAACATCGACTGGACCAAGGTCGGGTTCACGAAGTAGCAGCACGACACCAGGACGGGCCCGGTCGCAGAACGCGACCGGGCCCGTTCCCTGTCCTACTGTGAGGGCATGAGCATCCCCGAGCCGGGCGAGACCGCGCCCGACTTCTCCCTGCCCGGCCTGGTCATCCGGAACGGCGCACGGACGGACGGCGAGTACGCCCTGTCGGCGGTCATCGGACGCTCCCTCGTCCTCGCCTTCTACCCCGGCGACGCCACGCCCGTGTGCACGGCTCAGCTCTGCAGCTACCAGGAGGAGCTCGACGGGTTCTCCGACCTCGGGGCGGTCGTCTGGGGTGTCAGCCCGCAGGCACTGGACTCGCACGAGGACTTCGCCCGCGGTGCGTCCCTCACCTTCCCGCTGCTGAGCGACACCGGCGGCGACGTCGCGCGGGCCTACGGCGTCCGTGCGCCGGGCATCGGCCTCCGCCGCTCGGTCTTCGTCATCGATGCCGACGGCATCGTCCGCTGGCGCCACGTCGGGCTCGTCGGCCTGCGCTTCCCGAAGGCCGACACCATCCGCGAGCAGGTCGAACGACTCGTCTGACCGCGCCGGACGGACCGGCGTTCCTGAATATCGGGCACCGGGTGTTGACACCCGGGCGTGGCGGTGCCGACCATGGACGGACGAGGTCCGCAACGGACCCGCCTCTCCGGGGAACCGGGTCGTCCGGCGGTACGCGCAGGTGTGTCACACCCGCTCCCGGACGTCCCCGGGGAGGCGCTCTCGACCCCGCCCACTCCCCTACGATGGCCTGGATGAGCACCGTCGTCGCGCCCCGGATGCGCCTGTTCGCCGTCGTCCTGTGGGTCGTCGCGGTCGTGCTGGTGCCGCTCGCGCTCCTGACCGGCGGCAACCCGTTGCTCGTCCCCGTCCCGAGCATCTTCACCGCGTTCATCGCGTGGGCCGCGCTCTGGCGCCCGCGGTTCGAGCTCACGGAGGAGACGCTGACGATCGTCGACGTCCGCCGCACGAGCACCTACCCCTGGCGCCGCGTGCAGGAGGTCCGCACGAAGTACGGCATCGAGGTGGTCACGTCCGAGGGCGTCCGCCGCACCTGGCTCGCGACGCGGCCGACCGCCGTGCTCGGGATCCGTCGCCCGGGCGACGGCGCGACGACGGCCGCCGACGTGCGGGAGGTCGCGGACGTCCTCCGCGCGCACGTGCCGGCGCCGGTCGTGCAGGACGGACCGCCGCCGGCGACCGTCGAGGCCGCGACCATCGTCCACCGCGTGCACGGGTGGACGGTCACGGCGATGATCGTGCTCGGTGTCGCCGCGTCGATGGCAGGCGCACAGCTCTAGACGAGCACGCAACGGCCAGGAGGCGCGTGGCGGGACCGCGTCGAGCCTCCGGACCATCCCGTCGGCGGACGGGAGGCGCGCGGCGGGACCGCGCAGAGCCTCCCGGCCGTCCCGTCGGCGGACGGGAGCCGCGTGGCGGGACCGCGCAGGGCCTCCCGACCACCCCGTGGTGCGTCAGACCGCCAGCGCGCCCGCGGAGACCAGCAGCAGGACCGCGACCGCCGCCCCGGTCACGACGGCGGGACGGTCCCACCCGCGGCGGACGTCGCTGTCGGGTGCCCCGGCCGCGCGGCGTGCGCGCCAGCGCTGGCGGATCGTCCGCAGCTCCTCCGGCTCCTGCGGCACGGACAGCTGCCCACGACGGACCGGACGCGACCCGCGGATCGACGGCCCGCCGCGGCAGGTGACGGAGCGCCCGTCGGCGGTCTGCACCACGATCTGCCAGCGCAGCCGGACGTCGGTGACGGCAGCCCACGGGACGCGGGTGGTGCGCATCGGGTTCACGACCGTGAGCGCGTCGTCGTCGAGCCGCACCGACGGCCGGACGGTGAGCAGCCAGAGCGCCCACACGATCGCGGCGACCGGGCCGACCGCGACCCAGACGACGTCCCAACTCCCCCGTACCGCGGCGTCGGCGAGCAGGAACACCCCCAGGACGACGACGAGGCCGGACGCCACCGCGCCTCCGCGACCTGCGCGGAGGACGACGGGACGTCCGGCCTCGGGGTGGTGCAGCGGGATCAGCGCCCGAACTCGAACCCGGCACCCGGGATCGCGGCGAGCAGGTCCTTCGTGTACTGCTCCTTCGGGTTCGCGAAGACCTCGTCGGTCGTCGCCTTCTCGACGATCTGCCCCTTCCGCATGACGCAGACGTTGTCCGCGACGAGGCGGACGACGGCGAGGTCGTGCGTGATGAAGAGGTACGTCAGGTCGAGCTCGGTCTGCAGCTCGGTGAGCAGGTCGAGGATCTGTCCCTGGACGAGCACGTCGAGCGCCGAGACCGCCTCGTCGAGCACGATGACCTCGGGCTTGAGCGCCAGCGCACGCGCGACCGCGATGCGCTGCCGCTGCCCACCGGACAGCTCGTTCGGGTAGCGGTTCACCATCGACTTCGGCAGCGCGACCTGGTCGAGCAGCTCGAGCACGCGGGCCCGGCGGCTCGCCTTGTCGCCCACCTTGTGCGTGGCGAGGGGCTCGGCGATCGTGTTCCCGACGTTGTACATCGGGTCCAGCGAGCCGTACGGGTCCTGGAAGACCGGCTGCACCCGGCGACGGAAGTCGAACAGCTCCTTGCCCTTGAGGGCGCCGATGTCGATGCCGTCGAACGTGACCGAACCACCGCTGATCGACTCGAGCTGCAGCACGAGCTTCGCGACGGTCGACTTCCCCGACCCCGACTCGCCGACGAGCGCCGTGGTGGTGCCCTTCGGGATCGCGAACGAGACGTCGTCGACGGCCTTGAGCTCGCGGGACTGCAGGTTCTTCCCGCGGAGCTTGTAGACCTTCTGCAGGTTCTTCACCACGATGAGGTCCTGCGCCGGACGGTGCTCGCGCTCCTGGGCGCGGGCGATCAGCTCGTCGTCCTCGCTGCCCGCGTCGGCGATGTCGACCCGCGCGTGCTGCACCTTCGACTGGATGCGACGGCTCGCGAGCGAGGGCGCCGCGGCGACGAGGCGCTGCGTGTACGGGTGCTGCGGGTTCGCCAGAATCTCCTTGGACGGACCCGACTCGACGACCTGGCCCTTGTACATCACGACGAGCTTCTCGGCACGCTCGGCGGCGAGGCCGAGGTCGTGCGTGATGAACAGGACCGAGGTGCCGAAGTCACGGGTCAGCGTCTCGAGGTGGTCGAGGATGATCCGCTGGACGGTGACGTCGAGCGCCGAGGTCGGCTCGTCGGCGATGAGCAGCTGCGGGCGGCTGGACAGACCGATCCCGATGAGCACCCGCTGGCGCATGCCGCCGGAGAACTCGTGCGGGAACTGCTTGAGCCGGGTGGCGGCGTCGCCGAGGCCGGCCTCCTGCAGCACCTCGACCGCGCGGGCGCGGATCGCGTGCTTGCCGGTGGCCATGCCGTTGGCCTTGATCGCCTCTTCCACCTGGAAGCCGATCGACCACAACGGGTTGAGGTTCGACATCGGGTCCTGCGGGACGTAGCCGATCTCCTTCCCGCGGATGCCGGCCATCTCCTTGTCGGACAGCCCGACGAGCTCACGCCCGTTGAACTTGATCGACCCGCCGGTGACCTCGCCGGTGCCGGCGAGCAGCTTGATGATCGCCTGGGCGCTGGTCGACTTGCCCGAACCGGACTCGCCGACGATCGCCAGACGCTCGCCCTGCTCGAGGGTGAAGTCGACGCCGCGCACGGCCTGCACGAGACCGCTCTGCGTGCGGAACCCGACCTGCAGGCCGGAGACCTCGAGCAGCGGGGCGCCGGAACCGGCCGGACGACGGGTGGTGGGATCGGTGAGCGTCTCGGTCATCGACGGGCCCTCGCCTTCGGGTCGAGCGCGTCGCGGACCACGTCGCCGAGGAGCAGGAACGCGAGCACGGTGATGGACAGGGCGGCGGACGGCCAGAAGATCGTCGACGGGTTGGTGCGGATCGACGTCTGCGCGGTCCCGATGTCGAGGCCCCAGCTGAGCGCCGACGGGGGCAGCCCGATGCCGAGGAACGACAGGGTGGCCTCGGCGACGATGAACGACCCGAGCGACACCGTGGCGATGACGATGACCGGGGCGATGGCGTTCGGGATCACGTGGCGGACGAGCGTGGTGAAGCGGCTGACGCCGAGCGCCGCCGAGGCGGTGACGTAGTCGGACTGCTTCGCACTGAGCACCGCACCGCGCATGATGCGGGCGATCTGCGGCCACGCGAACGCGGCGAGCACGAGGGCCACCGTGATCGCGTTGCGGGCCGGGATGACCGACATGATCACGATCGCACCGAGGATGGTCGGGATCGAGAAGAAGATGTCGCCGATGCGGGAGACGATCGTGTCGAGCCAGCCGCCGTAGAAGCCGGCGAGGGCACCGATGATGATGCCGACGAGCGACACCAGGATCGTGGCCACCAGGCCGACGATGACCGAGCTGCGTGCGCCCCAGATGACACGGGCGTACACGTCGTAGCCCTGGCGGTTGTACCCGAGCGGGTGACCCGGGCGGGCGCCCTCGTCACTGAAGTCGAGGTTCGCGGCGCGCGGGTCCACGTGCGTGAACAGGCCGGGGAAGACCGCGACGACCAGCACGAGCAGGATCAGGACCGAGGAGATCCAGAAGGTCGGGCGGACACGCATGGAGTCCCACGCGTCGGTCCAGGTCGAGCGCGTCTTCTCCGTCTCGTCGACCTGGTCGACGGCCTGGAGCGGCGTCTCCTCGATCGGCGCCACGTAGTGCGTCGCGGAGCGGGGTTCGGCGTTACTTGGCATAGCGGATCCTCGGGTCCAGGACGGCGTAGAGCAGGTCGACCAGGAGGTTGGCGAGCATGAAGATGATGACCATCACGGCGACGAACGACACGACCGTGGGGCCCTCGCCGAGCTTGACGGCGCGGAACACCGTGCCGCCGACACCGTTGATGTTGAAGATGCCCTCGGTCACGACCGCGCCGACCATCAGGTTGCCGATGTCGACACCGAGGTAGGTCACCACGGGGATGAGCGAGTTGCGGAAGATGTGCACCCCGACCACGCGACGACGGGGCAGGCCCTTCGCGGTGGCGGTCCGGACGAAGTCGGCGTTCATGTTCTCGGCGACGCTGGCACGCGTGAGCCGCACGATGTACGCGAACGACACGGTCGCGAGCACGACGGCCGGGAGCACGAGCTCCGACCACGGTGCCTGACCCGACACGGTCACGCGGAACAGACCGAGCTGGATGCCGAAGACGTACTGCAGCAGGAAGCCGACGACGAAGGTCGGCACCGAGATGAGCAGCAGCGAGACGACGAGTGCGGAGGTGTCGAACCACTTGCCCTTCTTGAGACCCGCGATGACACCGACGACGATGCCCGCGACGGCCTCGAAGAGCAGGGACAGGAGCGCCAGACGCGCGGTGATCGGGAACGCCGACGCGAGCTGCTGCGACACCGGCAGGCCCGAGTAGGTCAGTCCGAGGTCGCCGCGGAAGACGCCACCGATCCACAGGAAGTACTGGACGAGGAACGGCTTGTCCAGGTTGTACTGCTGCCGGAGCTGCTCGATCACCTGCGGCGACGGCTGACGGTCGCCGAACAGCGCGGCGATCGGGTCGCCGGGCAGCGAGAAGACCATGAAGTAGATGAGGAACGTGGCCCCGAAGAAGACGGGGATGAGTTGCAGGAGGCGCTTGCCGAGGTACCAGAGCATCAGATCGCTCGGCCCTGCGCAGCGGCGCGCGTGTCGTTCAGGTTCATGTCGTGAGGGGTGGACGGCTCGCGGGTCGGCACGGGTGTCCGGTGCGGGCGGCGGCGCCCGCGGTGGTGGGGGTTGTGTTGCCGCCGAGGTACGGGGGCCCGGAGACCGTGTGGTCTCCGGACCCCCGTCCGGTGGCCGCGGAGCAGGATACCTGCTCGCGATGTGTCTCCGCGGTGCTCGACCGCGGTGACACCGGTGTTACTTGGTGACCTCGATGTCGTAGTACAGCGGCACGGAGTCCCAACCGAACTTGACGTTCTTCACGTTGTCGGCCGACCAGACGCCGGTCACGTTGGAGTACCACAGCGGGATCTCCGGCAGGTCCTGGAACAGGAGCTCCTGGGCCTGGTCGAAGTACTTGTTGCCCTCTTCGACGGTCGAGGCGGAACGGCCCTTGGCGAGCAGTTCGTTGTACTCGGCCGAGTCGTAGCGCGCGTAGTTGCTGGACGAGCCCTCACCCATGGTCGGGCCGAGGAAGTTGTACAGCGACGGGTAGTCGGCCTGCCAACCGGTGCGGCTACCGCCCGTGAGCTTGTCCTGCGTCTGGGCGTCGAGCGCTTCCTGGAAGGTCGGGATCGCCTTGCCCTCGGCCTTGATGTCGAGCGTGTTCGAGATCGAGTTGGTGACCGCGGTCACCCATGCCTCGTGGCCGCCGTCGGCGTTGTAGGCGATGGTGAGCGTCTCGTCGTACGGCGACATCTCGTTGGCCTGCGCCCAGAGCTTCTTGGCCTCGGACGGGTTGTAGTCGAGGACGTCGGAGCCCTTGAGGTCACCGTTCCAGCCGGCGATGACCGGGGAGGTGAAGTCCTTGGCCGGGGTGCGGGTGCCGTCGAAGATCTTGTCGGTGATCTGCTTGCGGTTGACCGCCATCGACAGGGCCTCGCGACGGAGCTTGCCCTCCTCGCCCTTCCAGTGGTCGAGGTAGTAGGGCAGGTAGAAGCCCTGGAAGATCGCCGCGGCCTGGTTCGCGTTCGAGTCGGGGAAGTCCGACTTGTACGTCGCGAAGGCAGCGTCCGGGATGGCGTCGAGCACGTCGAGGTTGCCACCCTGCACGTCCGCGTAGGCGGTGTCCTGCGAGGTGTAGAACGTGATCGTCAGACCACCGTTCTTCGGCTTGCGCTTGCCGGCGTAGTCCTCGTTGGTGACGAGCTTGATCGACTGGTTGTGCGTCCACGCACCCTTGCCGTCGAGCTTGTACGGGCCGTTGCCGATCGGGTTCTCACCGAACGCCTTGGTGTCGTCGTAGAACGCCGAGGGGAGCGGCATGAAGGCCGAGTAGCCGAGCGACAGCGGGAAGTCCGACTGCGCCGACTTCAGCGTGACGGTGAACTCGTCGTCGCTCTTGACCTTGAGCCCGGTGAGCTCCGAGTCCTTGTCGGCGTCGTAGCCCTCGATGTTCTCGAAGAAGTAGCTCGCGCCCTGCGCGTTCGACTTCTGGGCAGCCCAGTTCCACGCCTTCGTGAACGACTCGGCCGTGACCTTCTCGCCGTTGGTGAAGGTGTAGCCCGTGTTCAGCGTGATGTCGTAGGTCTTGGAGTCATCGGTGTCGATGCTCTTCGCGACCTCGTTCACCGGCTTGCCGTCGGCGTCGTACGAGACGAGGCCCTCGAAGATCGACGTGATGATCTTGCCGCCACCGGTCTCGGTGGAGTTCGAGGGGATGAGCGGGTTCTGGGGCTCGGAGCCGTTCGTGGTGACGATCCCGGACGCGTTCGTCGAGCCCGAGTCACCGCCGTTGCCGCTTCCGTTGCTGGAGCAGCCGGTCAGGGCGATTGCTGTGGCCCCGAGCACGGCGAGGGCAGAGAGCCCAGCGCGCTTCTTGATCAAGGTTCCTCCTGGTGCATGGGACGCGCCAGGCACAGAGGTGCTGCCGGGCGCGTTTGTCCTTGCACTGTAGGCAGTGCCCCGACCGCCGACCAAACCCTGCGGCCATCGGTTACAAACCGGAAACCAAGTTGCAGGATCGTTGCGGGAGGATGCAAGATTCAGTCGCCCTGACGAGGCGCGAGCGGGTTTGTTGCTTCTGCAACGAAGTTGTTGCACGAGCGCACAGCGATGGGCTAGCCGAGCAGCCCTCGGACGGAGGTGGAGCGCTCCGACATCCCGCTGTCCGGAACCGTCGGCGCACACCCCCTGGCGCACGTGTGCCCTGCCCGGATCTCCGGACAGGGCACACGCTACGCGCTCAGGGGTGGGACCGCCGCCGTGTGACACGGGCGGCGGGCCTGATCAGGCGAACGCCTCGATCGGCGGGCACGCGCAGACCAGGTTCCGGTCGCCGTACGCCTGGTCGATCCGGCGGACCGGTGGCCAGTACTTCCGCGCACTGATCCCGGGGACGGGGTAGACGGCCTGCTCCCGCGTGTACGGGTGCGTCCACTCCCCCGAGATCGCGGACGCCGCGGTGTGCGGGGCGTGCACGAGCGGGTTGTCGTCCGCCGGCCACTCCCCCCGCTCGACGGCTGCCGCTTCGGCACGGATGGCCAGCATCGCGTCGACGAAGCGGTCGAGCTCGGCGAGGTCCTCGCTCTCGGTCGGTTCGACCATGAGCGTCCCGGCGACCGGGAACGACATCGTCGGGGCGTGGAAGCCGTAGTCCACCAGGCGCTTCGCGACGTCGTCGACCGTGATGCCGGACGACTCGCGCAGGGGGCGCAGGTCGAGGATGCACTCGTGGGCGACGAGCCCCGACTCCCCCGTGTAGAGCACGGGGAACGCGTCACGGAGCCGCGCGGCGATGTAGTTCGCACCGAGGACCGCGGCCTCGGTCGCCCGGGTGAGGCCCTCGAGTCCCATCATCCGGACGTAGGTCCAGGTGATCGGCAGGATGCTCGGGCTGCCGTAGGGCGCTGCGGAGACCGGCCCACCGGCGTGGGCGAGTCGCCCGTCCGAGGTCGATCCGGGTCGCCGGTCCGGGTCCTGGGCGAAGGCGTGCGCCGGCAGGAAGGGCGCGAGGTGCGCCTTCGCCGCGACCGGGCCGACGCCGGGGCCGCCGCCGCCGTGCGGGATGCAGAACGTCTTGTGCAGGTTGAGGTGCGAGACGTCGCCGCCGAAGTCGCCGAACCGGGCGTGCCCGAGCAGTGCGTTGAGGTTGGCACCGTCGACGTACACCTGGCCACCGGCCTCGTGCACGGCGTCGCAGACCTCGCGGACGTCGTGCTCGTAGACGCCGTGCGTCGAGGGGTAGGTGATCATCAGCGCGGCGAGGGTGTCGGCGTGCTGCGCGGTCTTGGCACGGAGGTCGGCGAGGTCGACGTTGCCGTCCTCGTCGCAGGCCACGACGACGACCTTCATGCCGGCGAGGACGGCGGACGCGGCGTTCGTGCCGTGGGCGCTCGACGGGATGAGGCACACCGTGCGGTCGACGTCACCGCGGGACCGGTGGTAGCCCCGGATCGCGAGCAGCCCCGCGAGCTCGCCCTGGCTGCCGGCGTTCGGCTGCAACGAGACCGTGTCGTACCCGGTGACCTCGGCCAGCCAGGTCTCCAGGTCGCCGATCATGTCGAGGTACCCCTCGACGTCCTCGCGCGGGGCGAACGGGTGCACGTTCGCGAACTCGGGCCAGGTGACCGCCGCCATCTCGGTCGCCGCGTTGAGCTTCATGGTGCAGCTGCCGAGCGGGATCATGCCGCGGTCGAGCGCGTAGTCCTTGTCGGCCAGGTGCTTGAGGTACCGCATCATGCGGGTCTCGCTGCGGTGCGCGCTGAACACGGGGTGCGTCAGGTAGTCGCTGCTGCGCAGCAGGTCGGACGGGAGGCCCGTGGCCGCGTCGCGCACGGCGCCCTCGGTCGACGGGACGGTCACGTCCACCGCCCCGAACACGTCGGCGAGCGCCGTCACGTCCTCGGGTGTGGTCGTCTCGTCCACCGACAGCTGGAGGGTGTCGGCGTCGATCAGGTGGAGCAGGCGGTCGGCGTCGCGCGCGGCGTCGACGATCGCTGCCGCGCGCCCGCGAGCCCGCAGGGTCAGGGTGTCGAACCAGTGCTCGTGCACGACCTCGAGCCCCGCCGCACGGGCGACGTCGGCGAGCGCCGAGGTCGTCCGGGCCACGCGGTCCGCGATGAAGCGCAGCCCCTCGGGGCCGTGGTAGACCGCGTACATCGAGGCCATCACGGCGAGCAGGACCTGCGCGGTGCAGATGTTGCTCGTGGCCTTCTCGCGACGGATGTGCTGCTCACGCGTCTGCAGGCTCAGCCGGTAGGCCATCTGTCCGTCGGCGTCGAAGGAGACGCCGACGAGCCGGCCGGGCAGCTGCCGCTCGAGTCCGGCACGGACCGCGAGGTACCCGGCGTGCGGGCCGCCGAAGCCGAGCGGGACGCCGAAGCGCTGGCTCGTGCCCACGGCGACGTCGGCACCCAGGTCGCCCGGGCTCGCCAGGAGCGTCATCGCGAGCAGGTCGGCCGCGACCACGGCGATGCCGCCACCGGCGTGCACGCGCTCGATGGTCGTCGAGGGGTCGACCACGCGCCCGGAGGCACCGGGGTACTGCACGATCACGCCGAAGGCGCCGTCCAGGTCGTCGTCGCTGGGCCCGGTCGCCGCGTCGAACTCGCGCAGGGCGATCCCGACCGCGTCGGCACGGTGGTCGAGCAGCGCGCGGGTCTGCGGCAGCAGGTCGGCGTCCACCAGGAACGCGTCGCCCTTGACCTTCGACGCACGACGGGCCAGGAGCATGCCCTCGACCACGGCCGTGCCCTCGTCGAGCATCGACGCGCCGGCGGTGGCCATGCCGGTCAGGTCGGACACCATCGTCTGGAAGTTGATGAGCGCCTCGAGCCGGCCCTGCGAGATCTCCGGCTGGTAGGGCGTGTACGCCGTGTACCAGCTCGGGTTCTCGAGCACGTTCCGCTGGATCACCGCGGGCGTGTGGGTGCCGTGGTAGCCGAGGCCGATCATGGCGCGACGGACGGTGTTCCGCCCGGCCTTCGCGCGGAGCTCGGCGAGCGCCTCGGTCTCACCGACGGCCGCGGGGACGACCGTGTCGGTCGTGGGCGCGGCATGGATCGACTCCGGGATCGCCGCGCGGACGAGGGCGTCGAGGGACGGCTGCCCGACCACGTCGAGCATGACCTGCTGGTCGGCGCTCGTCGTGCCGATGTGCCGGTCGGCGAAGGACGTCTGGAGGTTCTGCTGCGCGCCGGTCATGCGAGGGACGCCCGGTACGCGTCGTGGTCCATCAGGTCCTCGGGGAAGGAGGTGCCCTCGACCTTGAGCTTCACGAGCCAGCCGGCGCCGAACGGGTCCTGGTTGACGGTGTCGGGGGCGTCGACCACGGCGTCGTTGATCGCGACGACCTCGCCCTCGATCGGGGCGAAGAGCTCGCCGACGCTCTTGGTCGACTCGATCTCGCCCATCTGCTCGCCGGCGGTCGTGGTGGTGCCGACGGCGGGGAGCTCGACGTAGACGACGTCCCCGAGCTGCTCGGCGGCGTGGTCGGTGATGCCGACGGTCACGGTGTCGCCCTCGACGAGGATCCACTCGTGGTCGGCGGTGTACTGCAGTGCGGTCTGGTCGGTCACGGGATCAGCCTCTCGGAGTGCGGCGGTAGAAGGGGAAGGGGGTGACGGTGCTGGGGATCGCGGTCCCGCGCACGTCGATGTGCAGGAGCTGTCCCTCACCGGCCACGGTCGGATCGACGAAGGCCATGGCGACGGGGTGTCCCAACGTCGGCGAGAGCGCCCCGGACGTGACGGTGCCGACGACCTGCCCGTCGTGCACGACGTCGTACCCGGCGCGCGGCGCACGGCGTCCCTCGGTCACGAGGCCGACGAGCACGCGGGCGCCGGGGGCGGGCGCCACGCCGGCGTCCCCCACGAACGAGCCCGAGGTCGCGACGACCCGACCGAGACCGGCCTGGGCGGGTCGCACCTCGGTCGACAGTTCGTGCCCGTAGAGCGGCATCCCGGCCTCGAGCCGCAGGGTGTCCCGCGCGGCGAGCCCGGCGGGCACGACACCGCGGTCGGCGCCGGTCTCGAGCAGGGCGTCCCAGATCGACGACGCGACGTCGGTGTCGCTGTAGATCTCGAAGCCGTCCTCGCCGGTGTAGCCGGTCCGGGCGACGAGGACCTCGGCGCCGTCGAACAGCGCGTGCAGCACGCGGTAGTACCGGAGTTCGTCGAGCGGGGTCTCCGGCTGCAGGCGGTCCGCGACGACCAGGGCGTCGAGCGTCCCTGCGGCGGCCGGACCCTGGATCGCCACGAGGGCGGTGGTGTCCGAGTCGTCGGTGACCTCGACGTCGTGGCCGCCCGAGCGCGCGACGAGCGCGTCGACCGCGACGGAGCGGTTCGCGGCGTTCGCCACGACGAGGAAGACGTCCTCGCCGGTGCGGTAGACCACGAGGTCGTCGAGGATCCCGCCGTCCTCGGCGAGGAGCAGCGAGTACTTCGCGCGACCGACGGGCATCGCGCCGAAGGACCCGGCGAGCGCGTGGTCGAGGAACGGCACGGCGTCGGGGCCGACGACGCCGACCTCGGCCATGTGCGACAGGTCGAAGACGCCCGCGGCCTGACGCACGGCGTGGTGCTCGGCGAGGTCGGACGAGTACCGCACGGGCATCCGGTACCCGGCGAAGTCGGTGAAGGTGGCGCCCGCAGCCTCGTGCGCGGACTCGAGTGGGGAGGAACGCATGACGGAGTTCTCCTGGCATCGGCAGGACCCGACGGCCGTCGTCGGGTGGGAACTCCCCCTCTGTCATGGGCCTGAGAGTTTCACCGCGGCCCGTGAGGTCCGGCGGCTTTCACCGTGGGCGAGACACCGCGCGGGCCCGGCGGGGACGCGTGTCTGCTTTTCAGAGTGGCCTGTCCGCTGCGGTGTGGGACCTGAGAGATTGACGGGGAGGTTGCTCCTTCGGTGCCGTGCGCGTGCGCTCGGCTCTCCCGCGGCGGGTGTGCGGCCGGTGTTGAGTTGTGCAGGCCCGAGCATACCGACCCCGCGTTTCCGGCATGTGTCGTGGTCGACCCTTCGACGTCTCGTAGAATGCGGGGATGGCAGGACAGCGATCGCGCCCCCGTGGGCAGCTCGAGCAGGCGGTCCTCGAGACCCTGCGCGCTGCGGCCGACCGCGGCGTCGTGGACGGGTGCACGGCACGGCAGGTGCTGGACGCCTTCCCGGAGCCGCGTCCGGCGCTCACCACGGTGCTGACCGTGCTCGACCGCCTGGGACGCAAGGGCCAGGTCGAGCGGCAGGAGCACGCCGAGGCCCCGCTGACCTTCCGCGCCGTGCACAGCCGTGAGCAGCAGACGGCATCGCTGATGTCGAACGCGCTGGCCGCCGCGTCGGACCGCGAGGCCGCGCTGCTCCAGTTCACCGGATCGCTCGCCTCGGACGACCTCGACGTCCTGCGCCGCGCCCTCGACGCCCGAGCCCGCTCCTGACCGGAACCGAGCAGTGGTCGTCGTCGGAGTCGCCCTCATCGCCCTCGCCCTCGTCGTCGTGGTGGTCGCCCCGCGCGTCCTGACCCGGTCCGCCTGGACGATCGACCATCCACGCACGGCGCTGGTCTCGTGGTCCGTCGCGGTCCTGCTCGGCGTGGTCGGATTCGTCGTCGGGGTCGCCCTCGTCGTCGCGGCCGACCGGCCGCTCGACCCCTTCCGGCTCACCGAGTCCCCGACGCACGGCCTGAACCTCGGCGTCGCACTCCTCGGCGTGGCAGCGTTCGTCGTCGCGGTCCGGGTCCGTCCCGGCGCCGAGCACGAGGCAGTGCGGCAGGCCATGCGGTCGGGCACCGCTCCGCACCGACAGATCGACGGCACCACCGTCGCCCTGGTCGAGGCGGACCACGCGCTCGCCTGCGCGGTCCCCGGTCGGTCCGGCGGTGTGCTCGTGAGCACCGGGCTCGCCGACCTGCTGCGGACCGACGAACTGGAGGCCGTGGTCGCCCACGAGCGCGCCCACCTGACGCAGCGCCACGCGGTGGCCGTCGCGGTCGCCGAGTCGATCGAGCGTGCGGTCCCGTGGGTGCCCGGGGCGCGCGCCATGGCGCGCTCGACGCGCGTCCTCGTCGAGTTCGCCGCCGACGACGCGGCGGCCCGACGCGTCGGACGCGACGCCCTGCGCCGGGCGGTGCTCGTGGCGGACGGGACGAGCGCGCTCGGGGCGGTCCGTGCGTCCCGGCTGCGCTGAGCCCACCGGTCACGCCTGTCGGGGGCGAGGCATAGGGTGGCAGGCACCGTGAAGCCACTGACCGAAGCAGACATCCGTTCGTCGTTCGTGAACGCCACCCCGGACGAGCTCGAGCAGCTCCCCATCCCGGGGCTGCACGAGATGCTGTGGGACGAGCGCGAGTTCCTCGGCTGGCGCGACCCGCAGGCCGCCCGACGCGGCTACATCGTGTCGTGGATCGACGACCGCCCGGTCGGCATCGTCGTCCGCTCCGCCGGCGGTTCGCTCCGCCCGGGCATCGCCGCGATGTGCTCGTTCTGCCACTCCCCGCAGCCGGCGACGCAGGTCCGCCTGTTCTCCGCCGCCCGCGCCGGTGAGTCCGGCCGGAACGGCAACACCATCGGGTCCTACATCTGCGAGGACCTCGGCTGCTCGATGCTCATCCGGACGGCCCCGCCGCACCTCAACCCGCCCGCGACGATCGCGATGCGCGGCGAGGCCCTGCTCGGGCGCGTGCGGAACTTCACCGAGGACGTGGCGAAGACCGCGTGAGCCGGTTCGCCACCGCGCGGTGGGCCGTCGTCGAGGAACAGGGCGACGGGCGCTGGCGCCTCAGCATCCGCGACGAGGCGGACGACGAGCTCGGCGCCCTCGGCCTCGGGGTCGAGGGGCCGTGGGACCCGGACGTCGAGCCGCACGTGGCGTTCGTCCTGGTGCAGCTCGGACTGACGCTCCGCGGTGCGCGGCCGTGGCACGAGGACGAACTCGGCGACCAGCGCGCACCGGTGCTGCCGCTCGGGTGAGCGACCGCTCCAGCGGCCGCGGCGGGCGGCGGGCGGCGGGCGGGGATCGAACCACGTACCCGACGTCGAACCAGCCACGCCGCCTGGTTCGACGTCGGGGACCTGGTTCGACGCTGCATTGCACCCCCGGCCCGGCGGCGGGGCACAGCTCAGGGCTCGGTGGCCGCGATGAAGTTGCGGAGGATCTCGCGGTCGTCGTCGACGCGGACGGCCCAGACCAGCTCGCTGCGGTGCGGGTCGTCCTGCAGCGGGAGCAGGACGACGGTGTCGGGTGCCGCGAGGGTTGCGCTCTCCGGGGCGATCGTCACACCGAGCCCCGCTCCGACCAGGTGGAGCACGGTCGCCCACGTCGTGGCCTCCTGCACGACCTCGGGTCGCCGTCCGTCGACGACCACGGGCGCGAGGTTGCGTTCGGTCGCGACCGCACCGGCGATCGCCGGGAAGAACACGAACGGGTCGTCGACCAGTTCGGTGCCGCGGATCGACGTCCGCTCCGCGAGCCGGTGCCCGTGCGGGACCGCCGCGACGAAGGGCTCGGAGCGGAACGGCAGGAACCGCACGGCGGGGTCCGGGTCGGGGTCGCGCAGCACCGCCAGGTCGAGCTCGCCGCGGACGATGCGGGCGAGCAGCGTCGACGAGTAGCCCTCGGTGAGTTCGACGCGGACGAGCGGGTACCGCTGCCGGAAGGCCTGCACGCGCTCGATCGGACCGAGGGGCAACGCCGAGACGACGAACCCGACGTCCAGCCGTCCGGCCTCACCGCGTCCGACCCGCACGACCTCGTCCAGGTCGCGCGCTGCCTGGTCGAGCAGCGAGCGCGCACGGCCCTGCAGCACCCGACCGGCGGCGGTGAGCGCGACGCTGCGCGAGGTGCGGACGAACAGGTCCACCCCGAGGTCACGCTCGGTCCGTCGGATCTGCTGCGAGAGCGCGGGCTGGGCGATGCGCAGCCGCTCGGCGGCCCGCCCGAAGTGCAACTCGTCGGCGACGGCGAGGAACGCCCGGAGCTGCCGCAGGTCGACATCCATGCACGCAGCCTATCGATGTGCGGGAACGAGTATTGGACGCGATCAGATCCCTCGTCGAGGATGGGTCCGTGCCCGAGACGCCCACGCTGACCATCGCCGAGTTCGAGACCGCCGCCGACGCCACGGCGTTCCGCACCCTCAACGAGGCGTGGATCGAGCAGTACTTCACGCTCGAGGACGAGGACCGCGCGATCCTCGGCGATCCGATCGGCCGCATCATCGAGCCCGGCGGTGCGGTGTTCGTCGCGCGGCTCGACCACGAGGTCATCGGCTGCATCGGGATCATGCCCGTGGGCGAGCGCGTGTTCGAGCTCGTCAAGATGGCGGTCTCGCCGGTGCACCAGGGGCACGGCACCGGGCGGAAGCTCATCGCCGCAGCACTCGACCGCGCCCGGTCCCTCGGCGCGCAGCGGGTCGCGCTCGAGAGCAACAGTGCCCTGGCGAGCGCCGTGCACCTGTACGAGGCGTTCGGCTTCCGGCACCTCGGACACGACGAGATCGCGCCGAGCCCGTACGCCCGGGCGGACGTCCACATGGTGCTCGACCTGGTCTGACCCCGACCCGGTAGCGTCGCGCTCGTGCACATCCGACCGCGCCGCGACGATGACCTGGAGCACCTGGTCCAGGTGCTCCGGCGCACGCACGACGAGGACGGCTACCCGGCGCACTGGCCCGACGATCCGGTCACGTGGCTGACCCCGCCCGGGCACCGCTCGGCGTGGACCGCGTGGTCGTCGGGCAGCGTGGTCGGTCACGTCGGACTGGCCGCTCCGGCCGCGGCCGCGGCACCGCTGGTCACCCGACTCGTCGTCCACCCGGACCACCGTGGGCAGGGCGTCGCCGACGCCCTGCTGGCGGCTGCCGAGGCCTCCGCGGCGTCACCGGTCCTGCGGCTCGACGTGACCGAGGAGACCCCCGGTGCGTGGCGGCTCTACGAGCGCCGCGGCTGGCGGTTGACCCACCGGTCTCCCGCGGACTGGGCGAAGCCGGACGGGACCGTCCCGACCATGCGGTGGTACGAGAAGCGCCTGCCGTGAGCCGGTACGCTCGCCCCATGGCGACGTACGAGGTGCAGGCCGTCCGTGAGCGCGGCGTGTGGCAGGTGTTCATCGAGGGGACCCCGATCACCGAGGTGCTCCGCTGGTCCTCCGTCGGTCCGGTCGCACGGGAGTTCCTCGCGATGGACCGCGACGACGACCTGCGCATCCGCGTCGTCGGCCGCAACCAGTACGTCGACGAGCTGTCCGACTGACGCCGTCGCGGCGCTCCTCCGCGCGCGTCCTCCCGCGGTGAGGCTCGGGCTGAACGACGTCCCTCGCGCGCCCGGGCCCGGGACGGGTCGCTGGGCGCGAGACTCGTCCGAGCGCGACCGACCGCTCAGGCGACGTGCCAGACCAGCCCCTCCTGCGCGCTCGACGGGTAGGCCGCCGCGATGCGGTGCACGGCCTCGCGCAGGGTCTCCGGTGAGCACGCCAGGTTGAGCCGCGCGAACCCCCGCCCCTGGGCGCCGAAGCCGAGCCCGGAGTTCAGCGCCACGTACGCGTGCTCACGGAGCGGCACCGCCGGGTCGTCGCCGAGGCCGATCCCCCGGAAGTCGAGCCATGCCAGGTAGCCGGCCCGCGGCCGCGTGTAGACGACCCCGGGCAGGTGCTCCGCGAGCAGGGACCCGAGCAGCCGCTCGTTCGCGACGATGCGGGCGACGACGTCGTCGAGCCAGTCCGTCGCCAGGGTGAACGCGGCGAGGTTCGCGTGCAGCCCGAGGATGCTCGTGCGGCAGGCGACCTCCTCCCACAACGTGTCGAGGAGCGCCGCGGCCCGGTCGTCCCCCGCGACCATGACGGAGCACTTCACGCCCGCGAGGTTCCAGCCCTTGCTCGCGCTCGTCACGCAGACGCTGCGGGCGCCGTGCTGCTCGGCGACCATCGCGAACGGGGTGAAGTGGACCCCCGGGTGCGTGAGCGGCGCGTGGATCTCGTCGCTGACGACGAGCACGTCGTACCGCGCCGCCAGCTCGGCGAGCGCCTCGAGGTCGGCCCGGTCGTGCACGAGCCCCATCGGGTTGTGCGGGTTGCAGAGCAGGAACACCCGGACACCGTCGGCGAAGGCGCGCTCGAGCCCGGCGAGGTCGAGCCGGTAGACGCCCCACTGCTCGGTCAGCGGGACCTCCTCGACCTGACATCGTGCTTCCTCGACGAGCTCGAAGAACGGCGGGTACACCGGCGGGGTGATCGCGACGCGTCCGCCCTCAGGGAGCGCGAGCCGCAGGGACTCGACGATCCCGACGCTGACGTCCGTCGCCAGGTGCACACGCTCCGGGTCGACCGCCCAGCCCCACCGGTCGCGCGCGAACTGCGCGAACGCCGGCGCGAGCGGCCCGGGGCCGTCCAGGTACCCGAGGTCGGACTGCTGCACCCGCTCGACCAGTGCCTGCCGGATCGCCGGCGCCACGTCGTGGTCCATCTCGGCGACGAACAGCGGCAGCACGTCGGGCGCGTAGCGCGTCCACTTGATGCTCGTGCGGACCCCGCGGAGCGTGCCGACCGGGTCCTGTTCGTCGTCAGCCATGCGTCCCAGCATGCATCGACCGGAAGGCCCGGTGCGAGTCCGGCCGTCATCCCGCGTCGTCCAGCGGTCACCTCCCGTGCGTGCCGAGGCCCGCCCACGTAGGTTCGGCACCATGAGCACGAGCACCGCCGACAAGGCGACCACCCTCAAGCAGCTGCACGAAGCCCCCGAGATCCTGCGCGTCGTGAACGTGTGGGACGCGATCAGCGCGAAGGTCGTGAGCGACCTGCCGGAGACGAAGGCGATCGCGACCGCCGGGCACTCCATCGCCGCGAGCCACGGCTACGACGACGGCGGGATGCCGCTCGACGTGGCCCTCGCGGGCGCCGCGACCGTCGCCGCCGCGACCGACCTGCCCGTCACGGCAGACCTCGACGACGGGTACGCGGACCCGGCCGAGACGATCCGTCGCGCGATCGCCGCCGGGATCGTCGGCGCGAACGTCGAGGACCGACTCCGTCCCTTCGACGAGGCCGTCGCCCGCGTCGCCGCGATCACCGCCGCAGCCGAGGCCGAGGGCGTCGCCTTCCAGCTCAACGCCCGCACCGACGCGATCGCCCGGGGTGGCGACCGCCCGATCGACGAGAGCATCGAGGACGCCATCGCCCGCGGGAAGGCGTTCCTCGACAACGGCGCCGCACTCGTCTTCGTGCCGGGTGCGATCCAGCGCGACGTGGTCGAACGACTCGTCGACGGGCTCGGTCGCGGCAAGCTCTCGGTGATCGGACTGCCGGGCGCCCTGCCGGCTGCCGAGTACGAGGCCCTCGGCGTCGCCCGCATCTCCTACGGTCCGCTGACGCAGCGCGTCGCGCTGCGGGCGCTCCGCGACCTGGCGACCGACCTGTACGGCGACGGCGTCGTGCCGGAGGACACCCCCGCTCTGAACTGACGGCCCACCGGACGGACGGCGCGGTGCACGCTCGCACCGCGCCTCCCGTCCGTCTTGCTGGACGTTCCGGACGAAGCGACGTATAGTGTCTCATTGGTGCACTGCAGCGAACCCATCTGACTCGCGCACACCAGCACGTCTCGTACCGACCCGCCGGGTCGCATTCCACCGAGACCACCGCTCGATCCGAACGGACGAGCAGCACGTCGAGACACGACGTGCGCACCCGCAGCCGATGCGTCGTGCCGGACCACGGAGTCCGCCGACCAGAGCACGGCCGGGTGCCGAACGACCAGGAAGTACCGCACCACCATGACCAGCAACGACCGCATCACCATCTCCGGGACCGCACTCGCGGCCCCCACCGTCTCCCCCGACCGCATCGCCGAGTTCCCGGTCCGCGACGACCGCTCGCAGCGCGAGTACCTCGTCCGCATCGCGGCCGACGACCTGCGCCTGTTCGTCACGCGTGACGCACGCGTGGACATCGACGGCGAGGCCGGCTGGACCGTACCCGGCCGCTCCTGGCGGGGCGAGTCGAGCCGGACCATCCTGCTCGCGCGCCGCGTCGGCAAGGGCGAGCTCGCCCTGGCCGCCTAGGTCGGACCCGCCGGAACCGCTCACACGGTTCCCGGTCCACACACGACGAACGCCGCCGGCTCAGCGCCGGCGGCGTTCGTCGTCTGTGCCTTCGGGGTGTCAGGCCGGCCCGTACGACGACGGCCCCTCGGCTCCACGGAAGCGCGTGCCACCGTCCGCGTTCACCGGGAGCGCCGGACCCGCACGCCGTGCCGCGTCGCGCAGGCGACGGATGAACGCCGGGTCCTCGGGCTCGAGCTCGTCGTCCGGGGCGACCGTCACGCAGAGCTCGCTCGCCGGGCCGACGAGCAGGATCGACGTCGACACCGAACCGTCGTCACCGACGCTCGGCACCGTGATCGTGTCGGTGCGCGAGTTCGCTCCGAGGACGGCCGCGTAGTCGGCGACCGCGTCCGCGATCAGGTCCCCGGTGAGGATCTGGCTCGCGTCGTAGTTGATGTACTTCACGTCTCCTCCTCATCTCTCCCTCGACGGTAGGTACCGCGTGTGCGAGGAGGTTCGGAGTGTGCGTTCCGTGGCCAGTCCACTCCTCGGGGCGTGCGGCGGTCAGACCTCAGGCGGGTCCGTCCGGAGGCGCTTGGCCTCCGGCTCGTCGGAGTGCGACGACGCGGCGTCCGTGAACCGTCCGCCGCCCACCACCGCGATGCGGCGCCCGAGCTCGTTGACCAGGTCCTCATCCTCGGGCTCCAGCTCGTCGTCCGGCGCCGCCTCGACCATGATCTGCGAGGCCGGCCCGAGCAGGACCTCCGCCGTGGTGCCGTAGCCCTCGGCGTCCGCGGTCGGGATCTCGACGATGTCCGTCGTCCCGTTCTCGCCGAGCGCAGCGGCGTAGGCGAGCACCGCCTCGGCGATCGCGTCGCCGGTCATCACTCGGTTCTCTCCGTAGACCACGTACTTCATGCGTCCAGTGAACGCTGCGACCTCGGTGGGCACTCAGCTCGGACGGGCCCCGGGGGACGCGCTGCTCCTCCGCCACGCCGGGACTGCGCGGCTGCGGAGATCGGCTCTTCCCAGTTCTGGGGACTGGTCAGGGCAGCACGCACCCGGTGGACTGGACCCATGCGATCGTTCCACCCCCTCGACACGTCAGCGCTGCTCCGGGTCGAGATCGTCGACGCGATGATCCGTGTGCTCCGCGCGAACGCCCTGCACGAGGTCTCGTACGAGCACGTGGCCACCGAGGCGTCGCAGCCGCTCGACGTCGTCACCGAGGTGTTCCCGACCTGGGACGGACTCCTGCTCGCCACCATCGACCAGTGGAACGACCAGCGGACCACCGCGCTGCTGCCGATCGCCGAGCGCAGCGGCACGATCGTGTTCCTCCGCGCCATCGTCCGCGCGAACGTCGCCGACCCGTCGCTCATGCGCTTCCTGACCTCGACGCTCAACATCGCCGCGACGCCGCACCACCCGCTCGCACCGATGCTCCACCTGCGCTGGCGTCGCTTCCACGGGTTCGTGCTGGCGGCCCTGCAGCGGGACGTCGAGCTCGGCCGGGAGCCGCGCACCATGGAGCCGGCTCGTGGTGCCGAGCAGCTCCTCGCGACGTACGAGGGGCTGCAACTGCAGTCGATGGTGCGGCCGGAGATGGACCTGCTCGAGTCGTTCGACCGCGCGGTCACCCGACTCCGCGAGGGCTGGTCGCGCGAGTACGTGCCGCCGGTGTGGGACCTCGAGACGGCCTGACGGGGCGACCGGTCGTCGTCGGACGCCCCGCTTCCGTCAGTTGTTGAAGCGGAACTCCACCACGTCGCCGTCCTGCATGACGTAGTCCTTGCCCTCGATGCGGGCCTTGCCGTGCGCACGGGCCTCCGCGATCGAGCCGGCCGCCATCAGGTCCCCGAACGAGATGACCTCGGCCTTGATGAAGCCCTTCTCGAAGTCGGTGTGGATCACGCCGGCAGCCTGGGGAGCCTTCCACCCCTTGCCGATCGTCCACGCACGCGCTTCCTTCGGCCCGGCGGTCAGGTAGGTCTGCAGCCCGAGGGTGTCGAACCCGATACGGGCGAGCTGGTCGAGACCGGACTCGGTCTGCCCGGTCGACTCGAGCAGCTCGGCGGCGTCCTCGGGGTCGAGCTCGATGAGCTCCGACTCGACCTGGGCGTCGAGGAACACGGCCTGCGCCGGTGCCACGAGCGCGGCCAGCTCGGCCTTGCGGGACTCGTCGGTCAGGATCGCCTCGTCGACGTTGAACACGAAGATGAACGGCTTCGCCGACAGGAGGCCGAGCTCGGCGATCGGCGCGAGGTCGATCGAGGTCGCGGAGAGCAGCGTGCCCTGCTCGAGCGCCGCCTTCGCCTCGTTCGCGGTCTCGAGCACGATCGGCTCGGCCTGCTTGAGCTTCACGGTCTTCTCGTACCGGGGCAGCGCCTTCTCGATGGTCTCGAGGTCCGCGAGGATGAGCTCGGTGTTGATGACCTCGAGGTCGTCCTTCGGCGAGACCTTGTTCGCCACGTGCACGACGTCGTCGTCGGTGAAGCCGCGGACGACCTGCGCGATGGCGTCGGCCTCGCGGATGTTCGCGAGGAACTTGTTGCCGAGGCCCTCGCCCTCGCTCGCACCCTTCACGATGCCGGCGATGTCGACGAACGACACGGGCGCGGGCACGGTCTTCTCGGAGCTGAAGAGCGTCGCGAGCTGGTCGAGCCGCGGATCGGGCAGGTTCACCACGCCGACGTTCGGTTCGATCGTCGCGAACGGGTAGTTCGCGGCGAGGACCTGGTTCTTGGTCAGGGCGTTGAACAGGGTCGACTTGCCGACGTTCGGGAGACCGACGATTCCGATGGTGAGAGCCACGGGAGCACAGCCTACCGGCGGCGGCCCGCCGGAGCCGACCCGGTCCTCCAGGCCGGTGCCGTCAGGACGGCCAGATGCCGGACAGGAAGCTCACGAACGTGAGCAGCAGGCCGTGCGCGATCCCGAGCACGATGCCGGCGACCAGCACCGCGGTCACGAGCAGGGTGGTCCCGAGACCGATCCCACGCCGCACCGTGTGCGGCCGCGCGTCCACGCGGTGTGCACCCGCCAACAGCTCGTCCAGGTCCCTCGGCTCCCCCATGCGCCGACTGTACGTCGCGGCGGGTCAGGACACCAGCGCTCTGATGCGCTCGTCGACCAGGGCGAGCACCTCGGCCTGGAGGCGCTGGGAACCGCGCCAGTCACCGCGCACCTCGAGCGCGTGGTCCGCACCGTCGACCGTGTGCAGTCCGGCGCGCGTCGTCCCGACCGCGGAGGGCAGCCACATCGGGTCGGCGGAGCCGCCGACGGCGAGCGAACCGGTACCCGCCGCGGCGAGCGCGGCGACGACGGCCGGGTCGGTGAGGACCGGCGTGAGCCAGAGCCCGTCGACGCCGTGGCGGACCGCCCAGGGCAGGGCGGAGCAGCCGAACGACTTCGCGACGACGAGGTCCGGGCGGCGGCCGTCGAGTGCGCCTGCCACCTGGCGCTCGACGAAGGCCACCGGGTCGACCTTCGCTACGGCGTCGACCGTCCACGCCGGCGCGACGACCTCGACGCCGTGCTGCGCGGCGATCGCGCGCGTCCACCAGAGCAGGGGCGCCTGCTGCCCGTACCCGGCACCGGGCAGGACGAGGACGAGCGGGGTCGTGGTGGCGGTGGCGGTCACGCCTCGGACGCTACCGCGCCGGGCCGCAACGCCGAGGCCGCGTGCGGGTGATGTCGGAACCCCGTGCGACCATCGAGGGCGTGCCGTTGAACTTCACCGCGATCGACTTCGAGACCGCGAACAGCTCTCCCGCGAGCGCCTGCTCCGTCGGACTCGTCAAGGTCCGCGGCGGCCGCGTGGTCGAGCGGGCCTCCTGGTTCATCCAGCCACCGCTGGGCCACGACGCGTTCCTCGAGTGGAACACCCGCATCCACGGCATCGTCGCGACGGACGTGGTCGGGGCGAAGGGGTGGGCCGAGCAGTACCGGGACATCGTGGCGTTCGCCGAGGGGGACGTCCTGGTCGCGCACAACGCCCGGTTCGACATGGGTGTGATCGCCGGCGGCTGCTCGGCGACCGGCACGGAACTGGCGGAGCACCACTCGCTGTGCTCGCTCCAGGTGGCGCGCAAGACCTACACGCTCGACTCCTACCGACTCCCGATGGCGGCCCGCGCGGCCGGGTACGAGGGCTTCCAGCACCACGACGCCGCTGCCGACGCCGAGGCCTGCGCCGCGATCGTCGTGCACGCCGCGGGGCAGCACGGGTGCGACACGGTCGAGGCGCTCGGTGCGGCCACCCGGGTGCACATCGCGCCGGTGCGACCGCGGACGGAGCAGCCCCGCGCGGCAGCCCAGCCGCGGCTGTCGAACCGTCCGATGATCTTCGCCGACTGACGATCCCGGGGAGCCGGGCCGCGCAGAGTCCGGTGCTATTGTCACGACATAGCCGAGGGGTGCCGTCGCCGGTGCCCTCCCCACCCGGAGGACCGCGATGACCAACGAGGGCCAGCTGCCGTCCGACTTCTCCACGGACCTGGACCGCTCCGGGCCGGTGCCGCTGTACTTCCAGGTCGCATCGCGGCTCGAGGAGGCGATCCGCTCCGGTGCGATGCCGCCCGGAGCACGGCTCGAGAACGAGATCGCCCTCGGCGAGCGACTCGGGCTCTCGCGCCCGACGATCCGCCGAGCCATCCAGGACCTGGTCGACAAGGGGCTGCTCGTCCGTCGTCGAGGGATCGGCACGCAGGTCGTGCACGGCCCCGTGACGCGCAAGGTGGAGCTGACGAGCCTGTACGACGACCTCGCGCAGGGCTCGCAGGCACCGGCGACCACGCTGCTCGAGCGCACGGACCTGCCGGCGAGCGACGTCGTCGCCGAGGCCCTCGGCACCGCCCCGGGCACGCCGGTCGTCCACATCCGCCGGGTCCGCTTCGCCGAGGACGTCCCGATGGCGATCCTCGAGAACTTCCTGCCGCCCGAGTTCACGGCGATCACCGACGAGGACCTGCAGACGCACGGGCTGTACCAGCTGCTCCGCGGCCGGGGTGTCACGATGCGGGTCGCGAAGCAGCGGATCGGGGCACGGGCGGCCACCGACGACGAGGCCTCGCTGCTCGAGATCGAGGACGGTGACCCGGTCCTGACGATGAGCCGCACGGCGTACGACGCGTCGGGCCGGGCGGTGGAGTACGGGGTGCACTGCTACCGCCCGGACCGCTACTCGTTCGAGGTCACCCTCGTCGACAAGTAGGCCGGCGGACCCGCTGCCTCAGCCGGCGGAGGGGACGCCGAGCTCGCCGGTCACGTACTGGGCACGGCCGAACCCGAACGACCAGTCCTGCGGCCCGTTCTCCACGTAGCCGATGAAGACGTCCTCGCTCGCGACGCCGACCTCGGCGAGCCGGTCGTGCACGGCGCGGTAGAGACCCTGCTTCGCCTCGTCGCTCCGACCGCCCTGGGTGAAGACCTGGACCATGACGACGCCCTCGGTCCGCTCGAAGCCGAGACCGGCGTCCTGCGCGATGATCTGCTGCGCCGGGTGCTCGGTGATCACCTGGAACCGGTCGCGCTCGGGGATGCCGTACTCGGCGACGATGGCGGTGTGGACCGCGTCGGCGACGGCACGCACCTGCTCCGGGGTGCGACCGGTGACGAGATCGATGCGGACGAGCGGCATGGTGCCTCCTGGGGGTGCGTGGGGGGGGTGGCGGTGCGCCGTCGCGGACGGGAGGCGCGGTGCCAGCATGCACCGCGCCTCCCGTCCGGTACACGGCCCGTCTCCAGCACCGGTGCCGGCACCTCCGTCGCCGGGCGCCCGCCGCCGGGCGCCGCCGTCAGGCGTCCTTCGTCAGGGTGCGTCCTCAGGCGTCAGGCGTCGTCTCGTAGAACGCGGGCTTCGCGGTGGCGTAGGTCACGTGCTCGAGGGCGCCGGTCTGCTGCGCCCGCACGGCGACCTCGGCGACGACCGACGCCGTGTAGCCGTCCCAGGCGCTCGGCCCGTCGATGCCCCCGGTGCGGGCAGCGTCCACCCAGCGCTGGACCTCCTCGTCGTACGCGGCGCCGAAGCGCTCGACGAAGGACGGGGTGACGCCCTGGCCCGAGACACCGGCCGACACGACGTTCATCGTCGTCTCGCGCCCGATGTACGCGACGCCGGACTCGAACACGGCGTCGGTCGTCACCTGGTACCCGAACTGCGCGTTGACGTTGATCTCGACGATCGCCATGGTGCCCGACGCGGTGGTGAACAGCACGAACTGCGGCTCCGGCAGGTCGACCGGTCCGAGCGAGTTCCTGCGGGGCTTCTTCACCTCGACCGCGACGATCGGCTCGCCCGTGAGGAACGGGATGATGTCGATCTCGTGGATGACCGAGTCGTGGATGAGCATCGACTCGCTGAAGTTCGGCGGCGTCGTCGGGTTGCGGTGCGCGTGGTGCAGGGCGAGCAGCGCGCCGTTCGTGCCGGACTCCCGGAGTGCCCGGAGCTCCTGGTACCCCTTGTCGAAGCGACGCATGAAGCCGACCTGGATCCGTGGGCGGTCGGACCTCGCCTGCTCGAGCTCGACGATGCGCAGGGAGTCCTCCGCGCTCGTGGTGAGGGGTTTCTCGCACAGGACGGCGAGACCACGCTCGATCGCCGGCACGAGGACGGGCTCGTGCAGGAACCCGGGCGTCGCGACGAGCACGGCATCGATCGGCGTCGCGTCGAGGGCGTCCTCGAACGACGCTGCGGTGAGCGCCCCCGGTGCCCGCTCGGCGGTGGCGGTGGCCCGGGCGGTGTCCGGGTCGACGACGGCGACGACGTCTGCGCCGGCGATCGTGGACGTGATGCGACGGACGTGGTCGCTGCCCATCGCGCCGGCTCCGACGACGGCGACGCGGAGGTTCTCGGTGGTGCTCACGGGGTTCTCCTGGGGGGTCAGCGGACGCGCGCCGAGGCGGTCGAGCCGAGGATGTGCCGGACGGTGCGCTCGGCGATCGGGCCGGGGGCGTCGACCGAGCAGCCGTACATGTCCTGCTCGACGATGCCGAAGACATCCGGGTCGATCCGGGCGACGGCCTCGATGACCGGGGCGAGCTCGGGGGTGCCGTGCGGCGGCTCGGTCATGATGCCCTGCGCCACGGCCGTCGCGAAGGGCACGTCGTTCTTGAGCACGTCGAACAGCAGCTCGGTGTCGACCTGCTTGAGGTGGAGGTAGCCGATGCGCTCCGGGTGTTCGGCGATCATGCGGAGGTTGTCGCCGCCGTAGTAGGCGAAGTGCCCGGTGTCCAGGCACAGGTTCGTGTACCGCGGGTCGGTCTCCTCGAGGAAGCGCACGGTCTCGCGGTACGTGCCGACGTGGCTGTCGGCGTGCGTGTGGAACTGCTGGTGGACGCCGAACTCCTCGAGCAGCGCCTTGCCCAGCTGGTCGTGTCCCCTGCCGAGGCGCTCCCACTGCTCGTCGGTCAGGGTCCGCGACTCGAGCACCGCACCGGTCGCGTCCGAGCGCCAGAGGTCCGGGATCGTCACGAGGTGCCGGGCACCGAGCGCCGACGCGAGCCCGGCGACCGCGACCGCCTGGTCCCACGCCCGCTGGAACTGGTCGTCACCCTTGTGGAACCCGGTGAAGACCGTGCCGGCGGACAGCCGGAGGCCGCGGGACTCGAGCTCGTCGGACAGCTGCGCCGGATCGGTGGGCAGGTACCCGTACGGACCGAGCTCGATCCACGTGTAGCCGGCTGCTGCGGCCTCGTCGAGGAAGCGCTGCCACGGCACCTGGCCCGGGTCGTCCGGGAACCAGACGCCCCAGGAGTCGGGGGCGGTGCCGATGCGGATCGCGGCGGGGGCGGCCGCTGCGTCGGTGGCAGCGGTGTCGGCGGTGTCGGTCATGACGTCGTCGTCCTTCGTGGGATGGGTTCGTTCAGCCGAGCAGGGGGCGCTGCGACGCGACCTGCTGCTCGTACTCGGCGCGGGCCTGCCGGGTGCTCGGCAGGGTCGAGATCTCGGCGACGGGGACGTCCCACCAGCCGTCACCCTCGGGGGCGGGGGCGAGCGGGTCGGCGTGCACGTGCACCAGCGTGGTGTGGTCGTTCGCCTTGGCCTGCCGCACGGCCGCGGTCAGGTCGGCGATCACGTCCGGGCCGGGGCGGACCTCGATCACGTCGACGCCGTAGGAGCGCGCGTTCGCGGCGAGGTCGACGGGCAGCACCTCGTCGTTCTCGAACGACCCGGTGTCGTCCCGGTAGCGGTACTCCGTGCCGTAGCGCTCGGAACCGACGGTCTCGGACAGGCGGCCGATCGACGCGTAGCCGTCGTTCTGCACGAGCACGACGACGATCTTGATGCCCTCGGCGACCGCCGTCACCAGCTCGGTGTGCAGCATCAGGTACGAACCGTCGCCGACGAGGACGATCGCGTCGCGGTCCGGGGCGCCGCGTCGCACGCCGATGCCGCCGGCGATCTCGTAGCCCATGCACGAGAAGGCGTACTCGACGTGGTACCCGAGCGGGTCGCGGACCCGCCAGAGCTTGTGCAGGTCGCCGGGCAGCGAGCCAGCCGCCTGGACCACGACGTCGCGCGGGTCCGTCGCCGCCCGGACCGCGCCGATGATCTCCGACTGGCCCGGGACCGCGCGTCCGGACGGCACGGACGCGGCGTCGACGACGGCGTCCCACTCCTGCTTCCGCGACGCGACCTCGGCGGCGTACCCGGCGGAGACGGCGTACGACGGGGCGTCCGACGAACCTGCCGTGAGCATCTCGGTCAGCGCGACCAGCGCCTCCCGGGCGTCCGCGACCAGCGGCAGCTGCGAGCCGTGCTTGTGGGCGTCGAACGCGGCGACGTTCACGTTGACGAAGGTCACGTCGGGGTCCTGGAACGCCGTCCGGGACGCCGTGGTGAAGTCGCTGTACCGCGTGCCGATGCCGATCACGACGTCGGCCCGTGCGGCGATCGCGTTCGCCGCAGCCGTCCCCGTCGCCCCGATGCCGCCGAGGTACTGCGGGTGGTCCCAGACGAGCGAGCCGCCGCCCGCCTGCGAGGTGCCGACGGGGATGCCGGTCGTCTCGACGAAGGCCGCGAGTTCGTCCTCGGCACCCGAGTAGAGCACGCCACCACCGGCCACGACCACGGGACGCTCGGCGCTCCGGATCGCCTCGACCGCACGGGCCAGCGGTCCGCGTTCCGGCAGCGGACGCCGGACGTGCCACTCGCGCGGTTGCAGGAACGTCACCGGCACGTCGAGCGCTTCGGCCTGGACGTCCTCGGGCAGGGCGATCGTCACGGCGCCGGTCTCGGCCGGGTCGGTGAGCACCCGCATCGCGGCGAGCGCGATCGGGAACAGCTGCTCGGGCCGTTCGACGCGGTCGAAGAACCGCGACAGCGGCCGGAACGCATCCGTCACCTGCAGCGACGGGTCGTGCGGCATCTCGATCTGCTGCAGCACCGGATCGGTCCTGCGGGTGGCGAAGGTGTCCGACGGCAGCAGGAGCGCGGGCAGCCGGTTCGTCGTCGCGAGCGCGGCGCCGGTGAGCATGTTCGCCGCGCCGGGGCCGACCGAGGCCGTCGACGCGAAGGTCGCCCGGCGGCGGTGCATCCGGGCGAACCCGACGGCCTGGTGCACCATCGCCTGCTCGTTGCGGGCCTGGTGGTACGGCAGCAGGCCGGGCTGGTCGACGTGGAGCTGCTTGATCGCCTGCCCGAGACCGGCGACGTTGCCGTGCCCGAAGATGCCGAAGATCCCCGGGATCGTGCGCTCGCGGTGGTCACCGTCGACGGTCCACTGGTTCGCCAGGAACGCGACGAGCGCCTGACCGACGGTCATCCGACGGGTCTGCTCCGGGCCGGCGTACTGGCTCATCGGGAGGGCTCCTTCTCGTAGGGCAGGCGCGGGTCGATCGGTTCCGAGGTCCACGTCTGCCGGACCCACCCGTGGGCGGGGTCGTCGGTGATGTTCCAGACGCGCTCCGGGTCCGGTCCGGCCATGACGTTGAGGTAGTACATGTCGTAGCCCGGTGCCGCGACGGCCGGTCCGTGCCAGCCGTACGGCACGAGGGCGATGTCCCCGGTCCGCACCTGGCGGAACTCGTCGATGGGCCGGTCGTCCGAGGCGTACGTGCGGTGCAGGGCGAAGGGGTCGGCCTGCTCGGGAGCCTGCAGACCACGGGTCACGGCGGCTTCGTAGTAGTAGATCTCCTCGAGGTCCGACTCCTCGCCCGGGCGGTTCGTGTCGTGCTTGTGCGGCGGGTACGACGACCAGTTGCCGGCCGGCGTGATCACCTCGCAGACGATGAACCGCACCGCGTCGAGGGCGGCCGGGGTCCCGAAGTTGTGCACCTGCCGGCTCGACTGCCCCGCGCCGCGGAGTTCCACGGGGACGTCGACGCGGGCGATGTACGTGCTCGGCTGGACCGTCTCCGTAGGCGCCTCGGCCACGGCGACACGACCGGAGCCGGTGATCGTCGCGGCGGTGCCGGAGCCCAGGTAGAGGACGTCGGTCGGCCCCTCGAAGACGCCGGTGCGTCCCTCGAGCGCCTGCTCGGTGTCGTCGTACGCCACGGTGAAGCTGCCGGCGAGCGGGACGACGAGGCGCTCGACCGCGTCGGCCGGGAGGCGCAGCTCGCCACCGTCCTGCAGGGCGCCGGTCCGCAGACCGGTGTGCGTCCACCCCTCGACGCGGCCGTCGACCACGTCGGTCCAGCCCGCCTCGGGGCGGGAGCCCGCCGGGATGAACCAGCGGTCGCGCTGCTGCTGTTCGTTCGCCATGCTGCGCGTCAGCCGTTCGACGGGAAGCCGAGGTCGACACCGCCGTGCACTGCCGGGTCGAGCCAGCGGGAGGTGATCGCCTTCTGCCTGGTGAAGAAGGCCACCCCGTCGGCGCCGTACGCCTTGTGGTCGCCGAACAGCGAGTTCTTCCAGCCGCCGAACGAGTAGTACGCCACCGGCACCGGGATCGGCACGTTGATGCCGATCATGCCGACCTGCACGTCGCGCTGGAATCGTCGAGCGGCTCCACCGTCGTTCGTGAAGATCGCGGTGCCGTTGCCGAAGGCGCCGGAGTTGATCAGCTCAAGCCCCTCGTCGTAGGACTGCACCCGGACGACCGAGAGCACCGGACCGAAGATCTCCTCGGTGTAGACGCGACTCGACGTCGGCACCCGGTCGATCAGCGTCGGGCCGAGCCAGAAGCCGTTCTCGTCGCCGTCGGGTCGCACGGTGCGGCCGTCCACCACGACCTCGGCTCCGTCCTGCTCGGCGACCTCGATGTACGAAGCGACCCTGTCGCGGTGCTGCTCGGTGACGAGCGGGCCCATGTCGCAGCCCCGACGTCCGTCGCCGACGCGCAGCGTCGCCGCGCGCTCGCTGATCTTCGCGATCAGCTCGTCGGCGACCGGCTCGACCGCCACCACCACCGAGATCGCCATGCAGCGCTCACCGGCCGAGCCGAAGCCCGCGTTGACCGCGTTGTCCGCGACGAGGTCGACGTCCGCGTCCGGCAGCACCAGCATGTGGTTCTTCGCCCCGCCGAGCGCCTGGACGCGCTTGCCGTGCTTCGTGCCCGTCTCGGACACGTACCGGGCGATCGGCGTGGACCCGACGAACGAGATCGACTCGACGTCGGGGCTGGTGAGGAGCCCGTCGACCGCTGCCTTGTCGCCGTTGAGCACCGTGAACACGCCGTCGGGCAGACCGGCCTCCCGGAACTTCCGCGCGAGCCACATCGCGGCGGACGGGTCCTTCTCGCTGGGCTTGAGCACGACGGTGTTGCCGGCGGCGATCGCGATCGGCAGGAACCAGAGCGGCACCATCGCCGGGAAGTTGAAGGGCGAGATGATGCCCACGACACCGAGCGGTTGACGGATCGAGTACACGTCGATGCCGTTCGACACCTGGTCCGAGAACTCGCCCTTCATCAGTGACGGGATGCTCGTCGCCAGCTCGACCACCTCCTGCCCGCGGGCGATCTCCCCCAGGGCGTCGTCGATGACCTTTCCGTGCTCGCTCGTGATGATCTCGGCGAGCTCGGCCTTGTCGCGGTTGAGGACCTCACGGAACGCGAACATGATCTGCTGGCGCTTCGCGAGCGACAGATCCGACCACGCCGGGAACGCCGCCTTGGCACTCGCGATCGCCCGCTGGACCTCGGCCTCGTCGGCCAGGGCGACCCGCTTCGTCACGACGCCGAGCGCCGGGTCGTGGACCGGGGCGGTCCGACCGGAGGCCGAGGCGACGTGCTCGCCGTCGATCCAGTGCCCGACCGTCGTGCTGCCGGCGCTGGTCTCGGTGCTGGTGGTCATGCGGTGCTTCCTTCCGGGACGGACGGGTCCAGGGTGGCGGACGGGGCGGGCGAGTCGGCGCGTCGGCGAGCCGGTGTGGAGCGATCGCCCCGTGCCTCCCGGCTGTGGACGAGTGCGGCGGCGACGTCGACGGCGGCGGCGACGTCGCCGTCCTGCGGGTAGAGCAGGGTGCGACCGACGACGAGCCCGCGGACGCCCGGCAGGGCGAGCGCGTCGTCCCAGGCGGCGTACGTCTCGTCCGGACTGCCCGACGGGTCGCCGCCGAGCAGCAGCGTCGGCAGGGTGGTCGCAGCCATCACGCGTGCCATGTCGTCGACGACCGGGACCTTGAGCCAGCTGTAGGCGCTCGACTCACCCAGGCCGGCGGCGATCGCCATCGACGTGATGACGGCGTCGGCGCTCAGGTCGTTGACGACCCTGCCGTCCCGCCACGAGGACATGAACGGCTCGAGCATGATCGGCAGCTGCAGGGCCGCGGCCTCGGTCACCGCCCGCGCCGTCGCCTCGAGCGTCGAGGCGGTGCCGGGATCGTCGAGCGCGATCCGGACGAGCAGCTTCGCGACGTCGAGCCCGGCGTCCGTGATCGCCTGCGCCGAGTACGCGGTGTAGCGGTCGTCGAGCTCGAACGATGCTCCGCGCAGGCCGCCGCGGTTCATCGAGCCGACGACGACCTTACCGTCGAGCGCCCCGAGGAGCGCCAGGTCCTCGAGGACGTCCGGCGTGCCGAGGACCCCGTCGACGCCCGGGCGGCCGAGGGCCACGACGAGCCGTTCGAGCAGGTCGTACCGGTCGGCCATCGCCGAGGCGTCGTCGCGGACCGCGAGCGCACCGCGCGCCGGGTGGTCCGCGGCGACGATGAGGAGCCTGCCGTCCTCGGCGAGCAGCGGACGGCGGGTCCGGGTCCGCAGGACCTCCCCGACGCGTTCCGGTGATCCGGCGCGCAGGTCGCGCAACCGGGCGAAGTCGGCCGGGCTGACCTCAGGCACCGACGCCCTCCTCCGCGGTCGCCGGCGCGGGGTTCGTGCGCAGGAAGCCCTCGACCTCGTCGCTCGTCGGCATCGCGGTCGAGCACTCGAACCGGGTGGCGACGATCGCCCCGGCCGCGTTCGCGAACGCGAGGGTGCGGTCGAGGCTCCAGCCCTGCAGCAGCCCGTGCACGAGTGCTCCGCCGAACCCGTCGCCGGACCCGAGGCCGTTGACGACGTCGACGGCGTGCGGTCGGTACGCGACGGTCTCGTCGCGGGTCTTCGCCAGCACGCCCCTCGGGCCCTGCTTCACGATCGCGAGCTCGACGCCGCGCTCGAGCAGGGCGTCGGCGGCGCGCAGGGGGTCGGTCTCCCCCACGGCGATCTCGCACTCCTCACGGTTGCCGACGGCGACGGTGGCGTGGTCGAGGGCGACGGCGACCTCGCGCGTCGCGGCCGCCGGCTCGGGCCAGAACACCGCTCGGTAGTCGAGGTCGAGCACGGTGTGCCGCCCGGTGGCGCCCGGCGCCCGCAGTGCCGCGCTCCGTGCCGCGGCGGCCGCGTGGTGCGCGCTGCGGCTCGGCTCCTCGCTGAGTCCCGTCACGGTCGTCCAGAACACCCGCGTCCGTTCGATCGCGTGCAGCGGCAGGGACTCCGACGTGATCATCAGGTCCGGCGCCTTCGGCGCGCGGTAGAAGTAGAGCGGGAAGTCGTCCGGCGGGAAGATCTCACAGAACGCCACGGGCGTGTTGAGGCCCTCGACCGGCTCGACGAAGTCGTTCGCGACGCCGAACTCCGGCAGGGTGCGGGCGATGTAGCGGCCGAAGGGGTCGTTGCCGGTGCGGGTGATCACCGCTGCGTCCGCGCCGTGCCGGGCGGCGGCGACGGCGACGTTGGTCGCGCTCCCACCGACGGACTTCGAGAAGGTGGTGACGTCCTCGAGCGGTCCGGTCTGCTGCGGGTAGACGTCGACACTGACGCGTCCCATCGTGATCACGTCGTGGACGTGCGGGGCTTCGTCGGTCATGCGACGCGGACCTTCCGGGCGGCTTCATCGGCGGACGAGCACGACTGTACACGGACTTTGCGCTGATGTCAGTACATGGATCGGGCTGCTGTCCGGCGCCTCTCCGGCCTGGAGGCGCGTGTCGGTGGGACCTGCCAGGGTCACGACATGCAGATCCTCGCCCTGGTCATCGGCCTCGTCCTCGGTACGGCCGTCGGTGCCGTCGTCGCGTGGTCGCTCGCCCGCTCGCGCGCCGGGGTGGAGGCGGCAGCCGCACGGGCGACGGCCGACGTGCTGCGTGCGCAGCTCGACTCGGTGCGCGCCGACGCCGAGGAGCGCCTCGACGCCCAGGACGCCCAGTACCGCCGGCAGGTCGACTCCCTCGAACGCCGTGCCGCCGAGCTCGAGCACCTCGTGCAACGCATGCACGGCGCCGACGCCGCGCGCACACAGGGCGAGTCGAAGGTGCTCTCTGCGCTGAGCCCGGTCGCGCAGACGCTCGACGTCATGCGCGCGAAGATCGCCGAACTCGAGCAGTCCCGCAGCGAGCAGTACGGTGCCCTCTCCGCGCAGCTGCGATCCGCCGCCGAGTCCGAGGAACGGCTCCGCGCGACGGCCGACACCCTCGCGAGCGCCCTGTCCTCGAACAGCACCCGCGGCGTGTGGGGCGAGACGCAGCTCCGGAACGTCGTCGAGGCCGCGGGGCTCCTCGAACGCGTGGACTTCGACGTGCAGTCCTCCATCACGACGACCGCGGGGACCGCCCGACCCGACATGGTCGTGCACCTGCCCGGCGGCAAGACGATCGCCGTCGACGCGAAGGTGCCGTTCAGCGCCTACCTGCAGGCGGCCGAGATCCCGGCGAGCGCGACGGGTGCCGAGGGTGCCCGGCGCGAGCAGCTCATCGCGCAGCACGTCAAGGCGCTCCGGGCGCACGTCGACGCCCTCGCCGCCCGCGAGTACTGGACGGGCTACGACGCGTCGCCCGAGTTGACGATCGCGTTCATCCCGTCCGAGTCGCTGGTCTCGAGCGCGCTGGCCGCCGACCCCGGACTGCTCGACCACGCCTTCCGCAAGCGCATCGCACTGGCGTCACCCGTCACGCTGTGGTCGGTGCTGAAGACGGTGGCGTTCTCGTGGCAGCAGGACGTCGTCACCGCCGAGGCACGCGAGCTCTTCCGGGTGTCCCGCGAGCTGTACGGCCGCCTGGCCACCATGGGCGGGCACGTCGACAAGCTCGGCCGGGCCATCCGCGGCTCGGTCGTCGACTACAACCGCTTCGTGGGGTCGCTCGAGCGCCAGGTGCTGCCGAGCGCCCGGCGGCTGTCGCTGCTCGACGAGTCGAAGGTGCTCGCCGACCCGGCGACGATCGACGACGAGCCGCGGCTGCTCACCGCGCCGGAGCTCGTCGGCGCCCTCGACGAGGACTGACCGCGCGGCGCCACGGCACGAGGCGCCGCGGCGCGAGGTGCTCCGGCACGACGAGAAGCACCCCGAACCACGTGATCGCGTGGTTCGGGGTGCTTCTCGTCGTGCGAGCGGTCAGGCGTCCCGACGGCCGTCAGCGGTCCGGCCGGATCAGAACCACTTCTCGGCGCGGTGGTCGGCCTGGATGCGGCGGATGGTGTTCGAGCGCGAGCGGAGCACGAGCGAGTCGGTGTGGATGACACCGCGCGACCGGCGGACACCGTCCACGAGGACACCGTCGGTGACGCCCGTCGCGACGAAGAACGTGTTGTCGCCCGTCACGAGGTCGTCCTGGTCGAGGACCTTGTCCAGGTCGTGCCCGGCGTCGAGTGCCTTCTGGCGCTCCTCGTCGTCCTTGGGCTGGAGCTTGCCGAGGATCACACCGCCGAGCGCCTTGATCGCGCACGCGGTGATGATGCCCTCGGGCGTACCGCCGACACCGACGCACATGTCGATCTTCGAACCGGGCAGTGCCGCCGAGATGCCACCGGCGACGTCGCCGTCGAGCAGCAGGCGCGTGCCGGCGCCCGTAGCGCGGATCGCGCGGATGAGCTCGTCGTGGCGCGGACGGTCGAGGACGGCGATCTGCATGTCCTCGATGTCCTTGTGCTTCGCCTTCGCGAGCGCGCGGATGTTCTCGCCGATCGGCTTCTCGAGGTCGAGGACGCCACGACCCTCGGGGCCCGCGGCGATCTTGTCCATGTAGAACACCGCCGACGGGTCGTACATCGAGCCGCGGTCGGAGACGGCCATCACGGAGATGGCGTTCTGCCGGCCGGCGGCGGTGAGCGAGGTGCCGTCGATCGGGTCGACCGCGATGTCGCAGGCCGGGCCGTGGCCGTTGCCGACGTGCTCGCCGTTGAAGAGCATGGGGGCGTCGTCCTTCTCGCCCTCGCCGATGACGACCACACCGTCGAAGTTCACCGTGCCGAGGAACTTCCGCATCGCGTCGACGGCTGCGCCGTCCGCGAGGTTCTTCTCGCCCCGGCCGACCCACGGCTGCGCACGGATCGCGGCGGCCTCCGTCGCACGCACGAGCTCGAGCGCCAGGTTGCGGTCGGGCTGGAGGAACAGGGAGCCGGTCTCAGTCGTGGGAGTCACGACCAGAGCCTACCGACCGGGCTCCGGGGCGGCCGCACGGGTGCACGGACGTGCACGCTGTAACCCGTTGAGGAGCCCTGACTAGGCTCGGCGGGGAACCACCAGTCGAAGGAGATCGCAGTGCCCATCGCAACGCCGGAACAGTACGCCGAGATGCTCGAACGAGCGAAGGCCGGCAAGTTCGCCTACCCCGCGGTGAACGTGTCCTCCTCCCAGACGATCAACGCGGTCCTCCAGGGCCTGCAGGAGGCCGGCTCGGACGGCATCCTCCAGGTCACGACCGGTGGCGCCGACTACTTCGCCGGGCACACCGTGAAGAACCGCGCCGCCGGCGCCCTCGCGATGGCCCGCTTCGCCCACGAGGTCGCGAAGAACTACGACGTCACGGTCGCGCTGCACACGGACCACTGCCCGAAGGACGCCCTCGACGGCTTCGTCATGCCCCTCATCGCCGCGAGCGAGGAGGAGGTCCGCCAGGGCCGCAACCCGATCTTCCAGTCGCACATGTGGGACGGCTCGGCCGTGCCGCTCGACGAGAACATCGAGATCGCCCGCACGATGATCGAGAAGACGCGCAACATCAACGCGATCCTCGAGGTCGAGATCGGCGTCGTCGGCGGAGAAGAGGACGGCGTCCAGCACGAGGGCACCAACGACGCGCTCTACACGACCCCGAACGACGTCGAGAAGGTCGTCGACGCCCTCGGGCTCGGCGACCGGGGTCGCTGGATCGCCGCGCTCACGTTCGGCAACGTGCACGGCGTCTACAAGCCGGGCAACGTCAAGCTGCGCCCGGAGCTCCTCGGCGAGATCCAGGCCTCGGTCGCGCAGAAGCACGGCACCGGTGAGAACCCGCTCGACCTCGTCTTCCACGGCGGCTCCGGCTCGACCGACGACGAGATCCACGAGGCCGTGCGCAACGGTGTCATCAAGATGAACATCGACACGGACACGCAGTACGCGTTCACGCGCTCGATCGCCGACTCGATGTTCCGGAACTACGAGGGCGTGCTGAAGATCGACGGCGAGGTCGGCAACAAGAAGCAGTACGACCCGCGTGCCTGGGGCAAGGTCGCCGAGACCGCCATGGCGGCCCGCGTCGTCGAGGCGGCGAAGGTCCTCGGCTCGGCCGGCAACAGCAAGGGCTGATCGGCACCACCAGCCGGGAGGAACGGGGCGCGTCCGCAAGGACGCGCCCCGTTCCGCGTCCGGTCACCGCCACCGCCCGTGCCACGATGGGCGGGTGACCTCCGACGCCATCGCCTCCTCGTTCGCCCAGTACGTCACCGAGTCCCCCACCGCGTTCCACGCGGCCGCGGTCGCGCGGGACCAGCTCGTCGCAGCGGGGTTCACCGAGCTGTCGGAACTCGACGCCTGGCCGACCGAGGCGGGCGCCTACGTCGTCGTCCGCGACGGCGCGGTCATCGCCTGGCGTCTGCCGGAGTCGGCGACGCCCACCACCCCCTTCCGGATCCTCGGTGCCCACACCGACTCCCCGGGCTTCCGCATCAAGCCGAACCCGACCGTGCGCGTCGGTGGCTGGGAGCAGCTCAACGTCGAGGTCTACGGCGGTGCCCTCCTGTCGACCTGGTTCGACCGCGACCTCCGCATCGCCGGACGTGTGGTCGACGCCGACGGCTCGGTGCGGCTCGTGTCGACCGACGCGGTCGCGCGGATCCCGAACCTCGCGATCCACCTCGACCGCGGGGTGAACGACGGCAAGGAGATCGACCGGCAGCGCCACACCCTGCCGGTCGTCGGCACGGACGGCACCACCGGCGGCACCGACGTGCTCGGGTGGCTGCGCGGCCGGCTCGGGGAGGACGCGGTCTCGTGGGACCTCTTCCTCGCGGACACACAGCCCCCGGCGCGCATCGGCATCGATCGGGAGTTCCTCGCGTCCGGCCGCATGGACAACCTGACGAGCGTGCACGCCGGGCTCCGCGGGGTCGTCGACGCGCCGACCGACGGCGACCACATCCCGGTGTTCGCGGCGTTCGACCACGAGGAGATCGGTTCCTCGACCCCGTCCGGTGCCGGTGGCCCGTTCCTCGAGGACGTGCTCGGCCGTGTGCAGGAGGGGCTCGGTGCCACCCGCTCCGAGGCCGCCCGGGCGTTCCGGGCGTCCTGGCTCCTGTCGAGCGACGCCGGACACCTCGTCCACCCGAACCAGCCGGAGAAGCACGACCCGACGAACCGTCCGCGTCCGGGAGCGGGCCCGCTCCTGAAGATCAGCGCGAACCAGCGTTACATGACCGAGGCGAAGGGCGAGGCCGTGTGGGCGACCGCCTGCGACACCGCCGGCGTCTCCTGGCAGCCCTTCGTCAACGTGAACACCATCCCCGGTGGCTCGACCATCGGCCCGATCGCGGCGACGCGGCTCGGCATCCCGACGATCGACATCGGCGTCGGCCTGCTGTCGATGCACTCGGTCCGTGAGCTCGTGCACGTGGACGACCTCGCGGCACTGCACGGCGCGGTCGCCGCCTTCCTCGCCGGGTAGGCGGGTCACGGCCCGGCCGGCCGGACAGCGCCGGCCGGACAGCGCCGGCTGGCCCGCGGGTCAGAGCGTCACGACCACCTTGCGCGCGGACACCCCTGCACGCTGCCGGTCGATCGCGCCCTGCACCGCGCCCGGCCCGTGCCCGACGACGAGCGGCTCCGGCATCGGTCGGATCGAGCCGTCGGCGAGCCCCTCGGGCAGGACCCGGCCCCACAGCTCCGGGCCCAGGTCGTCGTCGCGCAGGCTGCTCCCCCACACGAACGCGGCCCGGATCCCCGCACGACGGGCACGCAGCGTGAGCGCCAGCGTGGCGAGTCCGAGGCGGGTGAACACCGGGAGCATCGCCGGGAAGAGTCGCCGACGGCCGGCGATCCGGTCGAGGGAGACCGGCGTGCTCGCCATCGCCAGCGCGGTGCCACCCGTCCGGCGGAGCACCTCGATGCACGCGGCCGTCGAGGTCGTCCCGAGCGCGACGGCACCGACGACGGGGCGTCCGGCGACGCCGGCGACGAGGTCGTCCACCGCCGTCGGCGAACCGTGGTCGACGACGACGTCGGCCCCGAGCGACCGGACGGTCGCGGCGTTCCGGGGCGACGCGGTGCTCACGACCGCGTACCCGGCGGCACGGGCGAGCTGCACCGCGTTCATCCCGACGCTCGTCGAACCACCCCAGACCACGACGACGCCGGAGCGGTCCGACGGAGCGTCGGCGGCCCCGGGGAGCGGGAGCCCGAGGTGCTTCGGCTGGAACAGCGCGCAGGCGGCGGTCGAGGCCCCGAGCGGCAGGACCGCGGCCTGTTCGAGGGGCACGTCGTCCGGCACCGCGGCGGTCAGGCGTTCGAGCAGCGCGGTGTGTTCCTGGAACGCGCCCTCGTGCACCGGGTCGCGGCCACGGTCGGTCCCGGTCGCGAGTCCGACGACGCGGTCGCCGACCGCGAAGCGGGTGACGCCGGAGCCGACGGCGACGACCTCGCCGGCGACGTCCGAGCCGAGCACCGCCGGCGTCCGGAGCCAGCGGTAGGTCACCGGCCCCGTGCCCTGGATCACCCAGTCCACGGGGTTGACGGCGGCGGCGCGGACGCGCACGACCACCTCGTCCTCGGCGGGGACGGGGACCGGTACCCGGTCGACGACGAGTGCGCCCCGGGGTTCACGGAGCAGAGCGGCGGAGTTGTCGGGCACGGCGGGCCTTTCGTCACGAGCGATGACACCTGGTGTCGTCACTCTACCCGCCCTCGGCACCGAGTGTCATCACTAGGGTGTCCCCATGGCGAGATGGGCACCGGACACCCGTGAGCGACTGCGGACGGCCGCGATGGAGCTCTTCGCGGAACGCGGCTTCCATGCGACGACGGTCCCCGACATCGTCGCGCGGGCGGGCGTCACCCGGCGCACGTTCTTCCGCCACTTCAGCGACAAGCGCGAGGTCTTCTTCGGCGACGACGAGATCCCCGCGATCGCGACCCGGATGATCGAGACCGCGCCGGCCGAGGAGGCACCGATGCGCGTGGTCCTCGACGGGCTCCGGCGGCTCGCGGCCGAGCGGTTCGACCCCCGCCGCGACCAGGTGCTCGCCGCACGACGGATCATCAGCGAGGAGCCCGACCTGCGGGAGCGGGACCTGCGGAAGCAGGAGGACCTGCGGGCGGCGGTCCGGGACGGCTTCCGTCGCCGCGGCGAGGACGACCGGACCGCCCGCTCCGTCGCCGGGCTCACGGTCCTCGTCCTGCAGACCGCGCTCGAGACGTGGCTCGAGGACGCGGACGGAACACCGCTGCAGGACCACATCGACGCCACGGTCGACCGGGTCACCGGACTGCTCGACACCGGTCGCTGACGGGCGCACGGCCCGCACACGACAGCGAGGGCCCGAGGGTCAGGCCCCGGACTGCTGCATCAGCACCTGCACGAAGCCCGGGTCCTGGAACATCACCACGGCGAAGGCGACCAGGCTGACGAGCGACGCCACGGCCCCGCCGAGCAGCGGGACCCAGAACGTCCACCTCCGAGCGGCCAGCCGACGCAGGGACCACCACGCGACGAGGGCGAACACGACCACGTTGCCGATGGCTCCGACGGCAGCGGCGGTCGACAGCGCCGTGGGGTCGGAGAGCTCCAGGCCCTGCTGTTCGAACGCCCTGCGCACGGCGGAGGCGACGTCGCTCACGGCGAGCGACTGCACGACCGACAGCAGACCGAACGCCAACAGGGCGACCGTCACCACGAAGTCGAACTGCGACGCCCCGAAGCGGCTCGAGAGCGTCGGCCGCTCCTGACCGGCCGCGGCACCGCGCGACGGCCCGGCGCCGTTGCCACCGGGCGTGCGGCGGTCCGTCGGACGGGTCGTGCGTGCCGTGCCACGGTCGGTCGGCCCCTGGGTCGCCGCGCGGGCACGGTCGTCGGCCTCGCGCCGCTGCCGGTCGCGCCGTTCCTGCTCGACCAGGACCGGGTTCACCCAGCCCTCCGGCGCGTACTCGCCGTACTCGGGAGCGGGCGTGCCGTGGACCCGGCCGTCCCGTCGACCGGAGGCCGGTGCGGCGGAGGCGGGACGGGCCTCCAGGCCGAGGGCGGTCTCGTCCACGTGCCCCGGTTCACGGGCCGGTGCCGACGACCAGTCGCCGCGGAGGCCGCTCACGAGCGACGCCCGCCGAGGGCGCGGGTGGGGTTGCCCGCGGCGTCCGTGCGGAGCTCCTTGGGGAGCGAGAACATGAGGTCCTCGTGCGCCGTCACGACCTCTTCCACGGTGCCGTAGCCGGCGTCCGCGAGCTGCTCGAGCACCTCGGTGACGAGTTCCTCGGGCACCGAGGCACCGCTGGTCACACCCACCGTGCGGACACCGTCGAGCCAGTCCTGGCGGATCTCCTCGGCGTAGTCGACCCGGTGGGCGGACGCCGCACCGTACTCGAGGGCGACGTCGACGAGGCGCACGCTGTTCGAGGAGTTCGCCGAACCGACGACGATGACGAGGTCGGCGTCGGGCGCCACCTTCTTCACCGCGACCTGGCGGTTCTGCGTGGCGTAGCAGATGTCGTCCGACGGCGGGTTCTCGATGGACGGGAACCGCTCACGGAGCAGGCGGACGGTCTCCATCGTCTCGTCGACGCTCAGGGTGGTCTGCGACAGCCAGACGAGGTTGTCGGGGTCGGGCACCTCGAGCGCGGCGACGTCCTCGGGTCCGTTGACCAGGATCGTGCGCTCGGGCGCGTGGCCCATGGTGCCCTCGACCTCCTCGTGACCGGCGTGGCCGATCAGGACGATCGTGCGGTCCGCCTTCGCGAAGCGGGTGGCCTCGCGGTGGACCTTGGTGACGAGGGGGCAGGTCGCGTCGATCGCGTGCAGGTCGCGTTCTGCGGCACCGGCCACGACGGCGGGTGCGACGCCGTGCGCACTGAAGACGACGTGTGCGCCGCGCGGGACCTCGGCGACGTCGTCGACGAACACCGCGCCGCGCTGCTCGAGCGTGGAGACGACGTGGACGTTGTGGACGATCTGCTTCCGCACGTAGACCGGCTCGCCGTACTGCTCGAGCGCCTTCTCGACGGCGACCACGGCACGGTCGACACCCGCGCAGTACCCGCGGGGCGCGGCGAGCAGGACCTTCTTCGTGCCGGCGACCGGCTCGTCCCGCAGCCGACCACGCGCTGCGTGCACCCGCGGCGGGGCGAGCGGGACCGTGCGGCCGTTGGTGATCGTCACGTCCCCGATGATAGGTGCCGGGCACGCGCGGGGCCTGGGTGCGTCCGGGGCCGAGCCGGGCCGTGACGACGTGGTGGAGCACCGGCGTGCGGCGCCGCGGGCCGGCGCTGTCGCCGGGATGCGGCACGATGGTGGGCATGGCGATCGAACAGGGCCCGCCGACGGCCGACAACCCGTGGCCCGTCGCCCTGCTCGGGGCGAAGCTCCGCGACTGGATCGACCGACTCGGCACCGCCTGGGTCGAGGGCGAGATCACGCAGTGGAACGTCGCCGGCGGCAACGTCTACGGCAAGCTCAAGGACGTCGAGGTCGACGCGACCGTGTCCTTCTCGATCTGGTCGAGCGTGCGTTCCCGGGTGCCCGCGGACCTGGGGCAGGGCGCCCGCGTCGTCGCCGCGGTGAAGCCGAACTACTGGGTCAAGGGCGGCTCGCTCACCATGCAGGTGGTCGAGATGAAGCACGTCGGCCTCGGTGACCTGCTCGAGCGGCTCGAACGGCTCCGGCGCACCCTGGCGGCGGAGGGCCTGTTCGACCCGTCCCGCAAGAAGCGTCTGCCGTTCCTGCCGCACCGGATCGGCCTGATCACCGGCAAGGACTCCGACGCCGAGAAGGACGTCAAGCGGAACGCGCAGCTCCGCTGGCCGCAGGTCGAGTTCCGCACGGTGCACACGGCGGTGCAGGGCGAGCGGGCCGTGGGCGAGGTCACGGCCGCGATCGTCGAGCTCGACGCCGACCCGACCGTCGACGTCATCATCGTCGCCCGGGGTGGCGGCGACTTCCAGAACCTGCTCGGCTTCAGCGACGAGGGACTCGTCCGGACCGCCGCTGCCGCCACCACCCCCATCGTCTCCGCCATCGGGCACGAGGCGGACCGCCCGATCCTCGACGAGGTCGCCGACCTGCGCGCCTCCACCCCCACGGACGCCGCGAAGCGCGTGGTGCCCGACGTGGCCGAGGAGCTCGCGAACGTCCGCCAGGCCCGGGCCCGGCTCGGGCTGCGGCTCTCGCACACCCTGTCGGTCGAGGCCGACCGGATCGCCGCCCTCCGGTCGCGCCCGGCGCTGGCGTCGACCGCCTGGCTCGTCGACACCCGGGCCGAGGAGGTCGCACGCGACCTGTCCCGTGCCCGTGAGCTGCTCGACCGACGCCTCGAGCGCTCGCACAGCGACGTCGGGCACCTGACCGGGCGGCTGCGCGCGCTCTCGCCGCGCGACACCCTGCGCCGCGGCTACGCCATCGTGCAGCGGAGTGACGGCGGGGTCGTGCGCGGTACCGAGGACCTCGACGGTGCGACGCCGGTCCACGTCACCCTCGGCGCGGGCACGGCGACGGGGACACTCGAGCCGGAGGGACCGGGGCCGGACGGTTCCGGGGCGTAGCCCGGTCTCCACGGGCTCCGTCGGCGGTGCACCGCCGACGGAGGGTGCTCGGTAGGATCGGGGTGTGTCATCCCAGCAGGAACCCGTGCCGTCCGACGTGCAGTCGCTGAGCTACGAGGCGGCGCGCGACGAACTCGTGCGCGTCGTCGGTGAGCTGGAGCAGGGGTCCGCGACGCTCGAGCGTTCGCTCGCGCTCTGGGAGCGTGGCGAAGCCCTCGCGGCCCGGTGCGAGGAGTGGCTCGTCGGCGCGCGCGCCCGGCTGGACGCCGCCCGTGCCGCGTCTGCCGGTGACGGCACCGCGGACACCGCAGGCGACCCGGACGGAGCAGCACGGTGACCGACCCCGACGGACGCCCGATCGTCGCCGAGCTCGGCCGCCCGGAGACCCCGGAGGAGACCTGGGCCCGGAAGGACGCCGCGCGACGCTCCCGCCGCGAGCACCAGACCGCCTTCAACCTCGTGCTGGCGCTCATCGCATCGCTCGGCATCGTGCTCTTCCTGGTCGCCGTGGTCGTGCGACCGGACCAGACCGTCGACCGGTCCGTGGACTACCAGCAGGTCGCCGCCGGTGCCGACGTGCCCGGCGTGACGCTCGCGGCACCGGACCTGCCCGACGGTTTCACCTCGAACCGCGCCGACTTCCAGGACAAGACGTCGGACGGCGTGCGGGTCTGGACGGTCGGCCTCGTCACCCCGGACCGCCAGTACATCGGCCTCCAGCAGGGCATCGATGCGAACGCGTCGTGGGTGGCCAACCAGCTCGACCAGGAGCCCGCCACCGGTGACCGCACCATCGACGGCACGAAGTGGACCGTGTACGACCGTCGCGACGAGGGCAAGGACGCCGGGAACCACGCGTACTCGCTCGTGCACACCTTCGGCCGCGACACCATCGTCCTGTCCGGCACGGCCGACGACTCGTCGTTCACGACCGTCGCGAAGGCCGTCACCGAGCAGCTCGCGAACTGACCCCGCCCGACCGAACCCGAAGCACGAGGAAGACCATGCCCGACCGCGCCGCCTCCACCCCGTCCGACGCCCTCCGCCTGCTCGTCGAGGGCAACGCCCGCTTCGCCGCCGACAAGCGCCGCACCGGCCGGATCGACCCGGACCGCCGTGGCGAGCTCACGGGCTCGCAGGCGCCCTTCGCGACCGTGCTCGGCTGCTCCGACTCACGCGTGCCGTTCGAGCACGTCTTCGACGCGGGCATCGGTGACCTGTTCGCGATCCGCAACGCCGGTCAGATCGTCGACGACGTCGTGCTCGGCTCCATCGAGTTCGCGGTCGTCGCCCTCGGCACCCCGCTCGTCGTCGTCCTCCGCCACACCGCGTGCGGGGCCGTCGCCGCGGCGCGCTCGGGCGAGCCCGTGCCCGCGCCGCACCTGCAGTCGCTCGTCGACGCGATCGCGCCGAGCGTCGAGCGGGTCCGCGCGACCGACGCCGAGCTCCCGCAGGAGGCCGTCGGTGCCGCGCACCTCGAGGCCACGCTCCGCCAGGTGATCGAGCGGTCCGGTGTCGTCTCCGACGCGGTCGCCGACGGTAGGTTGGCCGTCGTCGGGGCGACCTACGACCTCTCCACGGGCGAGGTCACCATCGACACCGTCGTGGGCCAGGCCTGACCGGCCGCCACGACGCGACGCCCGGAGACCACCGGGCCGCCGAAGACACCGGGGCGACCGCTCCGGCCGTGCACCACAGGAAGGACCACGACGACGTGACCCACACCAGCGAGCCCGACCAGACCGCGACCGACCGGACCGCGACGGGCGGTGACGGCTTCCGCATCGAGCACGACACGATGGGCGAGGTCCGGGTCCCGGTGGACGCCCTCTACCGCGCCCAGACGCAGCGCGCGGTCGAGAACTTCCCGATCTCGGGCAGCGGACTCGAGCCGGCACAGATCGTCGCCCTCGCCCGGATCAAGCGCGCCGCAGCGGTCGTCAACGGGTCCCTCGGCATCGTCGACCCGACCGTGGCCGACGCGATCGCACGGGCGGCCGACGCGATCATCGGCGGCGAGCACCACGACCAGTTCCCGGTGGACGTCTACCAGACGGGCAGCGGCACCTCGTCGAACATGAACATGAACGAGGTCCTCGCGACCCTGGCGACCCGCATCGCCGGCACGGACGTCCACCCGAACGACCACGTCAACGCGTCCCAGTCGTCGAACGACGTCTTCCCGACCTCCGTGCACGTCGCCGTGACCGAGGCCCTCATCCGCACGCTCGTCCCCGCGCTCGAGCACCTGGCGGAGTCGCTCGAGGCCAAGGCGACGCTCTGGGCCGACGCCGTGAAGTCCGGACGCACCCACCTGATGGACGCCACCCCGGTCACCCTCGGGCAGGAGTTCGGCGGCTACGCCCGCCAGGTCCGGCTCGGCATCGAGCGCGTGCAGGCCACGCTCCCCCGCGTCGCCGAGGTCCCGCTCGGCGGCACCGCGGTGGGCACCGGCATCAACACGCCGAAGGGCTTCCCGCAGCAGGTCATCGCCCGTCTGGCCTCGGACACCGGCCTGCCGATCACCGAGGCGCTCGACCACTTCGAGGCACAGGGTGCCCGGGACGCACTGGTCGAGGCGTCGGGTGCGCTCAAGGTCATCGCGGTCAGCCTGACGAAGATCAACAACGACCTGCGCTGGATGGGCTCGGGTCCGAACACGGGCCTCGGCGAGCTGCACATCCCGGACCTGCAGCCCGGCTCGTCGATCATGCCCGGCAAGGTGAACCCGGTCATCCCCGAGGCCACCTTGATGGTCGCTGCACGCGTCATCGGCAACGACGCGACGGTCGCCTGGGCTGGCGCCTCGGGTGCCTTCGAGCTCAACGTCGCGATCCCGGTGATGGGCACGGCCCTGCTCGAGTCGATCCGCCTGCTCGCGAACAGCTCGCGGGTGCTCGCCGACAAGACCATCGACGGGCTGCAGGCGAACCTCGAGCGCGCCCGCGCGTTCGCCGAGTCGTCCCCGTCGATCGTCACGCCGCTCAACCGCGTCATCGGGTACGAGGCCGCGGCCAAGGTCGCCAAGTACGCCGTCGCCGAGGGCATCACCGTGCGCGAGGCGGTCGTCGCCCTGGGCCACGTCGAGCGCGGCGAGGTCACCGAGGAACAGCTCGACAGCGCGCTGGACGTGCTGTCGATGACGCACCCGAACTGACCCACGGGACCCACTGACGGACGGGAGGCACGGTGCCGGCTGGCACCGTGCCTCCCGTCCGTCGTCGGCTCACCCCCGAGACTCGCGCCTGCGGACACGTTCGCAGTCCTGCGACCGCGAACGTGTCCGCCCAGGCGAGTCCCGCCGGCGGCCGACCAGCCGCGCTACCCGAGGTCGGGCGAGTCGAGCAGCTCCGTCACGAGCGCCGCGATCGCCGACCGCTCCGAGCGGGTCAGCGTCACGTGCGCGAACAGCGGGTGCCCCTTCAGGCGCTCGATCACGCTCGCGACACCGTCGTGCCGGCCGACCCGCAGGTTGTCCCGCTGGGCGACGTCGTGCGTCAGCACCACACGCGAGTTCTGCCCGATGCGCGACAGCATGGTGAGCAGGACGTTCCGCTCGAGCGACTGCGCCTCGTCCACGATCACGAACGCGTCGTGCAGGGACCGCCCGCGGATGTGCGTGAGCGGCAGCACCTCGAGCATCCCGCGCTCGACGACCTCGTCGAGGACGTTGTCGGACACCAGCGCGCCGAGGGTGTCGAACACGGCCTGCGCCCAGGGGTTCATCTTCTCGGAGGCGTCGCCGGGCAGGTACCCGAGCTCCTGCCCACCCACGGCGTAGAGCGGCCGGAACACCATGATCTTCTTGTGCTGCTGTCGTTCGAGCACCGCCTCGAGCCCGGCGCAGAGCGCGAGCGCCGACTTGCCGGTGCCGGCCGATCCTCCGAGCGAGACGATGCCGATCTCCGGGTCGAGCAGGGCGTCGATCGCGAGCCGCTGCTCGGCGGAGCGCCCGCGCAGCCCGAAGACCTCGCGGTCGCCGCGGACGAGCGACACCGCGCCTGCCTCGTGCACGCGGCCGAGGGCCGACCCGCGCTCCGAGTGGATGACGACGCCGGTGTTCACCGGGACGCCGTCGAGCCGCGAGGACCGGATCTCCTCGTGCTCGTACAGGTCACTCATCTGCTCGCCGGACACCTGCAGGTCGGTGATGCCCGTGTAGCCGGAGTCGACGGCGAGCTCGGCGCGGTACTCCTCGGCGGCCATGCCGATCGACGACGCCTTCACGCGGAGCGGCAGGTCCTTCGACACGACGACGACGTCCAGCCCGTCGTTCGCCAGGTTCGACGCGACCGCGAGGATCCGCGAGTCGTTGTCCCCGAGCCGGAGCCCGGACGGGAGCACGGACTGCTCGGAGTGGTTCAGCTCGACGCGGAAGGAACCGCCGTCGTCGAGTGCGACGGGGAAGTCGAGCCGCTCGTGCTCGACCCGCAGTTCGTCGAGCAGCCGCAGGGCCTGGCGCGCGAAGTACCCGATCTCCGGGTCGTCACGCTTGGACTCGAGCTCGCTGACGACGACCACGGGCAGCACCACGGCGTGCTCGGCGAAGCGGAACAGCGCCCGCGGATCGCTGAGGAGCACCGACGTGTCGAGCACGTACGTGCGTTGGGCGACCGACGTGGACGAGTCCGCGGTGGACCGCTGGGCGGGTTCGCGAGCGACGTTGCGAGAGGTCACGACCACTCCATCCCCGGGCCGCGCTCGGCCCGGTCACTGTCCTCGACGCGGCCGGAGAGCGGTCCCGAAGCACCGTTGCCTGGCCGCTCCGACCGGGCACCGTGCCCGGTGGGGCCAAGCTACGACCGGCCCCCGACAGCCGGACCGCGACACGCGGTCCCCGAGGTTACGGTCACGTGAACGCGCACCACGACGGCCGGGAGGCACGTGGCGGGCCCGCCACGGGCCTCCCGGCCGCCTCGGGCGCACGTCCGGCCCGTGCCCGTCCGGGCGCGCAGGCGCGCAGGCGCGCAGCGGCGAGACTCGCGGACGCGGACGGATTCGCGGGCCGGGAGGCGCGAACACGTCCGCCCGGCCGAGTCTCGCGGACCGCGGCCAGGCCGGCGGGCGGCCAGCGCGCGGGCGCGCTACTGCATCGTGGCGTAGGACAGGCACGCGTCGCGGAACATGTCGAGCGTCGCGTCCGTGGTGGACGCGAACACCGACACCCGCGCGACCCCGAGCCGCGTCGTCGCCGTGACCCCGTGGTTGTGCAGCGCCGCGGACAGCGCCGTGAGCCGACCCTGCGGCGGACGCAGCACGACGATGCCGGCGCGCTCCCGCGGGTCACGGCTGGACTCGACCGACAGGCCGAACTCGTCGGCGATGTCGAGCACCCGCTCGACCCGGTCGGCCACGCGCTCCTGCACGGCCCCGACCCCGACGGAGACCAGCCGCTCGAGGGACACCGCCATCCGGGCCTGTGCGACCGGGTCGACGCGCGTCATCTGGTACCCCGCGGCGCCCGGCTTCACCGACGGGACCTCGGTCGGCCAGCCGGTCGTGCCGTGCGGCCCGGACAGCGCCGGGCGCAGGCGGTTCAGGGCGCGGTCGCTGAACGCGAGGAAGCCCGTGCCCCACCCAGCGTGCAGCCACTTCTGCCCGCCGGTGGCGACGACGTCGGCGACCTCGTACGGGGCGTCGACGACGCCGAAGCCCTGGATCGCGTCGACGATGAGCAGGCGGTCACCGATGACCTCCCGGATCGCAGCGAGGTCGGCGAGGTACCCGGTCTGCCAGTCGACGAGCGACACGGCGACGGCGGCGACGTCGTCGGTCAGGCGCTCCCGGACCAGCGTCGGGGTCATCCAGCCGGCACCGGACTCGACGACGACGGGCTGCACGCGGCCACCCGTCGCCGAGGCGGCGCTCGCCAGTGCGAGCGGCAGCGACGGGTACTCGTCGGCGGCCACGAGGACACCGCCGGTCAGGCCGAACGCGGTGTGCAGCAGCCCCGGCGTCGTGGCGGTCTGCGAGACCACCTGGTCCTCGCGACGGCCGACGAGCCGGGCAGCGACGGTGCGCACCCGGGCGTCCTGCTCGTCGAGGGTCTCCACGGCGCCGAAGCGCATGCGCTCCTGGATCGTCCCGAGCACCCGCTGCTCCTCGAGCACGGCGGTCTGCACCGGCCCGAAGGCGGCGTGGTCGAGGTAGCCGGGCTCCTCGTCGAAGCCGGCCGCGTACTCGGCGATGTTCACAGGGGCAACCTTCCGTGGGACGAAAACCCTGTGAGTCTACTGGGACGCACGGAGGCCGCGCGAACCTGAGCCGCCTGACGCACTCGCCACCGCCGTCGGGAGCCTCCCGCGATCAGCCGCCGAAACGACGGGAGCGCAGGCCGAAGTCGCGCACGGCCCGCAGGAAGTCGACCTCGCGCAGGTCCGGGTAGAGGGCCTCGACGAAGTAGAACTCGCTGTGCGCGCTCTGCCACAGCATGAAGTCCGACAACCGCTGCTCACCCGAGGTGCGGATCACCAGGTCGGGATCGGGCTGGCCCTGCGTGTACAGGTGGTCGCCGATGAGCTCGGGCGTCAGCACCTCGGCCAGGGTGTCGAGCGTGCCGCCGCCCTCGCCGTGCGCCCGGACGATGCTCCGCATCGCGTCGGCGATCTCCCGGCGTCCGCCGTAGCCCACCGCGAGGTTGACGTGCAGGCCGTTGTGGGCTGCGCTCCGGGCCTCGGCGTCCGCGAGCGCCCCGAGGAGACCCGCGGGCAGCCCCTCGTCGGAACCGACGTGCTGCACGCGCCAGTCGCGGTGCACGGCGAGCGTCCCGGCCAGGTCGCCGATGATGCCGACGAGCTGCTCGAGCTCCTCGCCGCCCCGACCGGTCAGGTTGTCGGCGGACAGCAGGTAGAGCGTGACGACCTCGATGCCGAGCTCGTCGCACCAGTCGAGGAACTCGGGGATCTTGGCCGCGCCGGCACGGTGCCCGTGGGCGGCCGACTCGAGGCCGAGCTGCTTGGCCCAGCGACGGTTGCCGTCGACGATCATGGCGACGTGCTTCGGCATCGCCTGGCCGTCGATCTGGCGGCGGATACGACGCTGGTAGGCACGGTAGAGGACGCCGCGCCCTGCCCATCCCACCCTGCCGGTCACGCCACGACTGTAGTGCACCGTGACGCCGGCCGTGCGGGGCTGTGCATTCCCTGCTGCCGTTCGGCCGGGGGCCCTACTGTCGCCCCATGCAGGACGAGACCGCCACGCTCCCCCACGTCCCGTTCACCGAGGAAGCGGACACCACCGAGCCGCCGCGCCCCGCCTGGCGCGGCTGGATCCACCTCGGCACGTTCCCGTTCGCCATCGCGATGGGCATCGTGCTCATCACCCTGGCCGACAGCGGGGCCGCGAAGGCCGGCAGCGCCGTGTTCATGGCGACGTCGCTGCTCATGTTCGGCGTCTCCGCGACCTACCACCGCTTCCCGTGGGGCCCGACGGTGAAGAAGGTCCTCAAGCGGATCGACCACACGAACATCCTGCTGCTCATCGCCGGCACGTACACGCCGATCGCGATCTGCGCGCTGCCGCACACGCTCATGGTGGTCGTGCTCTGGGTGATGTGGTCCGGGGCCGCGCTGGGCATCGCCTTCCGCGTCCTGTGGATCGGCGCACCGCGCTGGCTGTACGTGCCGATCTACCTCGTGCTCGGGTGCGCTGCGCTCGGTCTGCTCCCGCAGTTCTTCGCCGCGAGCGTCCCGATGACGGTCCTCGTGCTCTCCGGCGGCCTGGCGTACGTCATCGGTGCCCTGGTCTACGGCTTCAAGCGCCCCGACCCCGCCCCGACCGTGTTCGGCTTCCACGAGGTCTTCCACGCACTGACCGTCGTCGCGTTCGCCGCGCAGTGGGTCGGCGTGCTCATCGTGGCCCTCGACTCGGTGCGCTGACCGCAGCCGCTGCGGACCGCGGCACCGGCCGGCAGGGGCGACCGGACGACGGACGGGAGGCCCGTGGCACGCTCGCCACGGGCCTCCCGTCCGTCTGCTGGGGACGTCGCTGCTGCCGACGTCGCCGCTGCTGGTGTCGCTGCTGCCGACGTCGCGGGCTCAGCCGCGTTCGGTGTCGTCGCCCAGGTCGGTCCGGCCGTCCTCGTCGGCGCGACGCACCGGCTCGTCCGTCGACGTGCCGTCGCCCGCGTCGGACTCGAGCCGCTGGCGGATCTCCGCGCGGTAGCGGGTCCGACGGATTCGGCGGGTCATGTCGACCACGAGCAGGATCGTGACGACCGCGACGACCGCGATCGCGACGAAGCCGGCGACCCCGGGGGTGACGTCGACGTCGGGCACGACCGACGGGCTCGGGCTGGGGGCGGCGGCGATGGCCGTCAGGATGGTGCTCACGCGGTGGTGTCCTCGTCGTCAGGGAGCCCCGCGAACAGGTCGGACTCCGGCAGGTCGGTGGGCACGCGGGCCTCGACGAGCTGGTAGTCCTCGGTGGGCCACACCGTCGCGAGGAGGTCGTTCGGCCACGAGAAGAAGACGCTGTCCGGCGGCACCTGGCTGGCGTGCGCGTGCAGGGCGGCGTCGCGGGCGTCGAAGTGGTCGCGGACGTCGACGTGGGTCGTCGCCAGGTCCGGCCGGTCGGCGAACCGCTCCACCCACTCGCGCAGCTGCTCGACGGCAGCGCTGTCCGGGTCGCGCTCGCGCAGTGCCTCGTAGATCGTGCGGAAGCGGCGCGGGTTCATGGTGCGCTCGTAGTAGAGCTTGCTGATCGACCACGGCTCCCCGGCGTCCGGGTACTCCGCGGGGTCGGCGGCGGCGCGCCAGGCGGCGACCGAGACCTCGTGCGTGCGGATGTGGTCGGGGTGCGGGTAGCCGCCGTTCTCGTCGTAGGTGACGAGCACGTGCGGACGGAAGCGGCGGACGACGCGGACGAGTGCCTCGGTCGAGTACTCGAGGGGCACCGTCGAGAACGTGCCCGGACGGACCGTCTCGCCCTTCTCGGCATCCGGCAGCCCGGAGTCGTGGTAGCCGAGCCAGACGTGGTCGATGCCGAGCGCTGCCTGCGCAGCCGCCATCTCGGTGCGCCGGTAGCCCGCCATGTCGCGGTGGGCGCGGCTCGTCGCCGGCCCACCGAGCTGGTCGTTGAGGATGTCCCCGGCCTCGCCGCCGGTACAGGAGACGACCATCACCTGGTGCCCCTCGGCGACGTACTTCGCGGCCGTCGCGGCACCCTTGCTCGACTCGTCGTCGGGGTGGGCGTGGACGGCCAGCAGGCGGTACGGCACGGAGGATCCTCACGGGTGACGGAGCGGGCGGGACGCGCACGGATCGACCCGGGCGTGGGGGCAGCGCACAGCGGGGCGTGAACTACCCTGGGACCAGGATAATCACCCCAGGAGCCCCGAACTGTCCGAACCGCTGCACCCCACCCCCACCGCTGCGTCGGCCACGGCCACGACCACCGCCGCGTCGCTGGACGACCGGTACGGGCGCACGCCGGATCGTCGGCGCCGCGGGAAGCTGTTCGGGGTCGTCGCGGCGATCGCCGTCGTGCTCGTGTTCGTCGCGTGGGTGGTCTGGGCCGGCCTCGACCAGGAGTCACACGGGCTCGACGACACCGAGCTCGGGTACACCGTCGTCTCCGACCACCGCACCGTCGTGCACTCACAGGTGTCGGCCGACCCGGGGACCGAGGTCCGGTGCGCCGTGCAGGTGCTCGACAAGTCGTACTCGATCGTCGGGTGGAAGGAGGTGACGCTGCCGGCATCCGAGCAGCGCACCCGCTCGATCTCGACCGAGGTGAACACCACGACCCGCGGCGTGACCGGCTTGATCCACGACTGCTGGGTTCCCTAGACTCGACTGATTCGCGGACGAGACCGGCCACACCGGCCGGTCTCGTCCTTTGTCGAAAGGGAGACCGATGAGCAACGACACGCAGACCACCTGGCTGACCCAGGAGGCGCACGACCGTCTCACGGCCGAGCTCGAACAGCTGTCGGGCCCGGCCCGCAAGGAGATCGCGGACCGCATCGAGGCGGCGCGTGAAGAGGGCGACCTCAAGGAGAACGGCGGCTACCACGCCGCGAAGGACGAGCAGGGCAAGATCGAGGCCCGCATCCGGCAGCTCACCGAGCTGCTCAAGCACGCCACCGTGGGCGAGGCCGACTTCGACGGCACCGTCGAGCCGGGCACCGTCGTCACGGCGGTCATCGCCGGCGACGAGTCGACCTTCCTCGTGGGCAACCGCGAGATCGTGGCCGAGGGGTCCGACCTGACCGTGTACAGCCCGGTGAGCCCGGTCGGTGCCGCGATCCTCGGGCTGCGCGCGGGCGACGAGACGACCTACACCGCGCCGAACGGCAAGGAGATCAGCGCCAAGGTGACGAAGGTCGAGCGCTACGAGCCGTAGGGCGCCCGGAGCCCGGCGCCCGGCGCCCGGCGCCGCAGTGCGCCCGGAACGCGAAGGCCGCAGAGCGCGCGGCGGGCCAGCAGGCGGCGCGACGCGCCAGTGCACAACGAGGAGCAGCTCGCACCACGGAACCACGTGGCGCGAGCTGCTCTTCGTTGTGCAGGGGCCGACGGGGCTCTCGGCGCTGGTCGGTGCGCGACGACGTCGCGAAGCGAGGGCAGGATCGACGTGAGGGTCATGACGGGAGCTCCACGCGCCTCCCGGCCGTCCGCGGTGTCGCTCACGCGACCCTGACGCCTGCGCGGCCGTCCCGTGCGCACCGCTGACACCGACGCGTAGGGCCAGCGCGGCGGGGTCAGTTCTCGAGCAGCTCCGGGCGGAAGCCGACCTCGTGCAGGCGCTGGATGACCTCCTGCGCGTGCTCGGGGCCGCGTGCCTCGATCGACAGGTCCAGGGCCACCTCGTTGATCACCAGGCCCTGCCCGTGCCGGGTGTGCAGCACCTCGACCACGTTGGCGCCGGCGTCCGAGATGACCTGGGCGACGCGGGCGAGCTGTCCGGGGCGGTCGGGCAGCATGATCCGGATGCCGATGTAGCGCGACGCCGCGACGAGACCGCGGGTGATGATCCGCTCCATCATGAGCGGGTCGATGTTCCCACCGCTCAGCAGCACGACGGTGCGGCCGGTGTCACGGACGGCGCCGGACATGATCGCCGCGACGCCGACGGCGCCGGCGGCCTCGACCACGAGCTTCGCGCGCTCGAGCAGCACCAGGAGGGCACGGGCGGTGTCGTCGTCCGAGACGGTCACGATCTCGTCGACCAGGTCGCGGATGATCGGGAAGTTCAGGTCGCCCGGTCGGGCGACCGCGATGCCGTCCGAGATCGTCGGCTTCGTCGTGATCGTGACCGGTGCTCCCGCGGTGATCGACGACGGGTACGCCGCGGCGTTCTCCGCCTGCACGCCGATCACCCGGATCGGACGACCGAGGCGCTCGGACATGCCCTTCACCGCGAGCGCGATGCCGGAGATCACCCCGCCGCCACCGATCGGCACGACCACCGTGTCGACGTCGGGCACCTGGTCGATGATCTCGAGGCCCAGCGTGCCCTGGCCCGCGATGACGTCCGGGTGGTCGAAGGGCGGGATGAACACCGCACCGGTGTGGGCGGCGAAGTCCTTCGCGGCGCTCAGCGCTTCCTCCACCGAGTGACCGCGCAGCACGACCTCGGCGCCGTAGTGCCGCGTCGCCTGGAGCTTGGGCAGCGCGACGCCCACCGGGGTGAAGATCGTGGCCGGGATGCCGAGCTCACGAGCGGCCAGGGCGACTCCCTGCGCGTGGTTGCCGGCACTCGCGGCGACGACACCCGCCGCTCGCTGCTCGGGGCTGAGGGCGGCGAGTCGGTTGTAGGCGCCGCGCACCTTGTAGGCGCCCGTGCGCTGCAGGTTCTCGCACTTCAGGTGCACCGGCGAGCCGAGCAGCTCGGCGAGGAACTGCGACGTCTCCATCGGCGTGACGCGTGCGACGCCCGCGATGGTCTGCCGAGCGGCCTCGATGTCCGCGAGCGTCGGGAACGCGTCGGTCTGCTGCTGGGGCGCGGAGGTGTCGGTCACGGACCCATCATCGTCCGTCGGAGCCGTCACGGCGAACTCGTGACGGTCCGTCGGTGAACGCCCGCTCAGCCCGCGGTCCCCTTGGTGGCGGTGGGCTGTTCGTCGCTGCCCGGGGCCGGGACGCCGTCGGGGTGGCGCTTCCGCCAACGACGGCGCTTCTTCGCCTCGACGCTCGCGTGGTGGTCGCGCTGCTTCGCCTCGAGCACGTGGTCGGAGTCGAGCCCCTTCCACCGGCCGCTCGCGATCGTCGTGACCATCGAGTTCACGGTCGCGATCAGCGGCACCGCGAAGAACGCTCCGGCGATGCCGGCAAGCCCGGACGCCGCGGTGACGCCGAGGACGACGGCGAGCGGGTGCACCTTGACCGCGCTGCCCATGACGAGCGGCTGCAGGATGTGCCCCTCGACCTGCTGCACGACGAGGATCACGCCGAGCATGACGAGCGCCGCGACCCATCCGTTGAAGATCAGGGCGATGAAGACGGCGAGGAAGCCCGTGACGATGGCGCCGACGACCGGGATGAACGCGCCGAGGAACACGAACACGGCGATCGGGATGACGAGCGGCAGCTGCAGCGCGGCGGCACCGATGCCGATGCCGACGGCGTCGACGAACGCGACGAAGATCTGCACGCGGATGAAGCTCGTCAGGGTGGTCCACCCGGCGACCCCGGCGCCGTCGATCGCGGCGCGGGCGTTCTTCGGGAACAGCCGGACGGTCCAGCGCCACACGTTCTTGCCGTCGATGAGCAGGAAGATCACCGTGAAGATGACCACGAACAACCCGGTGAGCAGGTGCGTCAGCGACGATCCCGCGCTCGCGACCCCGGACAGGATCGAGCCGGAGTTGCTCGACAGCCAGTCGGTCGCCTGGTTGAGGTAGTTGTTGAGGTCGGACTGGCTGATGCCCAGACCGGAGCTGAGGACGAACTCGCGGATGTTGTCGTACTGCGAGAGCGTCCGGTCGCGGAGCGAGGGGTAGGCCGCCGCGATCTGGTCGACGACGAGCCAGATGAGTCCACCGACGGCCGCGAGGCCCCCGACGAGGCTGACCACGACGGCGATCCACTTCGGCACGTGGTGGCGCTGCATCCAGTTCGACAGCGGCACGAGCAGGGCGGCGACGACGATCCCGATGAGGAACGGGATGAGCACCTCGCTGAACAGCGTCACGAGGTAGATGAAGACCGCGACCACGCCGACGACCACGAGCACGCGCCAGGACCACGCCCCCGCGATCCGCATGCCCGTCGGCACGACCTGCTCGACGACGGGATCCGGATGCGTCTTCTTTCCCCAGGCCATGCGGTGAGTGTACCGACGCGTGCCGGTGTGTGTTCCAGATGCGGCATACATCGGCCCGACCCCGGTGTCGGCGTCGATCGGTAGCGTCGTGCCATGGTCCGGACCACGCTCTCCGCCGCCGAGGCCCGCCGCGTCACGCTGGCGGCCCAGGGCTTCGGCGCACCCCCGCGCGACGCGGTGGGCACCCGCACCCTGACCAGCACGATCGGCCGGCTCGGGTTGCTGCAGATCGACTCGGTCAACGTCTTCGAACGCAGCCACTACCTGCCCCTCTTCGCCCGCCTCGGTCCCTACGACCGGGACACGTTGGACCGGCTCACCATGCGGCGCTCCGGCCCCTACGCGGAGTACTGGGCACACGAGGCGGCGTTCCTGCCGCGGACCGACCTCCCGCTCTTCCGGTGGCGGATGGACGCGTACCGCGAACGCGACGCCCGACCGAACCGGATCGCCGGCGTGGAACGGACCGCGAGCGTCCGCCGGGAGCTCCGCGCACTGCTCGCCGCCGAGGGGCCCCTGCCCGCCAGCGCGGTCGAGCACGAGGCGAACGTCCGACGCGGGCCGTGGTGGGGGTGGAGCGACGTGAAGGCGGGGCTCGAGCAGATGTTCCGCTGGGGCGAGGTCGTGAGCGCCGGACGCGCCGGGTTCGAGCGTGTCTACGCCCTGCCCGACCAGGTGCTGCCGGTGGGGACGCTCGAGGCCGCGCCCGACCGCCACACCGCGGTCACGGAGCTGGTCCGGCGTGCCGCGCGCGCGTCCGGCGTCGGGACCCGCGCGGACCTCGCCGACTACTTCCGCCTGCGTGCGGACGACACCGCCGCCGCGATCACGGAGCTCGAGGAGCGCGGCGAACTCGTACCGGTGCGGGTGGCGGGCTGGCGGGACCGTGCCTGGCTGCACGTCGACGCCAGGGTCCCACGCCACGTCGCCGCCGACGCGGTGCTCAGCCCGTTCGACCCCGTCGTGTGGTTCCGGCGTCGCGCGGAGCGCATGTACGACTTCCACTACCGCATCGAGATCTACACGCCGGCGCCGAAGCGTGTGTACGGCTACTACGTGCTGCCCGTCCTGCAGGACGACCGGCTGACCGGACGCGTCGACCTGAAGAGCGATCGGCAGCGCGGCGTGCTCCGGGTCCGGACGGCCTGGCAGGAGCCCGGCGAGCACCTCGACGCGGAGCGCCTCGCCGAGACGCTGCGGCGGGCGGCGGCGTGGCAGGGCCTCGACGGCGTCGAGGTCACCGATCGCGGCACCGCCGCGGGTGCGGTGGCCGCGGCGCTCGGGGTCGCGCTCGTCCCGCACGAGGCGGCGGACGACGCCGATGCTCCGGCTCCCGAGGACGACACGGTCGTGTGACCAGCGGCCGGGAGGCACGGCGCCCGTCCGCCCCGCCCGTCCGGCTCGGGTCGAGGTCCCGTCACCCGCCGCTCCGTCGCGGCGACGCCGCATCGTCGTCGGGACACCGCTTCGTCGTCGAGACACCGCATCGTCGTCGAGACGCCGCGGATTCCGAGGGCGTCTCGCCGGCACGAGTCCGTCTCGTGTGGACACCGGCGTCTCGGCGCCGGCATCGCAGCGACGGCGGCGACGGCGTCAGCGCCCGTCAGAACCGGTCGAGGCTCCCCCGGAGTCGCGCGACCCGGTCGGGCAGCGGCGGGTGCGTGGAGAACAACCGGTCCATCAGGCCCGGTCGCATCGGGTCCGCGATCCACAGGTGCGCCATCGAGGAGTTCTGCGACCGGGTCGGTCGGCCGTGCGCCTGGAGCTTCTCCAGCGCACGGGCGAGTCCCTCGGGGTACCGCGTGGTCATCGCACCCGTGGCGTCGGCGAGGTACTCCCGCTGCCGCGAGACGGCCGCCTGCACCGCCGCGGCCGCGATCGGGGCGACGAGCACGGCCACGATCCCCGCGACGAGGACGATCGGGTTGCCGCCTCCACCCCCGGAGTCGCTGTTCCGCCCGCGCCCGCTCAGCCCGCCGAAGATCGAGATGCGCAGGAGCACGTCCGCCAGGAACCCGACCGCGACGACCAGGCCGAACACCATGGTCGAGACGCGGATGTCGAAGTTCTTGACGTGACCGAGCTCGTGGGCCATGACGCCCTGCAGCTCGCTGTCGTCCATGATCGCGAGCAGTCCGGTCGTCGCCGCGACGATCGCGTGCTCCGGGTCCCGTCCGGTGGCGAAGGCGTTCGGTGCCGGGTCCTCGATGACGAACACCCGCGGCATCGGCATGCCGTTCGTGATCGCCAGGTTCTCGACCGTCCGCCAGAGCCGCGGCTCCGTGTTCCGGTCGATCTCGATGCCGCCCGCGATGGCCGTCGCCTGCCGCCCGGCCAGGAAGTACTGGAGCACCGCGTACCCGAGCGCGACGAGGAGCACGATGACGCCCACGGAGACGTTGCCCGCGAGGTAGCCGCCCAGGAACCCGAGCGCCCCGACGATGAGCAGGAAGACCAGGATGATGACGACGGTGTTGCGCTTGTTCCGCGCGATGGCGCTGTACACGGGTCAGGCCGCCCCGGTCGACGTCAGAACTGGACGCGCGGCGGTTCGGCGATCGCCGCGGGCTCGGCCGTCTCGAAGAACGTCGCCTCGCTGAAGCCCTTGCTCTTCGCGAAGGTCGAGTTGGGGAAGACCCGGATCTTCGTGTTCAGCTCGCGCACGCCACCGTTGTAGAAGCGCCGGGCGGACTGGATCTTGTCCTCGGTGTCGACGAGTTCCGACTGCAGCTGCAGGAAGTTCTGGCTCGACTGCAGCTGGGGGTAGCCCTCCGCGACGGCGAACACACCCTTCAGGGCCTTCTGCATGTGCCCCTCGGCCACCGAGGCGCTCGAGGCGCTCGATGCGCCGAGGGTCTCGGCGCGGGCGCGCGTCACCGACTCGAACACGGACTTCTCGTGCGCGGCGTACCCCTTCACCGTCTCGACGATGGTGGGGATGAGGTCCGCGCGGCGCTTCAGCTGCACCGTGATGTCGCTCCACGCCTCGTCCACGCGCAGCTTCAGCGTGACGAGCGAGTTGTAGGTCACCCAGAGGTAGATCCCGACCACGACGAGCAGGACCACCACCACTCCGACGACGATCAGCGTCGTGACGAGTCCGGTGTCCATCTGGGCGTACTCCTTTGCGCTTCGGGTCCGGCGCAGTGGGACCGCGGCCGGTGCGTGGCCGTGGGACGACCGTCCACGAGTGTACCGAGGCGCACCGGCACGACCCGTTCGCGCAGTCTGGTTCACGGGGGATTCCCGAGTGGCGCACACCCACCGTCCGGGGACCCCCGCCGGGGATCGGTCCCGGGACACATCATCCGGGTGGTGGATTGACCCGAGCCCGATGATCGCGTGTGATGGAGACGGTGGACAGGCTCGGGGACAACGTGCAGGAGGGGACCGTCGGGGGCGGCGGTCCCGTCGGTCGACCCCGATCGCGCGTCGGGCTGCTGGCCGCGGCGCTGGTGACGGTGCTCGCCACCGGGACGGTCCTGCTCGGCGCACAGCCCGCCGCAGCCGCGCCCGCGACGACGTCCGCGACCGCGACGACCACGACGTCCACCACCGACACCGTGCCGCAGCAGGACGGCGACGCGCCCCGGACCGCCTCCCCGACGCCCTTCCCCCAGTTCGGCACCCTGCCACCGGACACCGGTTCCCCGGCGCCCTCGCCGACGGACCGCCCCGCCGTCCGCCCGAGCATCGCCGACCCCGGCGACGTCACGACCGCCACCGTCCGGCTGCACGGCGCCGGGACCCCCGGGCACCGGCTGCGCGTCACCGGACCGGCGGCCACGGGCTCGAGCGGCTGCACGACGACCGTGGCGACCGACGGGTCCTGGTCGTGCATCGCCACCGTCCGCTCGGGCCCGCAGCAGGTCTTCACGGTCGCCGACGAGACCGACGCCGCGCTCGGGTCGTCCCGCGCTCCGGCCTCGGACGTCGTCGTCCCGCCGGCCGTCACGACCGACGGTCCCACCTCGGGTCCCGTGTCCGGCACCGGCCTGCCCGGAGCGACCGTCGCCGTGTCGGTCTCCGGCACCCCGACCGACCGCACCGCGCGGGTGGACGCCGGCGGTCACTGGACCGTCCCGCTGCCCGGCAGCACGCGCGACGGGCGCATCGCGGTCTCCGCGGCACAGACCGCGAGCACCGCGAACGGCTTCCGCTCGGACTTGCGGAGCGCCTCCTCGGCCCCGCGGACGGTGGTCGTGGACCGGACCGCCCCGGCAGCACCGGTCGTCACCACGCCGGGGTCCGACGAGCGCGTCCGTTCCCAGCCGTTCACCGTGCGCGGCACCGGTGAGCCCGGTGCCGTCCTCACCGTGTACGTCGACCGCTCGCCGGTGTGCCGCTCCGACGTCGGTGCCGACGGCCGGTGGGCGTGCACGACGACGGGCGCGACCGCACCCGCCGGGACCCGGGTGGTGAGCGCGATGCAGCAGGACGCCGCGGGCAACTCCTCACCGTCGTCGTCGGGGGTCCGCGTCGTGCTGAGCGACGCGACCGCAGCGCCGAGCGCCGGGCCGAGCGCGAGTGCCTCCGGGGCCGCGGGCGGGCAGACGTCGTCGTCCGGCGCGCCGGGGACGACGTCGGACGACCACACGTCCGGTGCGACGGACGGCACCGGGACCCCGACCGACACCGGCACGAGCGGCGGCGGGTCGACCGGGACGGCCGGGGGCAGCGGCACGGCAGGCGCCGGGGGCAGCACCAGCGGGGTGCCCGACTGGTCCGGCCCCGCGGGCGACTGGACCGCCGACACCGCCTACGACCGCGGCGTCCCGACGATCCAGGCCTCGTTCTCGTGGGGCACCGTCCTGCTCGCCACCGGCGTCGCCGCCGGGTTCCTCGTGCTCGTCGCCGTGCCGCTCGCGGTGGTCGGCGCCGCTGCCCGGGGTCGCCTGCGCAACCCGTTCGCCGCGCTGCTCGGCCGCAACCGCTCGCGCACGGAGCGACGACTCGGGGACGAGGTCCTGCCCACCTGGGCCGCGGCGGCCGTCGGCGTCGGGATCGTGGTCGTCACGACGCTCCTCGGTGTCGGCGTCGCGCTCGAGGCCCGCTACGTCCGGCTCGCGCTCGCGGTGCTGCTCGGTTCGGCGGTCACCACCGGGGTCGTCGTCCTGGCCACCCGCTGGGCGGCCGGCAGGGACCGCGCCGCCGTCGGTTTCCGCGTCTCCCCCTGGCTCGTGCTCGCCGCCGTGCTGGGCTGCGCCCTGACCCGCGTCGCCGACCTCTCCCCCGCCCTGGTCGTCGGGGCCGTCCTCGTCCCCGTCGGACGCCCCGGCGCCGACACCGCCGCCCTGCGACTGGGCTCGAGCGTCGCCCGCGGGGTCCGGAACGCCACGGCCCGCTCGGCCGCGCTGCTCGGCGTCGCCACCGTCGGCTGGGTCCTGCACTCGCTGGTGCACGGGTCGGGCTTCTGGACGACGCTGACGGCCGAGTTCGCCACCACGCTCTGCGTCGGCGCGGTCGGCGCACTCGTCGTGTCGCTGCTGCCGTTGCCCGGGTCGACGGGTGCGGTGCTCGTCGCCGGCGCACGTGCGCGCTGGGTCGGCCTCACGGCCGCTGGGGTCGCGCTGGCGGCGGTGACGGCGGGCGCGGGGGCTCCCGCTGTCCCCTCACCGACCGAGACCGCGGTGGCGTCCGCCCTGTGTGCCGCCGCCGTCGCCTGCTGCTGGGTCTGGTTGCGCGGCTCGCGCACCGCCGCACAGCACCGCTGACCGGTCCGTCCACGGGACGGGAGGCGCCGGGCTCGACCACCACGCGCCTCCCGGCCCGCCACCCATCGGACGGGAGACGCCGGGCTCGACCACCACGCGCCTCCCGGCCCGCCACCCACCGGACGGGAGACGCCGGGCTCGACCACCACGCGCCTCCCGGCCCGCCACCCACCGGACGGGAGGCGCCGGGCTCGACCGCCACGCGCCTCCCGGCCCGCACCGGTCGGACGAGAGGCACGTGACAGGGCGGCCGCGCGCCTCCCGACCGCCGCGCGCCCCAGGTCTCAGGCCACGCGGTGCGGGGCGTTCCGCCGGAACAGACCGGGCAGCAGGCCTCCGATCTTCGTCCCGATGCACAGGCTGACGAACGTGGCCAGGGGCGTGCCGAGCGCGACAGGGTCGAACGTGGTCACCGCGACGAGTCCCACGGTGCCGGGCACGAGCAGCAGGAACGCGGGGAAGAACGACACCGTCGCCGGGATCACCGGGACCACACGCTCGAGCAACCGCGTCGCGACGAACAGCAGCGCGGCCGCAGCTCCGGTCGCGACCACGCTGCCCCACACCGGCGTCGTCCCGCTCACGACCGCGTACGCGCTGATCATGACGGCGACGGACACGACGGTGAGCCGCCAGCCGGAGCGGAACACGAGCCCGAGGCCGACGGCGAGGCCTGCCACCGCCACCCAGGACACCCAGTAGGACGGCACGGCCTCCCAACCACCGCGGAGCGTGCCGACGCCGGCGACCTCGCCGACGAGGGCCGCCGACGACGGGTCGACGCGCAGGCCGGTGAGGGCGCTCCCCGCGGCGATCCCGGCGGCCATGAAGCCGAGCGTGATGAGCCCCTGCACCAGGCGCGAGGCTCCGGTCACGATGTCGGCGGCCGTCAGCTCGAGCAGCGCGTTCGTGATCAGCGCGCCGGGCACGAAGACCGCGACGGGCGCACACACCGCGAACAGGGGCACGTGGTCGAACCCGGTGCCGGCGGCGACGAGGCCGACGACGCTCGTCGACATGAACGCGGCCAGGAACGGGATGATCGCGACGGCCTCGCGGAAGCGGCGGAGCACGAGGCTGAGCACACCGACCAGGGCACCGACGACGAGCGCGAGCACGATCGCCCACCACGGGCAACGGAACACGACGGCCAGTCCGACCGAGGTGAGGGCGTTCCCGGTGATCCACGGCAGCGCCGGCGGCGGCACGGTACCGGTCCGGATCGCACGCACCCGGGCGGGGATCTCGGCGAGGGCGATGGACCCGCGTTCCAGGCCGAGCACGAGGCGGTTCGCCCGCGCTGCCTGACGCGACGAGAGCTCGACGCCCTCGGCGTTCACGATGGTGGCGGCGCCGGTGGCGACCTCGCTGACCATGACGAGTGCGGGCAGGACACCGACGGCGAGCGTCGGTCCGACCCCGGCGGCGTCGCGGGCCTTCTCGAGCGCGGAGCGGACGTCGGTGACGGAGCTGCCGGCGTCGAGCAGCAGGGCGCCGAGGGTCCCGAGCAGCATCCCGGTGGGGACCGTCTCGCCGTCGACGACCTCGACGTGCGCCTCGGGTCGGTTGAGCGCGTTGCGCAGGTTCGCGAGAGCGCTTCCGAGTCCGACCACGGACGTCGATGCTACTGCGCGGCGGCGAGCGGCGGGTGGCTCCGGCCTGTGCGGGCGGGGTTGTGCGGGCGGGGTTCCGGGCGGGCGGGGCTCCGGGCGGGCGGGGCTCCGGGCGGGCGGGGCGCTCGCACGAGACTCGCCTGTGCGGACACATTCGCGACGGTAGACCCGCGAAACCGTCCGCGGACCCGAGACTCGCCCGCCGGTACGCGGCGGGGCGGGCGGCGCGGCGGCGCGGCCAGCGCGGCCGGCGGCGCAGCCGGCGGCGCACCCGCGCCTCGCGTACCCCCGGTGGGACTCGAACCCACAACTCAGCGATTTTAAGTCGCGTGCCTCTACCGATTGGGCCACGGGGGCGGGCCGCAACAGCCTACCGACGCGACGACGGCCGCCGCCCACGTGGGGCGACGGCCGTCGGTGCTGGTGCTGGTGCTACTTGGCGTCGGCCGGGGCCGCGACGGGCGCAGCGTCCTTGGAGACGTCCTCGGCCGGGGTGGCGTACGCGGGACCGGCCGCGTCGGCCGGCTGACCCTCCGCCGGAGCCGGGGCAGCGACGGCCTTCGGCTCCTCGGCGGCAGCGGGCTTCGGGCGCGACGCGAAGGCTTCGAACGCGGCACGCGGGGTCTCACGGTCGTCGAGCGACGCGATGTCGCGGCCCAGGAAGAAGCCGCCGACCCAGTCGCCGATGACGCGCCACTTGCGCTCCCACGACGGCATCGCCAGGCCGTGGTACCCGCGGTGGGCACCCCAGGCCAGGAAGCCCTTCATGGCGAACTTGCCGGACTGGAACACACCCGTGCCGAGACCCAGGCCCGCGACGGCGCCGAGGTTCTCGTGCTTGTAGTCGGTCGTCGCCTCGCCGCGGACGACCGCGACCAGGTTCTTCGCGAGCTGCTTCGCCTGGCGCACGGCGTGCTGGGCGTTCGGCACGCAGAAGCCGCCGACACCGCCACCGGTCAGGTCCGGCACGGCCGCGACGTCACCGCAGGCCCACGCGTCGGCGATCACGCCGTTGTCGTCGACCACGCGGAGGTCGGGCTGCACGCGGATGCGACCGCGCTGCTCGAGCGGGAAGTCGGTGCCCTTGACCATCGGGTTCGCCATGACACCGGCGGTCCAGATGATGAGGTCGGACTCGATGGTCTCGATCGACTCGTCCTTGGCCTTGAGCTGGCAGACGCCGCCCTCGGCCGAGGCCAGCTGGGTCTCGAGGTGCACCGTCGCGCCGCGGGACGCGAGGTTCTCGAGCACCCAGTGCGAGGTCTCGAGCGACACCTCGGGCATGATGCGGCCCATCGCCTCGACCAGGTGGAAGTGCGTGTCGTCGAAGGACAGCTGCGGGAAGCTCTTCAGCAGGTCGGACGCGAAGGAGCGGAGCTCGGCGAACACCTCGATACCGGCGAAGCCACCGCCGACCACGACGACGGTGAGCAGGCGGTCGCGCTCGGGACCGGCCGGCAGGTTCGCCGCCTTGTGGAAGTTCGTGAGGATCTTGTCGCGGATCGCCGCGGCCTCCTCGATGGTCTTCAGGCCGATGGCCTCGTCCGCGACGCCCGGGATCGGGAAGGTCCGCGAGACGGCACCGGCGGTCATGACGATCTGGTCGTAGGACTCCTCCCACGCCTCGCCCTCGGCCGGGGTGATCGTCGCGGTCTTCGTGGCGTGGTCGACCTTCGTGACCTTCGCCGTGACGACACGGGTCTTCTTCAGGTGACGACGGTGCGACACGATCGCGTGACGCGGCTCGATCGAACCGGCGGCGACCTCGGGCAGGAACGGCTGGTACGTCATGTACGGCAGCGGGTCCACCATGGTGACCTCGGCTTCACCCTGACGCAGGTGCTTCTCGAGCTTCCAGGCGGTGTAGAAACCGGCGTAGCCGCCGCCGACGACGAGGATCTTGGGCACGGGGGATGATCTCCTTGGAGTGGGGTGGTTGCTTGCCGGGAGGCTGGTCAGTCTTCGCCGCCACCCGCCCCGACTCCAGCGTCTGCGATGCCATCATACGCCCGGCACTCACAGCGGGAGGGCGACCAGTCCACGCGCTCGAGCGCGAGGTCGCCGATGGGGTTGACGCCGGGTCCGGCAGCGAGGGCGTGGCCGACGAGCGCGTGCAGGCACTTCACGCGGGTGGGCATGCCGCCCGCGCTGATGCCGTCGATCTCGTCGACGTGCTCGATCGACTCGCGGTCCGCCAGGTAGGACTCGTGGGCCGCGCGGTACTGCGCCGCGACGGTCTCGTCCTCGAGCAGGGCGGCGAGCTCGGGCATGACGTGGTTCGCCTCGAGCGTGCTCACGGCCGCGGTGGCGGCGGGGTGGCACAGGTAGTAGAACGTCGGGAACGGGGTGCCGTTCGCGAGTCGGGGCTTCGTCGACACGACGGTGGGGTTGCCGCAGGCGCACCGTGCAGCGATCCCGACGACGTCGCGGGCCGGTCGCCCGAGCTGCGCCGAGACGACCTGGATGTCGCGGTCGGACGGCGGATCGAAGGGAGGGGTCGTCACGGGCACGTGAGCCTACCCGAGTCCGGGTCGCCGTCCCACTCCGTGACGCCGCGGCGCCCCGGCTGCCCTACTTGCTGTCGCTCGTCGCGGCGCCGGTCGGGTCCCCGGTGCCGGAGACGTCCGGAGCCACGAGCTCCTCGGTGGTCTTCTCGGTCAACCCGGACTGCAGCACGCTGGACAGCATCGCCTGCACCCAGTCGACCTTCGGCGTCTGCACCATCGAGCTGACCGGGCTGCCGGAGTCGGTCTCGGTCCGGTCCGACCCCTTCGCCTGCTCCGCACCCATCACGAGGTAGCTCTCCTCGCCCGGGTACACGTAGAGCAGCCGGTCGCGGGCCTGGGCCTCGATGTAGGCCGGGTCGTCCCACCGCGCGACGTCCTGCTTCTTCTGCGCGACGTCGGCCTTCTGCGCTGCGACCTCGCGCTGCTGCTGCGCGATCTGCTCCTGCTGCTGGATGAGCGTCCGCAGCGAGGGGGCGAGCACGACGACGAACAGCACGATGATCGCGAGCATGAGGAGGCTGAAGCCGGAGAACCGGATGGACCGGTACCAGGGCTGCTCGTGCGCACCGGACTCCGGCACGGCCACGGGGATGCGGCGGACGCGGGGCTTCTGGCTGGGCACGGCTCGACGATAACCCGGCGCGGCACGGTCACGTGACCCGGCACGCGGACCGTCGTGCGTCGCTCGGCACCCTCCCAGCGGCCGGGAGGCGCGGCGCACGGCCGCCACGCGCCTCCCGTCCCCCGGAGGGCCACCAGGCTGGCTGGCTGACCGACCGGCTGGCTGGCCGGCTGTGGGCTAACCGGCTGCCGAGCGGGAAGGACATGCCGCTCACGTCCACCGAGCGAGCGATGACCGTCGGAATGCAGCGCCGAGCGTCGCAGATCTGGCCCGCTCGAGGGCGAGAGCAGACCGGGTCGAGAGCGAGGGCGGATCAGCTCGACGACGACGGGAGCGCCCGGGAACGGCGAGACGCCGCCCTCCCGGAGGAGGGCGGCGTCTCGTGGTGGTGCGGGTGCGACCTAGAGCGCAGCGGCCCGGGGGAACGCGGTGCGGCCGGCGTAGACGGCGGCGTCGCCCAGTTCCTCCTCGATGCGGAGCAGCTGGTTGTACTTCGCGACGCGGTCCGAACGGGCCGGGGCACCGGTCTTGATCTGGCCACCGTCGACGGCCACCGCGATGTCGGCGATGGTGGTGTCCTCGGTCTCGCCCGAGCGGTGCGACAGGATCGCGGTCATGCCGTGGCGGTGCGCCAGGGAGACGGCGTCGAGGGTCTCGGTCAGCGTGCCGATCTGGTTCACCTTGACCAGGATCGAGTTGCCGGCCTGCTCGTCGATGCCACGCTGCAGACGCTTCGGGTTCGTGACGTACAGGTCGTCGCCGACGAGCTGCAGCTTCGAGCCGAGTTCGGCGGTGAGGTGCTTCCAGCCCTCCCAGTCGTCCTCGGCCAGGGCGTCCTCGATGGTGACGAGCGGGTAGTTCGCGACGAGGTCCGAGAAGTACCCGGTGAACTCCTCGCTCGAGAGCTGCTTGCCCTCGAACGCGTACTTGCCGTCGTGGAAGAACTCGGTCGCGGCGACGTCGAGGCCGAGCGCGATGTCCTTGCCCGGGGTGAAGCCGGCCTTCTCGATCGCGGCGAGCAGGAAGTCGAGCGCAGCACGGTTCGAGGCGAGCTCGGGGGCGAAGCCGCCCTCGTCGCCGAGGCCGGTCGCGAGACCCTGCTTCTTCAGCTCGCCCTTGAGGGCGTGGTAGGTCTCGACGCCCCAGCGCAGGGCCTCCGAGAAGCTCTCGGCGCCGTAGGGCACGAGGAAGAACTCCTGGATGTCGACGTTGGTGTCGGCGTGCGCGCCACCGTTGACGACGTTCATGAGCGGGACGGGCAGCGTGTGCGCGTTCGGGCCACCGAGGTAGCGGAACAGCGGCAGGTCGGCCGAGTCGGCGGCGGCGCGGGCGACGGCGAGCGAGGCGCCGAGGATCGCGTTGGCACCCAGGCGGGACTTGTTCTCGGTGCCGTCGAGCTCGATGAGCGCGGCGTCGACGAGGCGCTGGTCGGTGGCGTCGAAGCCCTCGAGCGCCGGGCCGATCTCGTCGAGGACGGCGTCGACGGCCTTCAGGACGCCCTTGCCGCCGTAGCGGTTCGCGTCGCCGTCGCGGAGTTCGTACGCCTCGAACGCACCGGTGGAGGCGCCGGACGGGACGAGCGCGCGCGAGACCACGCCGTCGTCGAGGAGGACCTCGACCTCGACCGTCGGGTTGCCTCGGGAATCGAGGACTTCGCGTGCGCCTACGGCATCGATCTGGGCCACGGGGTACTCCCTACGAGTTCGGTTGTGGTGGACAGCGGGTCGATCCTACCGAGGCGCGGTGGACGCCTCGCCGCGGATGACGTCGGGTGTGGAGGAGTTCACGCCAGCGGGCGGAACTCGACACCTTCCAGGGTCTCGGTGTCGGCCCGCACACCGGCGAAGGCCGCGAAGCCCTGCTCGGCGAGGCTCGCGAGCAGGTTCTTGGTGTTCTTCGGCCGCCGCTCGAGCCGGACGCGACGGTGCGACGCGAGGGCCTCGGTCTTGAGCGCCGCGAGGCGGACCGGGTCGACGTCCCTGTCGTACAGGAGCACGACGGCGTCCGACTCGGCCGACTCCGGCAGCGTGACGAGGTCGACGAGCCGCTCGAACCCGAGCGAGAACCCGACCGCGGGCACGTCCTGCCCGAGGAAGCGTCCGATCATGCCGTCGTAGCGACCGCCGCCACCGAGGCTGTAGCCGAAGTCGGGGTGGGCGACCTCGAAGATCGTGCCCGTGTAGTAGCCCATGCCGCGCACGAGTGTCGGGTCGAAGCGCAGGTCCACGCCCGGCAGGGCCCGGCGGAGGCGGAGCAGGTCCGCGAACGCCTCGGCATCGAGCCACGGCGCCCCCTCGACGGACACCCAGTCCGCGGCCTCGAGCGCACGGATCGTGTCCTCGAGGCCCGGCAGGTCGGCGCCGATCGTCGCGCGGAGCTCGGCGGCCACACCGTCCGCACCGATCTTGTCGAGCTTGTCGACCGTGATCAGCGCCCGGTCCGCGGCGTCCGGGTCGGTGATCCCCCACGAGGCGAGCAGCGCGAGCAGGATGCGACGGTCGTTGATCCGGATGGTGGTGTCCGCGATGCCGAGCGCGTCGAGCGCGGCGGTGGTCGCGCGGATGAGCTCGATCTCCGCGAGCTGCCCCGGCTCGCCGAGGATGTCGATGTCGCACTGGACGAACTGCCGGTAGCGCCCCTTCTGCGGACGCTCGGCACGCCACACGGGTGCGATCTGCACGGCACGGAACACCGCGGGCAGCTCGGCGCGGTGCGAGGCGTAGAAGCGGGCGAGCGGGACCGTCAGGTCGAAGCGGAGTCCGAGGTCCGCGAGGTCGAGCGGCGCAGCCGCCTGCTGCAGGTCCTCGGTGGTGAGCCCGCGGCGCATCACCGCGAACGCGAGCTTCTCGTTGTCGCCGCCCAGCCCCGAGTGCAGGCGTGCGGCGTCCTCGACGACCGGGGTCTCGATCTCGTCGAACCCGTGACGCGCGTACACGTCCCGGACCACCCCGAGGACGTGCTCGCGACGGGCCTTGTCCGCCGGGAGGAAGTCACGCATGCCACGGGGAGCCGTCACGGTCGTCGCCATGCGCCAATCTTGCCAGAACCGGGGCAGGATCTTGCGCCCCAGCCGGTCTACTGGTACGCTACATACAGAACCTCGGTCTGACGGCCTCCTGATCCGGCCACCAGACCGTTCGCGGGGCTGGTGTGCTGCAACGGTGCCCCGCGGTTCGGGCGGGCATCCCTGTCGACGTGTCGCCTTGGCGCGTCGTGGCCCGCTCGCGGGCACCCTCCTTTTCGGGTTGGGAGGGTGCCCGCCCTCTCGTCTGCCTGCCCGGCGCTCCTCCGCGCGCGCCGAACAAGAGGCGCAGCTCACTCCCCGACGCGCGCGCCGGCCTCGAGCCGGGTCACCGCGTCCCGCAGGCTGGCGACGACGTCGATGCCCGCCTCCCGCGCCGCTGCGACCTCGGCGAGCATCCCCGCACCCCACCACCGGTCGTCGACGGCGCCCTCCGACCGGCTGCCCTCGGCAGGCGCGGCCGCCGACGTGACGGCGGCGACGACCGTGGCGGCGTCGCCACGCTCCTCCAGGCGTTCGAGCAGCTTCACGGCTCGCTCCAGCGGCGGCATCGCCCTCGGGACCCCGTCGAGGACACTCGTGCGCGACGCCTTCTCGGCCGACTTCGCCGCCCGCCACACCCGGACGACCTCCGCCTCCGTGTCCGCCCGTTCGGCACCGAACACGTGCGGGTGCCGACGGACCATCTTGTCGCGAGCACCGGCGGCGACGTCCTCGAGGTCGAACCGGCCCTGCGCTGCAGCCAGTCCGGCGTGCAACACGACCTGGTAGAGCACGTCGCCGAGTTCCTCGCGGAGGTCGTCGTCGTCGCCGGAGTCGATGGCGTCGACGAGTTCGTACGACTCCTCCACGGCGTACCGCGCGAGCGATGCGTGGGTCTGTGCACGGTTCCACACGCAACCGCCGTCGGGGGCGAGCAGGCGGTCGACGACTTCGACGAGGTCCGTGACGGCGGTCATGGCGTCATGCTCGCACGCAGGCCGCTCCGGTAGGCTCACCCCTGGTGTGTCGGGAAGTCTGGTCGACGGTTCCGTACCCGTACCCGCACACCGTCGGAGATCCATGTCGGCACTCGTCCGCTCCCCCCGTTTCAGCGCGATCGCGCTCCTGACCGCCGCCGTGCTCGGCCTCCTCGTGGCGAACTCGCCGCTCGGACCGGGCCTCGAACGAGCCCTCGACGCGCACTCGCCGTGGGGAGCGGTCGGTCTCGACCTGTCCGTGTCGCACTGGATCAGCGACGGCCTGCTCGCGGTCTTCTTCCTGCTGGTCGCGATCGAGTTGCAGCAGGAGCTGCTCGACGGGGAACTCTCGAACCCGAAGACGGCCGTCATCCCGGCGATCGCCGCGGTCGGCGGCGTGCTCGTGCCGGCCGGGATCTTCCTCCTGGTGACCTCGGGCACGCCGTACCAGCACGGGTGGCCCATCCCGACCGCGACGGACATCGCGTTCGCGCTCGGGGTCCTGGCGATGTTCGGTCGAGGGTTGCCCTCCACGCTGCGCGTGTTCCTGCTCGCGCTCGCGGTGCTGGACGACCTCATCGCGATCGTCATCATCGCCGTCGTCTTCGCGCACGGCACGGACTTCCTCGCGCTCGGCGGTGCGGTCGTCGCCCTCGTCGTCTTCGCGGTGCTCGGTCGACTGCTGCGTCCGGGCCGCACCGGCCACGTGTGGATCATCGCCGCGATGGTGCTGGTCGGCCTCGTCACGTGGTGGCTCGTGTACCACTCGGGCGTGCACGCGACCATCGCCGGCGTCGCGCTCGGTCTCGTCCTGCCCCGCCGTCCGGGACACACGTTGCACGAGAACGTCGAGCCGTGGTCGAACGCCGTCGTGCTGCCGGTGTTCGCCTTCGCCTCGGCGGCGGTCGTGCTCCCGAGCGTCGGCATCGGCGAGCTCTCCCCCACGTTCTGGGCCGTCGTCCTCGCGCTCCCGGTCGGCAAGGTCATCGGCATCACGCTGTTCGGTGCCGTCGCGACGCGCATCTTCCGCGCCCCCGGTCGATCGACGCTCTCGTTCTGGTCGATCGTGACGGTCGGCGTGCTCGGCGGGATCGGCTTCACGGTCTCGCTGCTCATGAACGAGCTGGCGTTCGCCCGGAACGAGGAGATCCTCGACGAGGGTGTCCTCGCCGTGCTCGTCGGGTCCGGCATCGCGATCCTCGCGTCCGCCGTCGTCGTCAGCCTGCGCGCCCGCCGCTACCGCGCGCGACGCGAGCTCTCCGAGGCCGAGGCCACCGAGTAACGCACCGAGCGGCCACTGCGCTGCGACACGTCCGCCGTCGGAGGACCGCGGACGTGTCGTTGCAGGCGCACCGTGCCACATCGCACGGGTCGATCGACACGTGCGATGTCGGATGGCGACCACTCGTCGGCCTGGAGGCGCGGTACCGGCTGGCACCGCGCCTCCAGGCCGCGTCGGGTCGCGTCACTTCGCGCAGGCCGCGTCAGGAGGCAGGCGCCTCCGCGGGGGCCTTGGACGCGCCGTAGACGGCCGTCAGGATGCTCTCCACCCACTCGATGAGCGCGTCGTCGGGCAGCGTCTCGCCGTGCGGCTTCGGCAGCGGGATGCTCGCGGCGTCCTGCTGCGGGAACCAGCGCGCGCCGGGGAACATGCGCTTCAGCCGGACCTGGGCCGAGTCGGCGAGTTCCTTGCCCGCGATGCGCAGGTTCGACCCCATCACGACGACGTCGGACAGGCCGACCTGCTGCGCCATGCGGCGGAGGCGCGACACCTCGACCAGGGTGAGCACCGGCTGCGGCGGCTGGCCGTAGCGGTCGGTGAGCTCGTCGAGCACCATGTCGATCGCCTCGGGCTGCGCAGCCGGAGCCGATGCGGCCGACAGCTTCTGGTACGCCTCGAGCCGGAGCCGCTCGGACTCGACGTAGTCCTCGGGGATGTGCGCGTCGACCGGGATCTCGAGCCGGAGCTCGGTCTGTCCCTCGGCGACGTCGCCACGGAACTGCGACACCGCCTCGCCGATCATGCGGAGGTACAGGTCGAAGCCGACCCCGGCGATGTGCCCGGACTGCTCGCCGCCGAGCAGGTTGCCCGCGCCGCGGATCTCGAGGTCCTTCATGGCCACCTGCATGCCGGCGCCGAGCTCGTTGTTCGCGGCGATGGTCTCGAGCCGGTCCTGTGCGGTCTCGGAGAGCGGCTTGTCGGCGTCGTAGAGGAAGTACGCGTACCCGCGTTCACGCCCACGGCCGACGCGACCGCGGAGCTGGTGGAGCTGCGACAGCCCGTACTTGTCGGCCTTGTCGATGATCAGTGTGTTCGCGTTGGCGATGTCGAGGCCCGTCTCGACGATGGTCGTGGACACGAGCACGTCGAACTTGCGCTCCCAGAAGTCGACCATGACCTGCTCGAGGGTGCCCTCGGACATCTGCCCGTGGGCGACCTGGATCCGGGCCTCGGGGATGATCTCGGCCAGGTGCGACGCCACCGACTGGATGTCCTTCACGCGGTTGTGCACGTAGAAGACCTGGCCCTCGCGCAGGAGCTCGCGGCGGATCGCGGCGGCGACCTGCAGGTCGGACTGCGGCCCGACGAAGGTCAGGATGGGGTGGCGGTCCTCCGGCGGGGTCGCGAGCGTCGACATCTCCCGGATGCCGGTGACGGCCATCTCGAGCGACCGCGGGATCGGGGTCGCGGACATCGCGAGCACGTCGACGTTGGTCTTGAGCTTCTTGAGCTGGTCCTTGTGCTCGACGCCGAAGCGCTGCTCCTCGTCGATGATGACGAGCCCCACGTCCTTGAACGCGATGTTCTGCGACAGGATGCGGTGCGTGCCGATCACGATGTCGACGGTGCCGTCGGCGAGGCCGGCGATCGTCTCCTTCGACTCCTTCTCGGTCTGGAAGCGACTGAGTGCGCGGAGGTGCACGGGGAAGCCCGCGAAGCGCTCCTGGAAGGTCTCCATGTGCTGGCGCACCAGCAGCGTCGTCGGGACGAGCACGGCGACCTGCTTGCCGTCCTGCACGGCCTTGAACGCCGCGCGGATCGCGACCTCGGTCTTGCCGTAGCCGACGTCGCCGGAGAGCAGGCGGTCCATCGGGATCGGGCTCTCCATGTCGCGCTTGATCTCGTCGATGGTGGTGAGCTGGTCGGCGGTCTCGGCGAACGGGAAGGCCTCCTCCAGCTCACGCTGCCACGGGGTGTCCGGACCGAACGCGTGCCCCTTCGAGGCCATGCGCGCCGAGTACAGCTTCACGAGGTCGACGGCGATGTCGCGGACGGCCTTGCGCGCCTTCGACTTCGCGGCGGACCAGTCCGAGCCGCCCATCTTGGACAGCGTGGGGTTCTCGCCGCCGACGTACCGGGAGAGCTGGTCGAGCTGGTCGGTCGGGACGAAGAGCTTGTCGCCCGGGTAGTTCCGCTTCGACGGGGCGTACTCGAGCACGAGGTACTCGCGCTGCGTCTTCACGGCGTTGCGGCCGCCGGAGCTGACCTCGCGCGAGACGAGCTCGACGAACTTGCCGATGCCGTGGGTGTTGTGCACGACGACGTCGCCCGGCTTCAGCTGCAGCGGGTCGACGACGTTCTTGCGGCGGGCGGCGAGCTTCTTGACGGTGCGGGCGCCCTGCTGGACGCTGCGGCCGTAGAACTCGGCTTCGCTCAGGACGGCGATCCGCGGGTCGGGAGTCGCGAAGCCGGCCTCGACGGTGGCGGTGGTGACGATCGCGACGCCCGGCTCGGGCGGCGCGGTGAGGTCCTCGGCACGAGCCGCGACACCCGCGTCCGCGAGTACCTGCACCGCGCGCTCGACGAGCCCCTTGCCCTGCGCCGTCACGACGACGCCCCACCCGTCGTCGACGAGCTGCTTGACGTGCTCGACGGCCCCGTCCGCGCTGCCCGCGAAGCTCGGGATCGACTCCGCGCGGACGCGGATGTACTCACCGGCCTCGGCAGCGGCCTCGGCGTCGGTGAGCACGCGCGCGCGGTCACCCTCGTCGAGCCCCGAGTCGAACGGCGTGACCGTCCACCAGGTGCGCTGGCCGCGGGTGTTCTTGAGCTGCTGCACGGACAGGAAGTTGCCCGCGTCGAGGTCGATGGGTGCCTGTGCGCCCGCGACCGCGGCACTCCACGCGGCCTGCAGGAACTCGGTGTTCGTCTCGGCCAGGCTGTGCGCGCGACCGGCGACCCGCTCGGGCGAGAGGACCGCGATCGTGGCGGCCTCGGGCAGGTAGGTGGTGATCGGCACGAGGTCCTGCACGAGCGCCGGCGCGAGGGACTCCATGCCCTCGACCGGGATCCCCTCGGCGATCTTCGCGAGCATCTGCGACAGGTTCGGGAACTCGTGCAGCATCTCGCGTGCCCGCTGGCGCACGTCGTCGCTGAGCAGGAGCTCGCGCGAGGCGGTGAGCTCGACCGAGCCGAGGTCGTCGTCGGTGGTGCGCTGGTCGGCGACCGAGAACGCCTCGATCGCCTCGATCTCGTCGCCGAAGAAGTCGACGCGCACCGGGTGGTCGGCACCGGGCGGGAAGACGTCGAGGATGCCACCGCGCACCGCGAACTCGCCGCGGCGGGTGACGAGGTCGACCCGGGCGTAGGCCAGGTCGACGAGCTGAGACGCGATGGTCGCGAGGTCGTTGCCGCGTGAACCCGTCGCGAGTGCGACCGGGGCGAGCGACGTCAGGTTGCCCGCGATGGGCTGCAGTGCGGCGCGGACGCTCGCGACCACGACGATCGTGCGGCGGTCGGCCGGATCGGCGTCCTGCCACGCGGCGAGCTTGCGGAGCGTCGCGATGCGGGTGCCGACCGTCTGGGCGCTCGGGCTGAGGCGCTCGTGCGGCAGGGTCTCCCACGCGGGGAACTCGAGGACCTCGGCGTCGGGGACCGTGCACGTGAAGGCGCCGCGGACCGCCTCGGCCTCGCGCCCGGTGGCGGTGACGACGAAGAGGCACTGGGGACCGTTGCGCTCGGCGAGCAGCGCGCCGAGCAACGGGACCCGCAGGCCGTCGACGACGGAGAAGTCCGCGTCACGCCCGGCAGCGCGGAGGACGCGATCGAACGCGGAGGCGCGCGAGAGCGCAGGGATGATGCCCGAGATCGTCACTCAGACGATGGTACCGGCGGCGTCCGACACCCGGCCCGGCGTGCGCGGGCGGCGAACACGGTCAGCTGCGGCGACGGAGTCGGGACCCGATCAGGACGAGCAGCGCGGCCACGAGCAGCGCGGGCGCGACGGGTGCGGCGCCGGTCCAGGCGAGGGTGGTCGGGCTGCGGTCCGCAGACGTGGAGCCGGCCCGGTCGGGAGGCGCGGCACCGTCCGCCGCGTCGGCACCCGTCACGCCGGTGGTCCCGCCGTGGCCGGGGGCCGACCCCGGGTCGGCGCTCGGGGTCGGGGCGGTCGGGGTCGGGGCGGTCGGTCCTCCCCCGCCGGTGGAGCCGTCCGGGCCGGGCGACGGGTCCGGGTCGGGTGCGGCCGTCGGTGCGGGGGCGCCGGTCGGACCGGGGGCGGCTCCGGACGAGGCGTCGGGCGAGGGCGACGGTCCGGGCTCCGGGGCGGTGGTCGCCCCCGGCTCGGGCGCCGTGGTCGGTCCGGGCGCGGTGGTCGGCTCGGGCGCGGTGGTCGGCTCGGGCGCGGTGGTCGGTCCGGGCGCGGTGGTCGGTCCGGGCGCGGTGGTCGGCTCGGGGGCGGTGGTCGGCTCGGGGGCGGTGGTCGGCTCCGGCGCGGTCGTCGGTCCGGGCGCCGTGGTCGGCTCCGGCGCGGTCGTCGGTCCGGGCGCCGTGGTCGGCTCCGGCGCGGAGGTCGGTCCGGGCTCCGGCTCCGCGGTCGGCTCGGCCGTCGGGGACGGTGCGGGCGACGGCTCCGCTGCCGTCGAGGGTGTCCCGGTCGGGAGCGGTCCTGCCGTGGCCGGGGCGGAGGGGGTCGGCGTCGCGCTCGCCTCGCCCGTCGGGTCGGGATCCGGCTCGGGTCGGGGGCCCGGGTCGGTCGTCGGTGTCGCACCCGGGGTGCCCGACGGCGACGGGGTCGGCTCCGGGGTGGTCGGTCCGGGGCCGGGCGGCGTCGGGGTGGGGCCCGGCTCGTCGGTCGGCTCCGGGTCCGTCGAGGGACCGGGCTCCGTCGACGGATCGGGCTGCGGCGTGGCGGTCGGCTCCGCGGTGGGATCGTCGGTCGGGGAGGGCGACGAGGTCGGTGCGGGGGTCACCGTCGGCGTCGCGCTCGGCTCGTCGGTGGGCTCGTCGGTCTGCTCACCCGTGGGGGCGGGGGTGGGCTCGTCGGTCGCCGGCGCCGACGGGTCCGTACCCGGCTCGCTGCTCGGCATCGGCGTCGGCGTCGGCGTCGGCGTGGGCGTCGGCTGGTCGTTCGGATCCGACGTCGGCGCTGCGGTCGGATCCGACGTCGGCCCGGGGGTGGGCTCCCCCGTCGGGTCGGACGTCGGTGCAGCGGTCGGTTCCGACGTCGTCTCGGGGGTGGGCTCCCCCGTCGGGTCGGACGTCGGCGAGGCAGTCGGGTCGGGCGTCGACGGGTCGGTCGGGGAGGCGGTCGGATCGGACGTCGGCGAGGCGGTCGGGTCGGACGTCGGCGAGGGGGTCGAACCGCCGCTCGGGTCACTGCTCGCCGGCGTCGTCGGCTCACCGGTCGCCGGAGTCGTCGGCTCCGCCGAAGGTCCGGGAGACGGGGCGATCGTCGGGCCAGCCGTCGGCTCGGGCGTCGGGATGTCCGACGGCAGGGGCTCCGCCGTCGGCGCGGTCGGGCTCGTGCCCGGGGTCTCCTCGACGCGGCCGGACGACGTCGCGGTGACGATCCGCTGCCGGTTGTAGTCCGCCACGACCAGGCTCCGACCCGGGCCGACGGACACCGCGGTCGGGTTCGCGAGTGCCGACCCGTCGGGCGCCGTCGAGAACGCCGGAGCCCACGCGCCGCCTTCGTCCGACCAGACGCGGCCGTTCCCGTTGTCCACGACGAAGACGTCCCCGTCGTCGACCGCCACCCCGCGGAGCCGGGTCTGCCCATCGGCCGGGAACCCGAGCGCGCTGACGACGCCCGACGCGCGGTCGACCTGCCACACCTCGTCGGGTCCGGCGTCCGTCACGGTGAGCGTTCCACCGTCGGCGGAGATCGCGACGCCGCTCGGGTCGGACCACGGACCCGCGACCGCCGTCCACGTCCCGCTGCCGAGCTCGGCCGTCCAGAGCGATCCGCTGCCGGGCACGGCAGCGAAGACCGTCGTCCCCTGCACCGCGAGTTCGGAGACGGCTCGTCCGCTCGGAGGCGGGGCCCACCGGGAGACGACGAGCCCGTCCGGGGAGAGGAGCGTGATCGACCGCCGCCCGGCCTCGGCGACGAGGATGCGGCCGTCGTCGAGGGTGGTCACGGCCGACGGGTTCCACATGTCGCCCGGCGCCGTGCCGAACGGAGCGACCACGCTCCAGGTGCCGTCGAGTCCGCGGCGCAGCAGGCCGTTCCCGGCGAAGTCGGCGACCAGGAGTCGTCCGTCGACGTCGTGGTGCACGTCGTTCGGGGCGGAGAAGCTGCTCGCGACCGGTGGCGCGGACGACTCGGCGCTCGTCGGTGTCCAGGTCTCGGTGGCGGCGACCGCGCCGTCCTGGGTGAGCAGGGAGGCCATGCCGACCGCGATGACCGCGACCGCGGCCGGGACGACGGCGAGGACCGCACGCACCCCCGTGCCGGAGCGCTGTGCGACGTCTGTCGGTCCTGCCCGGTGTCGTGCTCGCCCCACGTCGCCCCCTCGTCGTCGGGACGGTCGCCCCGACGGCGAACCTACCGACGACCGGGGGACGTGACGGTCCCCCAGTTCGGGGACCCGGCGGGAACCGGACAGCCGCCGCTGACCTGCACTGCGCCTCCCGACCGTGGTTACCGGGCACCGGCGAAGCCGGGATCAGTCCTGTCCGGGCTCGAGATCGTCCGGCTGCGACGGCCGCGTGTCCGAGCGGTCGTCCCGGGTCGCCTTCCGGGTCAGCATCCGGACAGCGAAGGTGAGCGTGAAGCCGACGATCACCACGACGACGAGCGCGATCACCTGGACGGGGCCGTCGGCCGCGAACAGGACCGTGCTCACGACGGGGCGTGCACGCGCTGCTGCGCGGCGAGGAGCCCGAGCTCCGCGATCGCCTCGACGGCGTCGGCGCCGTCGGCGAGCAGGTTCGGCAGCGTCTTCTTCTCGGCCGGCGAGAAGTCACGCAGGACGTAGTCGGCGGGGTCCTGGCGACCCGGGGGACGGCCGATGCCGATCCGCACCCGGGTGAACTCGTTCGTGCCGGTCGCCTTGATGATGTCGCGGAGCCCGTTGTGGCCGCCGTGCCCGCCGCTGCCCTTGAGACGGACGGTGTCGAACGGCAGGTCGAGTTCGTCGTGGACGACGACGAGGTCCGCCGGGGTGGCGCTGTAGAACCCGAGCACGCTCGAGACCGGGCCACCCGAGGTGTTCATGAAGGATCCCGGCTTCGCCAGGACGAGCTTCGGTCCGCCGGGCACCAGGCGCCCCTCGGCGACCTGGTTCGGCGTCTTGTGCTTCTTGAACGTCGCACCCATGCGGGCGGCGAGTTCGTCGAGGACCATCTGGCCGACGTTGTGACGGTTCCCCGCGTAGCCGGGCCCGGGGTTCCCGAGCCCGACCACGACGAGGGTCGTTCCTGTCATCAGCGTCGGCCAGACGTTCCGCGGAGGGTGTGTTACTCGGAGTCGACCGGGGCGGAGCCGCCCTCGGCGCCGGCCTCGGCGCCCGCCTCGGCAGCGGCCTCGTCGGCAGCGTCGTCGTCAGCGGTGCCACGCGGGGTGACGATCTGCACGACGAGCGCCTCGCCGTCGGTCTCGAGCTCGGCGCCGGTCGGCAGCTCGAGCTGCGAGGCGAGCACCTGGGTGCCGTCCTCGAGGCCCTCGACGTCGACGGTCACGTGTTCCGGGATGTCGGTCGCCTCGACGAGGAGCGAGACCGAGGAGAGGTCCTGGACGTGGATCGTGCCGGAGAACGACTCGCCCTCGACGACGACGGGGACGTCGACGGTGACCTTCTCGCCACGGCGCACGACGACGAGGTCGATGTGCTCGATGATCTGGCGCACCGGGTCGCGCTGGACGTCCTTGACGAGGGCGAGCTGGGCCGCACCCTCGATGTCGAGGTCGACGACCGCGTTGGCGGTACGGACGAGCAGCATCGTCTCGTGGCCCGGGAGGGTGATGTGCTGCGGCTCGGTGCCGTGGCCGTAGACGACCGCGGGGATCTTGTCGGCGGCGCGGAGCTTGCGCGCAGCGCCCTTGCCGAACTTGGTGCGGGTCTCCGCTGCGAGCTTGGTGTAGTCGGCCATGGTGCCTCCTGGTGTCGGGGTCGACGCCGGGGTGCCGGCATCGGGGGGTCTGTGGTGTTGCAACTCGAACGCGTGCACGCGTGAGGAACGCTCCCAGGACTGGGCCGGGTCTCCCTACCGCGTCGATCACGGCCGCGCGCTGCGCGGCCCTCGCCGAAGTCGGTTTGTGAGTCTAGCAGGGGACGTCGGGCGTGTCGCACCGCGGCACTGCCCACCACCGGACGGGAGGCTCGTGGCGGTGCCGCCACGAGCCTCCCGTCCGTCCCTGCGCGCGGTCGCGGACCGGTCCCCCCAGGTCCACCTGCCCGCGACCGCGGGTCTGTCGCCGTTGTCCGTCAGTCGACGCCCTCCGGTGCATCCGGCGCCAGTCGCTCGATCGTCCTGGCGACGCGGTCGGCGACCGCGAGCTGGTCCGGCCGCGCGGCCGCCAGCACGGCGGCGTCGGTGGCGGTGACGTGGAGGAGCCGGGACCACTGCGCGTCGTAGAGCGCCTCCCGGTAGCCGGACGACTGCTGGCAGGCCAGGTCGTGCTCGGCGAGGGCGATCTCGGGCTTCGTGACGGGCAGTGCGAGGCCGCTGATGCCGAGCGCCTGGCGCATCGGAGCGGTCGGCATCCCGTGCGGGTCCTCGGGGAGCGCGCTCGGGGCGTGCGGTCCGAGGCACGTGCGCCAGCGTGCCGCCGCAGCGACGACCGCCGGTTCTCGTCGTGCCTCGTCCGCGGCGAGGTAGGTGAGGCGCTTCGCGGTCATCGAGGCGCCCTGGGCTTCCTCGTCGTCGTCCGTGCCGAGCGCGCGACGGGAACGTTCGAAGCACCGATCGACGGCGGACCGGTCGGCGCGGTCGAACGCCGCGTCGTGCTCGGGGTCCTCCGCCCACTGCCGCCAGCCGTCACGGTTCGCACCCCGTGCCGACGGCCGGTGGTAGCCGAGGTCCGCCGCCGCCTTGCTCAGCGGTCGTGACCAGTCGAGTGCGGGAGCGTCGTTGCCGCGTTCCGGCGTCTCGTCGGCGACCGACTCTGCCTGCAGGCCCGCGGACGTCGCCCACGGCACCGGGAAGTCGATGCCGACGTCACGCAGGCAGGACTGGTCGAGGAGCGACTCTGCGTACCCGGTCTCGGACCAACCGGGCTGGGCGTAGCCGTCGAGCGGCATCGACCACGTGTCGAGGTCGCGCTCCACCGTCGGGCGGACGGCGTGGTCGGCGGGCTCGGGCAGGCTGTGCAGCACGGCTCCCCCGAGGCCGGCGAGGACGAGGACGAGTGCGCCGGACTTCGCGGCACGCTGGGTGATGCGCATGGTGTTCCCCCTAGGCGCGGACGAGTCCGCGTTCGTGTGCGGTGATGACGACCTGGATCCGGTTCCGGAGTCCGAGCTTCGTGAGCACCGCGCGGACGTGCGTCTTGACCGTGGCCTCGCTGAGGAACACGGTCGCCGCGATCTCCTGGTTGCTGAGCCCCTTCGCGACGAGCAGGAAGACCTCGCGCTCCCGGGCGGTGAGGACGTCGAGCACCTCGTCCGGGCGCGGGGTCTCGACGAGGGTCCCGTCGGCGCGGAGCAGGTCGAGCGCCTCGGCCTCGGTCGGCGCCGGACGCCCCTCGTGGACGTCGCGGATCGTGGCGAGCACCACCTCGGGCAGGGCGTCCTTCGTCAGGAACGCCGCCGCTCCCGCACGGAGGGCGGCGAGCACGGCCTCGTCGCGGCGGATCGTCGTCAACACCACGACCCTCGGGCGGTCTCCGCCCTGCGCGGCCAGGCGTGCGGTGGTCTCGATGCCGTTCAGCACCGGCATGCGGAGGTCCAGGAGCAGGACGTCGGGGTCCTCGTCGGCGCAGAGCTCGAGCGCCGCGGCGCCGTCGGCAGCGGTGCCGACGCAGGCCATGTCGTCCTGGGCCTCGACGAGCATCCGCATGCCGGAGGCGAAGAGGTGCTGGTCGTCGACCACGGCGACGCGGATCGCGCTCACCGGGCGTCCTCGACGGGCACCCAACCGGTCACGACGAACTCGTCGGCGTCGTCGCCGGCACCGGCCCGGAGCCACCCGCCGGCGAGCCGAGCCCGCTCCCGCATGCCCTCGATGCCCGAGCCCGCGCCGTCGAGCTGCACCAGGGGCGCGTCCCCTCGCGAGGTGACCACGATGCCGAGGCCCGGGCCGCGCCAGTCGAGCACGACGCGGGTCGACGCCGTCCGCCCCTGGTGCTTGAGGACGTTCGTCAGGCTCTCCTGCACGATCCGGTGCACCGCTCCCCCGGTCGCCGTGCCGACGGGTCCGGGTACACCGTGCTGCTCGAACGTCGCACGCATGCCGAGGTCGCGCATGTCCTCGACGAGGTCGGGGACGTCCGCGAGGCCGTGCACCGCCGCCGACCCGGTGCCCTGGATGCGTTCGACGAGTGCACGGACGTCGCCGAGGGCGCTCCGGCTCACGTCGGCGATGTCGCGGAGGGCCGTCGCTGCCGGTGCGCCGGCACCGGCGATCGCCGCGGCGCCCTGGGCCTGCGAGACCACCACGGCGAGCGAGTGTGCGAGCGAGTCGTGCACGTCGCGGGCGATCCTGGCGCGTTCCTGTTCCGCGCGGAGCTCGGCGGTCGTGACCTCGGTCTCCCGCTCGGCCGCGACGACGCGGGTCCTGGCGAGGCCGATCCGCCACGCTGCACCGATCGCGACGCCGGCGGCCCAGGCGATGCCGCTCGCGCCGGCGATCGCCAGCGACAGGAGCACGAGGTCACTCCGCGTCCCCGAGTGCGCCCCGGTCCAGCTGCCCCAGACGTCGGAGTCGGCGACCGTCGGCACCGCCATCGCCCAGGCGGCGGCGATGCTCGCGACGCCGAGGACCGGGACCGCGAGCCACCGGAGCAGCCCCGACCGCCCTGCACCGACGACGCCCACGACGATCGCGATCGCCAGGTACTCCGGCCACGTCGTCGCGCGCGGGCGGTCGAGCAGGTGCAGCGCCTGCAGCAGCGGGACCACCACGACCAGGCCGAGCGCCGTCGCGGGCATCCAGTTCGTCAACCCGATGGCGACGGCGAACGCGGCGACGACGAGCACGTGGCCGGTCAGCTCGGAGCGTCCGGCCTCGGCGACGATCCAGAGCACCAGGTACACGGCACCGACGACCGGAGGCAGCACGTGCCGGACGCGGCGACGCAGGAAGGAGGTCATGTCGGCGAGCGTAGGGCGGGCGTCCACGCGGCTGCGAGCTCGGGCGGCACCTCTCATCCGAGTGGATGAGTGCTGCGGACGTCAGCGACCGACGTCTCGGCGGTGGTGCTGCGCGGCGCGCAGGAGGTCCCGCGCGCGATCGCTCGCGTCCGCTGCCTCGTCGCGCGCGCGTTCGGCCCGCTCGACCTCGACCGCCGCTTCGGCGAGCTGCCGTTCGAACTCGGCACGACGGTCCTCGGCGGCCTCGAGTTCCTGCTCCGCCGAGTCGAGGGCCGCGTCGGCATCGCGGGACTCGGCCCGAGCGGTCGCCTCGGCCTCGCGAGCGGCGCGGCGCTCGGCAGCGGGGTCGGTACGCGGTTCGGGTGCGGCCTGCGGTTCCGCTTCCGGCTCCGGTTCGGACTGCGGCTTCGGCTTCGGCTCCGGCTCCGGCCCCGGCCCCGGCCCCGGCCCCGGCCCCGGCCGGGAGGCTCGGCCCCCCTTCCGGGACCGTCGCGCGCTGGTGATCGGGATGGGTTCGGCGTCGGTGCCGGACCACGAGTCGGGGACCGCGTCGGGATCGGCCAGTGCCCCGTCGAGGTCGACGGCGTCGAACCCGGCGCTCTCGAGCGGTCGGACGAGCAGCCCGGACCGGACGGCGGCACCCGCGTGTCCGTCGGCCATCGCAGCCTCGATCGTCGCGCGGACCTGGTCGAGGACGGCGGATGTCAGCGGGTGCCCGGCGTCGGAGGCCAGGTCGGCGCCCGCCTGCGCCAGCGCGGCGACGACCTCGGACCGCTGGCGGCGGAGCCGTCGGATCTCGTCGGGGTCGGCGTCCGCCTGGGCCTGCCGGATCGCCGGGCCGAGGTCGACCGCCTCGTCCAGGGCGCCCTCGTGCGCGAGCAGGTCGACCACCCACGCCGCGGGCGCGGGCTTGCGCAGACCACCGATGCGCGTCGCGAGCGCTCGGTCGTCCTTCCGCACCGATCGCTGCCGCGCGGTGCGTTCCCGGACGAAGTCCGCGGGCGCGACGAGGAGCAGTTCCCTCGCCTCATCCGCGAACTCCATGCCCCCAGCATGCCCGTCGGCTCACTCGCACTCTCGTCGGAAGCACGACCGACCGGGCAGGACACGCCGCACGTCCTCCACCGAGCGGGCCGCGTACGTCACCGTCGTGCGCGACCGTGCCGTGTTTCGCCCGCTCGGGGGCGGGGGCGGGGGCGGGGGCGGGGGCGGCCGCCGGTCCGGCGTCGGACTACCAGTCGTGGACGGTGCCGTCGGCCAGGCGGTTGAACGGCAGGTACGCCTGCTCGTACGGGTACTTCCCCGCCTCGTCCACGTCGAGCGTCACGCCGAGGCCCGGCTCGTCGCCCGGGTGCAGGTACCCGTCCGTGAAGGTGAACGTCTGCCGGAACACCTGGTTCGTCCTCGGTCCGTGCTGCATGTACTCCTGGATGCCGAAGTTGTGGATCGCCATCCCGAGGTGCATCTGCGCGGCGAGTCCGACGGGTGAGATGTCGGTCGGCCCGTGGAACCCGGACTTGATCTGGTACATCGCGGCGTAGTCCATCGTCTTGCGCAGCGGGGTGACGCCGCCCATGTGGGTCACGGCACCGCGCACGTAGTCGATGAGCTGGTCGCGGATGATGTCCTTGAAGTCCCAGATCGTGTTGAAGACCTCGCCGATCGCGAGCGGTGTGGTGGTGTGCTGCCGGACGAGCTTGAGCGCCTCCTGGTTCTCGGCGGGGGTGCAGTCCTCGAGCCAGAACAGGTCGTACGGCTCCAGGCTCTTGCCGAGCTTGGCCGCCTGCAGCGGGGTCATCCGGTGGTGACCGTCGTGCAGGAGCGGCAGCTCGGGCCCGAACTCGTTCCGGACGGCCTCGAACACGGTCGGCACGTGGCGCAGGTAGGCACGGGTGTCCCAGTCCTCCATCGCCGGGAACGCACCGCGCTGTGCCGGCTCGAAGTCGTACCGGACGCCGGCGTTGCCCTCGGTCGTCCGGTTCGACGCGATGCCGTAGATGCTCTCGAGCCCGGGGACGCCCGTCTGCACGCGGATGGACCGGTAGCCCTCCTCCTGGTGCTCGCGGATCGAGTCGAAGAGCTCCGGGAGCTCCTTGCCCGAGGCGTGGCCGTACGCCATGAGTCCGGTGCGCGACGCCCCGCCGAGCAGCTGGTAGAGCGGCATGCCGGCGACCTTGGCCTTGATGTCCCACAGCGCCATGTCGACGGCCGCGATGGCGGCCATCGTGACCGGGCCCCGGCGCCAGTACGACGAGCGGTAGAGGAACTGCCAGGCGTCCTCGATGCGGCTGGCGTCCCGCCCGACGAGCAGCGGGACGACGTGCTCGGACAGGTACGCGGACACGGCGAGCTCGCGGCCGTTGAGGGTGGCGTCGCCGAGCCCGGTGACACCGTCGGCGGTGGTGATCCGCAGGGTGACGAAGTTGCGGTCCGGACTCGTGACGATGACCTCCGCGCGGTCGATGAGCTGTCCGCGGTCAGCCGACGCCCAGGTGTCCGGTCGGCCGGCGGTCGGGTCCGTCGCCGCGCCGCCGTCGGCAGCGCCGGGGACGGGCGCAGCGGGGTTCGTGGTGCCGGTGTCGGTCATGCGTGGACTCCTTCGTCGACGGGGCCGCGTGCTGGTGCCGCGGCGGCGCGGATGCGTTCGGCGGCCGCGGTCACTGCGGCCACCACGGGGGTGGTGTCGAGGTCGGGCGCGACGACCCCCAGGACGTCGTGCACGTCCGAGTCTGGCCCGGGTGCTCCGGCGTCGTCCACGAGCTCGGCCTGCGTGGTGCAGTGCACCCACCAGGCGGCGAGCAGGGTCGCGGCTCCCGGGCCGACCCCGGCGTCGGGGTCGCGCTCGAGTCGCCGACGCAGGACGTCGACGACGCGGACGGGCAGCTTCTGCGAGCCGCCGGACGCGATCTGGCGCAGGGTGTGCCGGATGCGCGGGTTCGCGAACCGCTCGACGAGCGCGGCCCGGGCGTCGGCGACCTCGTCGGTCGGCAGCGGGAGTTCGGCGGCGGCTTCGTCCCAGAGCTGCTCGACGGCGGTCCGGCAGCGTGGGTCGTCCATCGCCGACGCCACGGTGTCGTGGCCGAGCAGCAGGCCGAGGTACGCCAGGAGCGAGTGCGCCCCGTTGAGCAGCCAGAGCTTCCGCTGCTCGTACGGGGTGACGTCGGGCACGAGCCGCACGCCGGCGGTCTCCCACGCGGGGCGGTCGATGCCGTCGAACACGTCCTCGAGCACCCACTCGGCGAAGGGTTCCGTGACCACGGGCACACGGTCGCCGTCGAGCGCCCCGGGCAGGTCGCCGATCTCGTCGAGGTCGGCGGCGGTGGTGGCCGGCGTGATCCGGTCCACCATCGACGACGGGAAGGCGACGGACGACTCGATCCACGACCGGAGTGCCGGGTCGTCCGTCGCCCCCAGCACGGCCTCGCGGAGCACGGCGCCGTTGTGCGTCAGGTTGTCGGCGGACACCAGGGCGATGCGTCCGCCGTCGGCGGCCCGGCGTGCGGCGAGCCCGTCGACCAGCCGGGCCGGCACGTCGGCGTCGGCGCGGTAGCCGGCCTCGGTGACCGTCAGCGTGACGATGGTCGTCCCCGGGGACGCGACCACGTGCCTCCAGGCCGTGCCGTCGCCGCCGGGGTGCGCCGCCACGATCGAGTCGACCACCTCGGCCGTGTCACCGTCGGCCGCTCGCGTCACCAGCGTGTACCGGCAGTCCTGGCCGGCGAGCGCATCGGCTGCTCCGGGCGAGCGCCCGGTGAAGGCGGTGATCCCCCACGGATCACCGCTGGCGTGCTGCGTGTACCAGGCGAGGTGGGCGCGCGCGAACGCGCCGATGCCGAGGTGGGCGATGCCGGGGCGTCGACTCATGCGGTCACCGGGACCAGGGAGCGCAGGTACGCCAGGTTGTCGGCGGTGCGCTCGGCGAGCGGCAGGTCGGTCGAGAAGTCCTCGATGGCGACCCACCCGTCGTACCCGTGCCGTCGCAGGGCGTCGAGGTACTCGGACACCGACGCCTGGCCGTCGCGCAGCGGTGCCCACTCGTTCCGCCAGATCCGGCTGCCGTCGTCCCGGGTCTCGCCGGTGTCGACCCACCGTGCGTTCTTCACGTGCGCGTGGGCGAGGTACGGCCCGAGGAGCTCGAAGGCCGCGAGGTGGTCCTCCTGCCCCTCGATCACGAGGTTCCCCAGGTCGTGGATGACGCCGACGTGCTCGGGGTCGAGCCCGTCGACGAGCCGGAGCGCGGCCGACGCGGACGGGGTGATCGTCATGTGGTGCAGCTCGACGAGTGCCTTGACACCGAGCTCGGCAGCACGCGCCGCCGCCCACTCGAGGTCGGCGCGCGTGCGGTCGAAGAGCTCCCCGTAGGTGGCGCCGGTCCGCTCGCGCTCGCGCTGGTACCAGGGCATGGTGACGCGCACCTGGCGGGCGCCGAGTTCGCTCGTCACCCGGAGCATCGTCTCGACGCCCTCGTGGTCGGACACCGGCTGGTAGCCGCCGATGCCCGAGTACTGCAGGCCGGCGGCGTCGGTGGTGCGGGCGATCTCGCCGACCCGGTCCGCGATGCCGGTGAACTGCCAGGTCGACCGGTTGCCGGCCCAGAAGCCGGACGAGCCGTCCTCGGTGAGGTCGTCGACGATGCGCCACTCGATGCCGTCCCAGCCCTGCTCGGCGAGGGTGTCGGCTGCCTGCGACGGGGTCCAGTCGGGCGTGGAGGCGGTGAACACGGAGAACTTCACCGGACTGCTCCTTCCCGGGGAGCGACGACCGGTTCGACGTCGTCGTACTTCCCCTCGATGACGTCGTCGATCCGGACCGGCTGCCCGAGGGTCGCGCTGACGTACAGGCCGCGGACGGTCGCGAGCGACACGAGGGCGTCGTCGACGGTCACGCCGGGGTCGCGTCCCTCGCGGATCGCGGCGACGATGTCCGTGTACTGGCGGGCGTGCCCCGCGGCGAAGTGGTCGGGCTCCGGCGGGCCGCCGACGACGTGCTCCGGCGGGACGACGTCGTGCTTCTGGTCGACGGCGTCGGCGACCGCGGTGGCGTTCGCCGTGGTCGACGCGGACTCGAGCGTCGCCGCGTCCGGTGCGACGTGGAAGTACGCGAGCCGGTCGTCGTCGACGATCGCCGAACCGTGCGTGCCGTACACCGCGTAGCGCGCGGAGAGTCCCGGGTAGGCGGCGGTCGTGCAGTGGATGACGCCGAGCGCGCCGCCGCGGAACCGGACGGTCGCGACCGCGGTGTCCTCGACCTCGATGCGGTCGTGCGCGAGGAGCCCGACCTGCGCCGAGATCTCCTCGGGACGACCGAGTGCCCAGACGAGCAGGTCGACGGTGTGCACGCCCTGGTTCATCACCGCGCCGCCGCCGTCGAGCGCCCAGGTGCCGCGCCAGTCGCCCGAGTCGTAGTAGCCCTGCGAGCGGTACCAGGCGACGCTCGCGACGCCGGAGGTCACGGTGCCGAATTCGCCGCCGTGCGCGGCTCCCGCGACCGCGACCGAGGCCGGGTCGAAGCGGTGCTGGCTGATCACGCTCGTCGTCACCCCACGCGAGCGGGCGTCCGCGGCGAGCGCCGCGATCTGGCGGGCCCGGGGCATCGTGGTGTCGAGCGGCTTCTCGATGACGACGTGCTTGCCCGCGGCGAGCGCCGCCTCGGCCAGCTGGACGTGCATGCCGGACGGGGAGCAGATCGCGACGACGTCGATGTCGGTCTGCGCGACGGCCTCCTCGACGGTCGCGGTGGTGACGGGCCGGGCGGCGCCCGTCGCCTCGATCTCGTCCGCCGCGCCGGTGGCGGCCGCGGGGACGGCGTCGACGAGGGCGACGACCTGCAGGTCCGGGTGCTGCACGGCAACGCGGGCGTGGTGGCGTCCGATGACGCCGGCGCCGACGACCGCCAACTTCAGGGGGGTGCTCATCGCAGGGTGACTCCGATCTGGTCGGTGAGGGAGCGGAAGGCCCGTCCGGCACGGCCGAAGGCCGCGGGGCCGGAGAACCCGCCGAGGGAGGTGACGTCGCTGAGGTGCGGTTCGAGGGAGGCGTACCCGGAGTACCCGGCGTCGCGGAGCGCGGTCAGGGTCTCGAGCAGTTCGCCGTCGCCCTCCCCCGCCGGGACGACGGACGCGTCGGCGGCCAGGGCGTCCTTCACCTGCAGGTAGTCGACGTACGGCGCGAGCTGCGCCCAGCCGTCGGCGAACGGCCGGACGCCGCACTGCACGTAGTTCGCGTTGTCCCAGGCGAGCCGCAGCGCGCTCGACCCGACGCTCTCGACGATGTCGAGCACGCGCTCGGGGACGTCGCCGTAGATGTCCTTCTCGTTCTCGTGCAGCAGGGTGATGCCCTCGCGGTCAGCGAGGTCGGCGAGCGCACGCATCCGGACCATGACGTCGTCGCGCACCTCGTCCGCCGTGCGCCCGTCGAAGTAGAACGAGAAGATCCGGATGTTGGTCGTGCCGAGCGCGTGCGCGGCGGCGATCGCGCGGCCCAGCCGCTCGACCTCGTGCTCGACGGGCCGGTCGACGAGCACCTTGCCGATCGGCGAGGCGATCGCGGACACGGTCTGCCCGCGCTCCTCGAGCAGGCGGTGGAGGCCGGCGAGCTGGTCGTCGTCGAGGTCGACGACGTTGGTGCCCCATGCGCTGCGCACCTCGATCGCGCTCGCGCCGAGCGCCTGCAGCACGGCGACCTGGACGGCCGGGTCGGCATCGATCTCGTCGCCGAAGCCGGAGAGCTCCCACGTTGGCTGGGTCATCGTGTTCCTTCCTTGTCGGACGGGAGGCGCGTGGCGGGCCGGCACCGCGCCTCCCGTCCGTCGTGTGGTTGCGTTCGTCACTTGACGGAGCCGGCGGTGAGCCCGCCGACCAGGTAGCGCTGGAAGATGAGGTAGAGCGCGACGACCGGCACGGCGCAGACGATCGACGCGGCCATCATCTGGCCGTAGATGGGGACGGCGCCGCCCTCCTGGGCGGTGCCGAGCACCTGCAGCACCACGGCCACCGTGCGGGTGTTCGGGGTCGTCATGATCGTGCTGAAGAGCACGTCGTTCCAGCCGAGCAGGAAGGCGAAGATCGCCGAGACCACGACGCCGGGCCACGAGAGGGGCAGCACGACGCTCCGCAGGATGCGGGTGCTCGAGGCGCCGTCGATGCGGGCCGCCTCCTCGAGCTCCTTCGGCAGGCCGCGCAGGTACGTGACCATCACCCACGTCGAGAACGGCAGGGCGAACGTCAGGTAGGTGACGAAGAGGCCCCAGCGGGTGCCGATCACCTGCACGCCGGTGGCGCTCGCGATGTTGGCGAAGACCACGAAGACGGGCAGGAGCAGCAGGGTGCCGGGGATCGACTGCAGGGCGAGCAGCCCGCGGAGGATCGTCAGCCGGCCGAGGAACCGGAACCGGACGAGCACGTAGGCGGTGGACACGGCGAGCGCCGCACTCGCGACCGCCACCGCACCGGCGGTGAGCAGGGAGTTCACCAGGCCCTGCCCGAGCGACACGGTGTCCCAGATCGCCACGTAGTTCGACAGCGTGAACTCGGACGGGAAGTACTCGCCGCGGGCGACCGCGACGTCCGAGTTCACCGAGCCGAACAGGATGTACAGCACCGGCACGGCGATGAACGCGACGAGGACGGCGATCACGGTGACCAGCAGCCACCGCGGCAGCAGCCGGGTGACGTCGGTGTCGTACGGACGCTTCGGGCGCTTCGCGCCACCGGCGGTGATGCTCTCGGTGAGCGTCGCGGTCGGACGGGTGCGGGTCTGGCTGAAGGCGCTCATGCGCGGGCTCCCTCGAGGTCGGCGGCGGCCGGGGCGGCGAGCAGGGCGCGGTCCGCGCGACGCTGCTTCCGGGTGGGGCCCGCGTCGTCTCCGGTGTCGAGCTTGACTGCCCGGAGGTAGACGAACAGCGGGATCGCGACGATCACCAGCGAGCAGATCGCCATCGCCGCGGACAGGCCGAAGCGGAACGACTGGAAGCTCGCGATGTACGTCAGGACGGGCATCACCTCGACGCTCGAGGGCAGGGGGTTGCCGAAGAGCACGAAGGGCAGCGTGAAGTTGTTGATGTTGTGCAGGATCGAGATGATGATCGCCAGGCTCAGCGGTCCGCGCAGGTACGGGAAGACGATGTAGCGGAGCTTCGCCCACCACGTCACGCCGTCGAGGGCGGCGGCCTCGTGCACCTCGTTGTCGACCGCCTGCAGTCCGGCGAGCGAGAGCAGGTAGACGAACGGCCAGCTCGTCCACACCATGACGCCGGCGAGCGCCCAGTAGGACGCGGAGCCGTTCAGCCAGAGGACGTCGGTGCCGAGGACGGTGTTCACCACGCCCTGCGGCTGGAGCATCGTGCGGAAGAACGTCCCGACGACGAAGGCCGGCAGCACGTACGGCACGAGGTAGATCGACCGGACCAGGCCGCGCCCGGGGAACCGGTTCTGCGTGGAGACCGCCGCGGCGACACCGATCGGGACGGTGACCGCGGTGACGAGCACCGACAGGGACACCGAGATCCAGATCGAGTGCAGGAGCGGCGAGTCGGTGAAGGCCTCGGCGAAGTTGGCGAACCCGACGAAGGGGGCGCTGAACCACTGGCGCAGCGTGTACTGGTCGAGGTCGAGCATCGCGATGTACAGGCCGACGAGCAGCGGCACGACGATGACGGCGAGCATGAGGACGCCGCCGGGCAGGAGCATCCAGAGCGGACGCTCGCGCTGGTACAGCGGGGTCGTCCCGTGCGGGCGGACCTCCCGCGGGGTCTCCTGGCGGGGTCGGGTCTGCGTGGTGGTCATCACAGCCCTCCGTTCTTCTGGCGGTCGAGCGTTGCCTGGGCGTCCCGCTGCGCCGCTGCGAGGCGCTTCCGGAGCTGGTCGTCGCTGACCTCGCCGCGCTTCAGCGACGGGATCGACTGCACGACGACGTCGACCAGCGAGAGCTGCACGTCCGACCAGGCGCCGGTGAAGGCGGTGGGCTTCGACAGTTCGCCGGCGCGGACGATGGGGGCGAGGTCGGGGTTCTGCTGCGCGATGCGGTCCGCCGCGACGGTGTTCGTCGGCAGTTGCCCGAAGAGCTCGAAGTAGCGTTCCTGCGCCTCGGGCGAGGACACCTGCCGCACGAAGTCGAACGACAGGTCCTGCTTCGAGCCGTAGTCGGCGACGACGAGGTTGTCCCCGGACAGGATGCTCGCCGCCTCGATGCCGTCGGCGGGGCGCTCGGTCGCGCCCGGTGGCACGGTCGGCAGCAGGGCGTACTCGTACTTGCCGTCGACGGCCGAGCCCTGCAGCGAGTTCAGGGAGGTCGTCGTGGTCATCGGGAAGAACGCGGCCTTGCCGTCGGCGAACTGCGCGAGGGCCTGCGGGTTGTTCCAGCCGATCGCGGCGGGGTCGACCACGCCGTCCTCCGTCACCCAGTCGAAGTAGGTGCGGTAGGCCTGCTCGACGGCGGGGGCGTCGATCTCGGCCTTCCCACCGTCGATGATCGTGTTGCCGGCGTTCTGCGCCATCCCCCACACGAACTTCCACGGGTCGAAGCCGTCCGCGTAGGCGATCGCCATGCCGTAGGTACCGTCGCCGGTGGTCTTCCGGGCGTCCTCGGTGAGCTCGTCCCAGGTCGTCGGCAGGTCCGTGATCCCGGCGCGCTCGAGGAGCTCCGTGTTCACGGCCATCACGAACGGTCGGCTGGCGAAGGGGATCCCGATCTGCTCCGCCGTGCTCGGACCGGAGATGCCGAGGGACGCCGGTGCGAACTGGTCCTTGCCGCCGACCGCGTCCCACTGCTCCGGCCCCATCTCGACGAAGGCACCGGTGGCGTAGGCGGTCGGGGTGAAGGTCGTCCCGATGGCGTAGACGTCCGGGCCCTGGCCCGAGATGACGCTGGTCTGGATCGCGGTGAGCTCCTCCTGCGGGGTCGAGTAGGTCTCCCACTGGATGTCGGCACCCGTGGTGCGCTCGAACTCGGCGGCGGTCTCCCGCTGCCACTGCGCGCGTTCCTTCGGGTAGGTCGTGTCCGCGCCCATCATCACGCGGAGGGTGTCCGGGTCGTCGCCGCTGCCGTCGACGATCGCGCAGCCCTGCAGCGAGAGGGCGGCGACGGCGACGACGGCGGCACCGACCAGGATGCGGGTCCTGCGTCTTCCTGTGCTCATGCGGGGGTGTCCTCCTCGACATCTCCCCCGGGCGACGGTGCCCGGGACGGCGGCTGCGCTGCCGACGTGCCACCACTGTCCCGGTCGTGGCAACAACCGGCAACCGGTTGCCACTTGTTGCCACGCCGGCATAGTTTCGCCTCGTGAGCAGCGCAGACACGGACACCTCGCGGCGGGTGACCATCCGGGACATCGCCGACGCGACCGGGGTCGCCCCGTCCACGGTCTCCCGCGCGCTCTCGCTGCCGGACCGGGTCAACCGCGACACCCAGCAGCGGATCCAGCAGGTCGCCCGCGAGCTCGGCTACGTCGCGAACTCGCAGGCCCGGGCGCTCACCTCGGGACGGACCCGGGCGGTCGCCGTCCTGGTGTCCGACATCACCAACCCCTTCTACTTCGACGTGATCCGCGGCACGCAGCACCAGCTCTCCGCCGCCGGGTGGACGCAGTTGCTCGTCGACACCGAGGAGTCCGCCGAGGCCGAGGTCGCGGCGCTGCGTGCCGTCGCGGGCAAGGCCGACGGCGCCGTGCTCACGGCGTCCCGCCTGTCCGACGCGCAGATCGCGCGGTTCGCCGAGCGCACCCCGCTCGTCGTCGTGAACCGTCGCCCGGCCGGGGTGCCGTCGGTCCTCATCGACACCCCCGGAGGCGTCGAGCAGGCCGTGCAGCACCTGGTCTCCCTCGGGCACCGGGACGTGCTCTACGTGGCCGGCCCGGACAGCTCGTGGTCGAACGAACGCCGCTGGCGGGCGCTCGTCCGCGTGGCGGGGCGCCTGGGCGTCCGGGTCGCCCGCATCGGCCCGCACGCGCCGTTCGTCGACTCCGGAGCGGCCGCCGCCGACGCCGCCGTGCACGCCGGGGCCACCGCGTGCATCGCCTTCAACGACCTCATCGCGATCGGGATGCTGACGCGGTTCCGGGAGCGGGGCGTCCGCGTGCCCGAGGACGTGAGCGTGGTCGGCTGCGACGACATCTTCGGTGCCGACTTCTGCAACCCGCCCCTGACGACCATGACGTCGCCGATCGAACGCGCCGGTCGGGTGGCGATCCGGATGCTGCTCGGTCGACTCGATGCACTGCCGGCCGACGAGCCGCCGGGTGAGCACGCGGCGGGCGCCGTCGCGCTGCCCACCCACCTGACCGTCCGGGGGTCCACGGGCCCGGCACCCGTGCGGCCCCGCTGATCCCCGCCCCGCCGCTCGATCCCGCCCGCTCGCTCGCCCGACCTCGCCCGCCTGCCCGCCCGCTCGCCCGACCTCGCCCGACTGCCCGAAGGAGCCGATGATGCCCTGCACCAGCACGACCACGCCGCTCGCACCGCACCCCGACCGGCTGTTCCCGGCGGACCCGGGGACGCGCTCGGTCGCCCGCACCGTCTACGAAGCGGTCCGCGACGCCCCGATCATCTCCCCGCACGGGCACGTCGACGCGGCGCTCATCGCGGACGACCAGCCGTTCCCCGACCCCGCTGCGCTGCTGGTCGCGCCCGACCACTACGTCCTGCGCCTGCTGCACGCGAACGGGGTCGGGTTGCAGGAACTGGGTCGCCGCGACCTGACGGGCACGCACCCAGACCCCGACGGCCGGGAGGTCTGGCGCCGGCTCGCCGAGCACTGGGACGACTTCGCCGGCACGCCGGTCCGCTACTGGTTCGAGACCGAGCTGCACGACGTCTTCGGTCTGACCGAGCAGCCGTCGGCCGCGAACGCGGACGCGCAGTACGACCGCATCGCAGCCGCGCTCGCGACGCCGGCGCTCCGACCCCGCGCGCTGTTCGACTCCTTCGGGATCGAGGTGCTCGCGACCACCGACGGCCCCGCGGACGACCTCGCCGCGCACGCACGGCTCGCCGCCGACCCCTCCTTCACCGGTCGGGTGCTCCCCACCTTCCGCGCGGATGCCGTGTTCGACCCGTCACGCCCGGACTGGAGGCACGTGGTCGCGTCGATCGGCGAGGCGTCCGGCATCGACACGGGCACCCACGACGGGCTGCTGGCGGCCCTCCGTGACCGGCGCCGGTACTTCATCGAGCACGGCGCGACCGCCACCGACACCGGCGTGCTCGACGCGGGATCCGCGCCACTGTCCACGACCGAACGCTCGCGCATCCACGCGGCGGCGATGCAGGGCCCGTCGGGCGTCTCCGCGGCCGAGGCGGTCGCCTACCGCCACGACATGCTCTACCGGTGGGCGGAGATGAGCGTCGACGACGGCCTCGTCATGCAGCTGCACCCGGGTGTGCTCCGGAACCACCACACGCCGACCCTCGAGCGGTTCGGCCCGGACACGGGCCACGACCTGCCGGCCGTCGGCGCGTTCACGGAGCCGCTCCGTCCGCTGCTCGAGGCCTTCGGGACCGCACCCGGCTTCCACCTCGTCCTGTTCACCGTGGACGAGACCGTCTTCTCGCGCGAGATCGGCCCCCTGGCCGGCTTCTACCCCGCCGTGTACGCGGGCGCCCCGTGGTGGTTCATCGACACCCCGGCGGCGATCGGCCGCTACCGGGCGGCGGTGACGGACTCCGCCGGGTTCACGAAGACCTCCGGGTTCATCGACGACACCCGGGCGTACTGCTCGATCCCGGCACGGCACGACATGGCACGGCGGGCCGACGCGGCGTACCTGGCGTCGCTCGTGGTGTCGCACCAGCTCTCCGAGGAGGACGCGGTGCGTGCGGCACGGAGGATCGTGTCGGACATCCCGCGGGCGACGTTCAAGCTCTGAGCGGGATGCCGCACATGTGACATGCGGAGTGTTCGGTCCTGCGGCGTCGGCGGGGTCAGGGTGAGGCGTCCGTCGTCCATCCGATCTCCGACCGAGGAGCGCCATGTCTCGTCGTCCGTCGTCCGAACGTCCTCCCTCGCCCACCCCCGCCCGTTCGAGCCGATCCGGCCGACCCGTCGGGCCGCCCTCCCTCGGCCGCGCAGTCGGCGCTCTGGGGGCAGCGGCCCTCGCGGTCCCCTCCGTCCTGCTCGGACCGACGGGTGCCGCCGCTGCGGCGACCGCGCCGGCGGCGGTGGTCGGCCTGGCCGTCGAGGTCGCCGCCGACGGCCGCGGTCCCTTCACGCCGGACGACGGCCCGGGTGGGGACCGGGGTCCCGCCAACGGCATCGTCCGGACCCGCGACGCCGTCACGTACCGGGTCACGGTGAACGCCGGCGACGGGACCGCGCACCACGAGCGCTTCGTCCTCGACGCTCCGGCGGGCACGGGTTGGGCGGGGGTCCCGCTCGCGTGCACAGGTGCCGGGTCGGCGGTCGAGGGCCAGCGGCTCACCTGCGGCCTCGGCGACGTCCCCTCGGGTCACGCCGTCGCCGTGCCGGCCGTGCTCGACGTCTCCGGGGACCGGCGGAACGGTGACCGCATCGCCGTGACCGGCACCGCGACCGCGGACGACGCCGAGCCCACCGCACCGGTCACGTCGGCGACGACCGTCGTGTCCGCCGCGCCGCGGTACAACCTCAGCAACGCCGTGGTGGGCTCGACCCTGCAGACCGACGTGCCGGGCCCGGACGGGACCCCCGGTGTGCAACTGCGCTACCCGATCGCCGTCGACTGGCAGTCCCCCGTCCCCGGGCAGGGTCTCCTCGGGTTCGAGCGGAGCACGGGCGACATGCACTTCACCGACGACCTGTCCCATCTGCTCGGCGACCGGCCGTCGCGTGCGGTGCTCTGGAACGGCGGTCGACCCACCTGCGGCAGGAACGGCGAGGACGGCGTGCAGTTCGGCGGTCTGCCGGGCGGCCGCGGCGGGGGCGACCGTGCCGTGGCCGACTCCGGCACCATCACCTGCACGCAGGCAGCGCCCGGCGGCGAGGTCGACGTGACGATCGCCGGCGCGGTGACGGACGCCGCGCGGATGCCCGGGCGGAACATCGGCGGCGGCCCGCTCAGCGGCGGCCCGAAGCCGTACGTCGTGAGCGGGTGGATCTCGCTGTGGATGTCCACCCCGTCGGTGCCGACGTCCGTCGAGTCGGTCAACACCTTCACGCCGCTGCAGACGACCTCGGTCAGCGGGACCCCGAACTTCCCCGGCAGCTCGGAGCCGATGGCGGACAACAGCGCCCGACGGAACCTCGTCGAGCTCGGACCGGGGACCGCGGGGAAGCGGCTGTGGCGCCTCGGGAGCGACGGCAGCGGCGTGACCGCCGGATCGGCGAGGGCCGGGGACCCCTGGGCCACCGGCGGCACTCGACTCCGCAGTGCCGTCACGATGGCGAACACCGGCCTCGCGCCCTTCCGCGGCGCAGCGCTCTGCGACACCTTCGACCGCCGGACGCAGCGACTGACGACGGTGGCAGGGCGGGCTCCTGCGTGGTCGAGCGGTCTCGAGCATGCGCACGTACAGTACGCCGCGTACGACATGGCGTCACCGGCGGCGGGCCAGGTGCGTACGTGCGACGACGCCGACGGCCCCTGGTTCGACGATCCGGCGGACGTCCCCGGCGGCATCGCGGCGGTCGGGGCAGTCCGCGTCACCGGTGACCTGGCCGGCAGCGCGAGCGGCGGCCTCTACTCCACGGTGATGACGCAGCGCGCGCCGGACGGGACCCGGGCGTACGACTTCGGGCACGCTCGCTTCGGTGACCACCGGCCCGAGTGGGTGCACGATCACACGGACCCCGGGCTCGGTGCCGGCGGGCTGGCCGACAGCGTCATGCTCACCGAGGACCTGGTCCGCGTCGAGAAGGTCGTCGTCGACCCGGGTACCGACGCCGCGGACACCCCGGACCGGACGAGCTCGGCCCTCCCCGGCAACACCGTCGACTACGCGCTCCGTCCGACCCTGACGAACGGCTTCGCCGACGGCAGGGCGACCACGGTCACCGTCCGCGACGTCCTGCCGACGCACACCGAGTACGTCGAGGACAGCGCCTCGCTGACGCCGGAGGTCGACGTGGTACAGGACGCTGACGGCCGTCAGCACCGACGCCTGACCTGGACGCTGCACGACGTGCAGCCGAACGCCCACATCGCGCCGATCACCTACACGGCGCGGATCGACCGCTCGGCGCAGGCCGGTCCGATCAGCAACACGGTGACCGTGGCGTCACCGGCCGACCGGTCCGACGAGCGCTGGCGCACCGCCGAACGCGGCCTGGAGGTCGTCACCACCGGCGGGGTCGGGGTCGAGAAGCGCACGCCGGCCCCCGTCGTCGCGACCGGCGACGATCCGGAGTGGGACCTCGACGTCACGAACACCGACGACGCCGCGATCGGCGGCCTCGACCTGATCGACGTGCTCCCGCACCACGGAGACGCACGAGGCTCGGACTTCCACGGCACCGTCGGACTCGCGGCGCCGGTCCCCACCGACCCCGACGCCGGTGAGCTCGTCCGGTACACCGACGCCGATGCCGCCGACGTCTCCCCCGACGGTGCCGACCCGAGCAACCAGCCCGGCGGTACGACCCGCTGGTGCACCGAGGACGAGTTCGCTGCGAGCGGCTGCCCGGACGCACTCGACCGGGTGACCGCCGTCCGGATCGAACGGCAGACGCCGGTCCCTGCCGGCGAGACCGTCACGCACCGGCTCGTGCTCGCGACGAGCGGCGCACAGGACGGCGACCGCTACGTGAACCGGTTCGGCCTGCGGACGTCCGACCTGGCGCTCCCGGTGCAGTCGAACCCGTCGACCGTCCGGGTCGTCGCCGGCATGATCGGCGATCGGGTGTGGGACGACCGGAACGGCGACGGCCTGCAGGACGACGACGAGTCCGGCGTCCGTGGCGTCCCCGTCACCCTGACCGGGACCGACGACCACGGTGACGCAGTCGAGCGGCGCACGACCACCGACGACGAGGGTGGGTACCGGTTCGACGGGCTGCGGCCGGGCGACTACCGCGTGCACTTCACGGCGCCCGACGGCATGCACGTCACCGAGGAGCACGTCGGCGACGATCCGGCGGTCGACTCCGACGCCGGACCGGACGGCGAGACCGCGGCGGTCATGATCGACCGGGTCACGAGCGCGGAGGGAGCGCTCGAGGGGGTGCGCCGCGACACGACCGTCGATGCCGGCCTGGTCGAGGCCGGATCCGGCGACGGTGGGGACGGCGGTGGTGGGGACGACGGCGGGGACCCGGGGGCAGGCGACGGGACCGATGGCCCCGGGAGCCCCGGTGACGGCCGTCCTGGTGGCGCCGGTGCCGGTGCCGGTACCGGGGGTGGGGACGCGCCGATCGGCAGCGATCACGAGCAGACCGGCGCGGCGCAGGCCCTGTCTGCCGGCCGACTCGCCTACACGGGGACGACCGTCGGTGCTGCGGTGGCGCTGGCGCTCGCGCTCCTCGTGCCCGGGCTGACCGTGCTCATCAGCCGACGACGGTCCCGTCGGTCGTCTGCCTGACCCGGCATCCGGCGCTCCGCACGGCGGGGTCGGGTCACCTCCGGGTAGCTCGACCCCGCTGTCGTGCCTCCACCGCTCGCCGTCGGGAAGCAGCGGCCCCGGTCGTGCGTTCGACGGTACGTCGGCGGTCGGCGGTCGGCGGTCGGCGGTCGGCGGTCGGCGGTCGGCGGTAGCGTCGCTTCGTGGACCCTGCCTCGATGAGCGCTCCGAGCGCAGCAGCTCGAGCGGACGCCCGCGTCGTGGCGGCCTACGGCGACCGGGCGGACGAGTACGCCGAGGTCCTCGGATCGATGGACGCCGTCCACCGCGAGGACCGGACGCTCGTCGAGGACTGGGCGGACACGACGCCCGGCCTCCTGCTCGACGTGGGGTGCGGACCCGGCCACTGGACCGCGCACCTGCACCGTCGTGGCCACGCCGTCATCGGGATCGAGCCCGTACCGCAGTTCGTCGAGCTCGCGCGCGCTGCCGCTCCCGAGGTCGACTTCCGGACCGGGACGATCGAGGCGACCGGTCTGTCCGACGGCGGTGTCGGCGGTGTGCTCTCCTGGTACTCGCTCGTGCACCACCGTCCGGACCGGGTGCCGGTCGCGCTCGCGGAGTGCCGCCGGATCCTGGCGTCGGGGGGCGGGCTGCTCGTCGGGTTCTTCGAGGGTCCGACGCTCGAGCCGTTCGACCACGCGGTGACGACCGCCCACCGCTGGCCCGTCGAGCGGATGGTCGCTGCGCTCGAGGACGCGGATCTCACGGTCGACGCCGTGCACCGACGCACCGACGACGGAGCGCGCCCGCACGCGGCCGTCCTCGCGCACCGGGCCTGATCACGGCTGCCATCCCGGAGTGACCAGCCCGGTCTCGTAGGCGAAGACGACCAACTGCGCGCGGTCGCGGGCACCGAGCTTGATCATGGCGCGCGAGACGTGCGTCTTCGTGGTCATCGGACTGACGAAGAGCCGCTCGGCGATCTCCGTGTTGGTCAGGCCGAGGGCGACGAGTTGCATGACCTGGCGCTCGCGTTCGGTGAGGACCTCGAGGGACGGAGCCAGCGCGGACGGCTTCGCGTGCGTCGCGTACGCGGCGACGAGCGAGCGCGTCGGACCCGGTGAGAGCAGCGACTCCCCGGCGTGCACGGTACGGACGGCGCGGAGCAGTTCGGCGGGCTCGGTGTCCTTCACCAGGAAGCCGGCCGCACCGCCACGGATCGCCTCGAACACGTAGGAGTCCTCCTCGAAGGTGGTGAGGATCACCACGTGCACGCCGTCGAGGTCCGGATCCGCCGAGATGCGCTGGGTTGCGACGAGCCCGTCCGTGCCCGGCATCCGGATGTCCATCAGCACGACGTCGGGACGCTCACGTCGGACCGTCGCGACGGCCGAGTCACCGTCACCGGCCTCGCCGACCACGGTCATCCCCGGTTCGGCGTCGACCAGGGCGCGGAGCCCGGCCCGGATGAGCACCTGGTCGTCCACGAGCACGACCCGGATGGCCTCGTCGGTGGTCGTCACGATCGCTCCTCGTCCTCGTGCTCGTCCTCGTCCTCGGCCGCGTCCGACGACCGCGCGGCGACGGTCGAGGGCAGTCGTGCGGCCACGCGCCACCCGCCGTCCGGCGTGGGTCCGGCCGACAGGGTGCCCCCGACGGCGGAGGCCCGCTCGCGCATCCCGATGATGCCGTTGCCGGACGGTCCGAGCAGCGGCGTGATCCGGGTGTCGGCCGGGTCACGGTCCGGGGCCGGGGAGTCCTCGACCGACAGGTCCACGATCTCCGGTCCGAACCGCACCGCGATGCGGGCGCGGTGCTCGGGAGCGTGCTTCATCACGTTCGTCACCGACTCCTGCACGATCCGGAAGGCCGTGCGGTCCGTGGTCCGGTCCACCGGTGCAGGGTCACCCTCGACCGTCGCGCTGATGTCGACCCCGGCCGCGCGTGCCCGCTCGACCAGGTCCGCCAGGCGGTCGAGCCCCGGGACGGGGGTGCGGTCCGGGGCGCCGGGGTGCGGCTCGCTCCCGGCGGACCCGCGGTCGGCCGTTCCGCCGGTCGGTCCGTCCGTCCCGGCGACGTCCCGGTCCCCGGATCCGTCGACCGACCGGAGGACCCCGAGGATCGTCCGCAGCTCGACCAGTGCCTCGCGGCTCGTCGCACGGATGTCGGCCAACGAGGTGCGGGTCTGCTCGGGGAGCGCCGACCCCAGGTGGAGCGCGACACCCGCCTGCAGGTTGATGAGCGACATGCTGTGCGCGACGGAGTCGTGGAGCTCACGGGCGATGCGGACGCGCTCGTCACGGGCGCGTTCCTGCTCTGCGGCAGCGCGCCGACGCCGTCGGTCCGCGACGCGGTCGAGACGGACGCGGACGAGCTCCGCCACGGACAGGGTCACCGCTGCCCAGGCGACGGCGAAGAAGACCGCGTCGAGGTTCCCCGCGGGTGCACGGCCGAGCAACCCGTCGGCGGTCGGCAGCACCGTGACGGCCAGTCCGAGCGCGACACCCACTGCGGTGCGGCGCCCGTGCAGCCACGCGTTCACCGCCGCCATCGTCAGCGCGGCCACGAACGGCCCCCGCGGGCTGACCAGCAGGGCGTAGCCGATCGTCGTCACGAGCGTCACGGCGAGGACGCCCGTCGGCCACCGCCAGCGCCACGGCAGGACGAGCACCCCGACGACGAGCAGCACGATCGCGAGCGGACCCGGCTGCGCTGCGTCGACGATCGAGGAGCCGAGGACGTGGGTCGCCCAGGGCGGGCCACCGCGAGGGCCGACGGTGTCGGTCGGGAAGCGCGCGGCCAGCAGTGTCCCCACGATCTGCACGAGTGCGACCGGCAGCACCCGACCGAACCGGGCGAAGCGACGGACGCCGTCTCGCTGGTCGTCGGTCGCCTCGACGGCGGCAGTGGGGGTGCGGCGCATGCGTCCGAGCCTAGGCTCGCCTCGGCGGCACGGCATCGGGTCGTGGCAGGAGCTGTGGACTACTCCCATGGGAGTAGTCGGCGGTGCAGGAGGACCGGTCGTACGGCTGCGGGAGCAGGCGGGAGTCGGCCTCCGTGGCGGACGCGGGACGAGCCTCCGGACCGGATGCTGGGAACGTCGCCCGACCGGGCGACACGATCCGCCCAGGAGGCAACCGTGCACACCGCTCTCACCACCTTCGCCGCCGTCGGCCCCCTCGGGCACGGCGGGCCGCCCTTCTTCCTGTTCCCGGCGTTCTTCCTGCTGGTGCTCCTGGCCGCCGCCGTCGTGTTCGGCGTCCTGCGCCGCGGCGGCTGGCGGTCGCGGTCCGATGCCCGGGCCGTCCTCGCCGACCGGTTCGCCCGGGGTGACATCGACGCGGACGAGTACCGCTCGCGGCTCGCGGAGCTCAGCCGGAAGTGACCGCCAGCGCCGACGTGATCGTCGCCACGGTGTCGTCGACCGACCCGTCGATGGACACCGCGACGACGGTCTCGTCGGGCTGGGGCCGCTCGAGGGTCGCGAACTGCGAGTCGAGCAGCGACGACGGCATGTACTCGTGGTGGCGGTGCGCCTGGCGCTCGGCGATGAGGTCGTGCGAGCCGTCGAGGAAGGCGATCACCAGGTCGGGTGCCGCGCTGCGCAGCCGGTCGCGGTAGGCGCGCTTCAGGGCGGAGTTCGCCATCACGCACCGGTGCCCCGACGCCTGCACCTCGGCGATCCGTGCCGCGCAGGCGGCCAGCCACGGCCATCGGTCCTCGTCGGTCAGCGGCGTACCCTGCCGCATCTTCTCCTTGTTGGCGGCCGGGTGGAGGTCGTCGGCGTCGACGAACGTGCTCGGCTGGCCCTGCTCGGCGAGCGCGTCGGCCAGCGCCTGACCGATCGTGGACTTGCCCGAGCCGGAGACACCCATCACGAGCACGGGCGGGAGGACGTCGTGGTCGGTCATCCCTCCACAGTACGGGTCGTCCGCTTCCCGTCCCCAGTTGACCGGATCCCCGTGCCGACCCCAGGTGTCGGTCGTACCGTGGGCCGCGATACGTCAGGACGAAGGAGACTCAGGTGGCGGACAACGAACAGCACGACGACGGCGGCACGGCGAACATCGGTGTCGTCGGTCTGGCGGTGATGGGGTCGAACCTGGCCCGCAACCTCGCCTCGCGCGAGGGCAACACGGTCGCGGTGTACAACCGCACCTACGCGCGCACCCAGGACTTGCTGGACGAGCACGGCGACATGGGGTTCATCGCGTCCGAGGACATCGACGGCTTCGTCGCGTCGCTGTCGAAGCCGCGCACCGCGATCATCATGGTGCAGGCGGGCAAGGGCACCGATGCCGTCATCGAGCAGCTCGCCGACCGTTTCGAGGAAGGCGACATCATCGTCGACGGCGGCAACGCCAACTTCCACGACACCATCCGCCGCGAGCACGACCTGCGTGAGCAGGGCCTGAACTTCGTCGGTACCGGCATCTCGGGTGGCGAGGAGGGCGCGCTGAAGGGCCCGTCGATCATGCCCGGCGGCTCGGACGAGGCGTGGGAGACCCTCGGCCCGATCCTGAAGTCGATCGCCGCGGTGGCCGAGGGCGAACCGTGCGTGACGCACATCGGTACCGACGGCGCCGGTCACTTCGTCAAGATGGTCCACAACGGCATCGAGTACGCGGACATGCAGTTGATCGCCGAGTCCTACGACCTGCTCCGTCGTGCCGGCGGACACTCGGTCGACGAACTCGTGCAGATCTACGAGAAGTGGAACGAGGGCGACCTCGAGTCCTACCTGATCGAGATCACCGGCGAGGTCCTCAAGCAGCAGGACGCCGACTCCGGGGAGCCGCTCGTCGACGTCATCCGTGACGAGGCCGGGTCCAAGGGCACGGGTGTGTGGACGGTGCAGAACGCGGTCGGGCTCGGCATCCCCGTCTCCGGCATCGGTGAGGCGGTCTTCGCCCGCGCGGTGTCCTCGAAGCCGTCGCAGCGCGCAGCCGTCCAGCGCTCCGTGACGAACCGACCGGACGTGGTCGACGTCCCCGACACGTTCGAGGACGACGTCCGGGCTGCGCTGTACGCGTCGAAGGTGGTCGCGTACGCACAAGGCTTCGACCTCATCATCGCCGGGGCGAAGGAGTACGACTGGGACATCGACCTCGGCGCGGTCGCGAAGATCTGGCGCGGTGGCTGCATCATCCGCGCCCAGTTCCTCAACCGCATCGTCGAGGCGTACGACAAGAACCCCGCGCTCGAGAGCCTGCTGGTCGACCCGTACTTCGCGGACGCCGTCGCCGAGGGCGAAGCGGCCTGGCGTCGCATCGTCGGCATCGCCGCTGCGTCCGGCATCCCCGCTCCGGGGTTCTCGTCCGCGCTGGCGTACTTCGACTCGCTCGCGTCCGATCGACTCCCGGCGGCGCTCATCCAGGGGCAGCGTGACTTCTTCGGAGCGCACACCTACCAGCGCGTCGACAAGGACGGCACGTTCCACACGCTGTGGTCCGAGGACGGCCGCCGCGAGGTCGAGCAGGAACCCTCCACGCACTGACCCGGACAGGCAGCAGGCCCCGTCGGGCGGCGGGGCCTGCTGCCGCCGTGTCGGCGGGGCCTGCTGCCGCAGAGTCGACGGGGCGTGTTCCCGCCGGGTCGGCCGGGCGTGTTCCCGCCGGGTCGGCGGGGCGTGTTCCCGCCGGGTCGGCGGGGCGTGCTGCCGCCCGACCGGCCCCGGCAGCTGCCGCCGCCGGCCAGCCGTCCCGTCCGGCCCCGGAGCCGGACACGGGCGACGGGGTCAGGCGACGATCCGCTCCCGTGCGAGGTCGGCGACGAGCCGCTCGAGCCGAGGTCCCCGTCCGAGCAGCCGTCGGGACCCGGGCGACGAGCGGACGAAGAACGTCGCGACGGCAGCGGAGTCGTCCGGTCGGACGTAGTGCATCGCCACGGCGCTCGCGTCGCGCTCCCCCGGGACGTCCTCGACCCCGACGTGCACCATCCGGCTCCAGCGGATCACGAGCAGCCGCGTCGCCCGGCGCTCCTCGAGTTCCCAGAGCGACGCCTCGGTGGCTCCGAACGCCCAGGTCACGCGCTCGCCGAGGGTGGCCTCGGGGCGGGCCCGCAGCACGTCCTGGCGCAGTTCCGGTGTCGGCGCCGCGGGGACCAGCCAGACCGTCGGGTCGATGCGACGGATGGCCAGTGCGAGCGCTTCGTCCGCGCGTCGCCGACGGATCACGCGGGCGCGGACGACGGCGACGACGAGCCCGACCACGCCGACGGAGATCGCGACGAGCTCGGCGACGCCGAGGAACGCCAGGTCGGTCTGCGGCGCTGCCGCCACGACCACGATGCGGCTGACGACGAGCGCGGTCCAGACACCGACGAGGGTCCACCGCAGAGCCGCGAACCGGCGGCCAGCGCTCCCCGGCGTCCGCGGCCGGTGCGCGCGCCGGCCGCGGGGCACGCGGTCTGGTCGGTCCAACACGCTCCCGATCCTCGCACGGCCGCGGTCGGCGGCGCTGTCCCAGAGCAGTGCACGACCGACGAACCCGGCGCGGAGCGGGACCGAGGCGTCCACCGCCGTGCTGTTGTCAGCCCATCCGCGGTGGCTCCGACCTACGCTGCACGGGTGAGCACGTCAGCGGCACCGACCACCGAGCAGGCACCGACCCCGACCCCGGTCCGTCGTCCGGCCCTGCTCGCCGCGGTCTGCGGCGTGATCGCGATCGCCGCGTTCCTGGCGGTCGCCGAGCTCGGAGCGCTGCTGCTCGGCGGGGCGGGCAGTCCGCTGGTGGCCGTCGGCTCCGCCGTGATCGACCTCGCTCCCCCGGCGGCGAAGGACCTGATGGTCGGCCTGTTCGGCACCGGGGACAAGGTCGCCCTCTTCGTGCTCATGGCCGTGGTGACGGCCGCGGTCAGCGCCGGCGCCGGTGTGCTCGAACGTGCCCGGCCGCCGTTCGGCGCGCTCGTCCTCGCGGCCGGTGCGGTCCTCGCGCTGGTCGCCGTCACCACCCGCTCGGGCAGCGGCACGTGGGACGGAGCGCCCACGGTCCTCGGCGTCGCAGCCGCGATCGTCGTGCTCCGCGTGCTCCTGCGCCACCTCCGCCGGTGGGAGGCAGCGACCGCCGTGCCGTCGGCCTCGCCCCGCCCCGCGGCGACCGAGCGGCGCACCTTCCTCGTGTGGAGCGCGACGACGGCCGTGGCGGCGATCGTCGTGGGAGGAGCGTCGCGAGCCGGCACCGCGGCGGTGCAGGCCGCCGCAGCGGCACGGCGGGCGGTCCGGCTGCCCCGAGCGGCGACGATCGCGCCCGTCGTCCCCGGGGGCGCGTCCCTCGACGTCGACGGGATCACGCCCTACGTCACCCCGAACGCCGACTTCTACCGGATCGACACCGCACTGCGGGTCCCGTCCGTCGACCCCGCAGACTGGTCGCTCCGCATCCACGGCGCCGTCGACCGGGAGGTCGAGCTGACGTGGGACGAGCTGCTGGCGCTCCCGCTGCAGGAGCACATGGCCACGCTCAGCTGCGTGTCGAACGAGGTCGGCGGCGACCTGATCGGCAACGCGCTGTGGCTGGGCTACCCGATCCGTGAGCTGCTCGCTCGTGCGGGCGTCCAGGACGGTGCCGACATGGTGCTGTCCCGCAGCATCGACGGGTTCTCCGCGGGCACGCCGCTGGACGTGCTGCAGGACGAGGGCACGGCTGCGCTGCTCGCGATCGGGATGAACGGCGAACCGCTGCCGGCCGAGCACGGGTTCCCGGTGCGGATGGTGGTGCCCGGGCTGTTCGGGTACGTCTCCGCCACGAAGTGGGTGACGGAGCTCGAGGTCACCCGCTTCGCCGACGCCCAGGGCTACTGGACACCCCGCGGGTGGTCGGAGCGCGGGCCGGTGAAGCTCGAGTCGCGGATCGACACCCCTCGCGGCGGTGCCTCGTTGACCGCCGGGCAGCAGGTCGCGGTCGCCGGCGTCGCGTGGCAGCCGCACACCGGTGTGAAGGCCGTGCAGGTCCGCATCGACGACGGCGCGTGGCAGGACGCCATGCTCGCGGACTCCGTCTCGGCCGACACCTGGCGACAGTGGGTGTACCGGTGGACGCCCGACGCCGGCTCGCACACGATCCGGGTCCGGGCGGTCAGCGCCGACGGTCAGGTGCAGACGAGCGTCGAGCGGCCGCCGGCGCCGAACGGCGCGACCGGGTGGCACACCGTGCAGGTCAGCGCCGGCTGACCCCGCTGCCGCTGCCGTCGCTGCCGGTGCCGGGCGCCGCGACGACCGTCACGAGGTCCATGCCCGGTCCGTCCTCGTGCCTGCGTCCGAAGCCACGCTGCTCGTAGAAGGCAGCTCGGCCCCGAGCCGCGAAGAGCTGCACGTCGTCGACCCCACGACGGCGCGACTCGTCGACGAGCCGCGCGAGCACCTCGCCGCCGACGCCCCGGCCGCGCGCATCCTCCGCCACGATCATCTCGGTCACGAAGGCGTGCAGGGCGCCGTCGCTGATCAGCCGTCCGATGCCGACCAGACGTCCCGTCTCGTCGCGTGCGCTGCACACCACCCAGCTGCCGGCCAGCGCCCGACGGAACCGTTCGAGGTCCCACGCACCCCACGCGGTCTGGTCGTACAGGGCCCGGAACTCCGCTGCGGTCGGCGGTGCGAACGAGTACTTCACACCGCGACGGTACCGCGGCGGACGAGTGTCAGGCGGGCAGCTCCGCGACGATGCAGGTGCCCTCGACCTGCTCGTCGGACTCGACCGCCGCGGTGAACCCGGCGCCCTCGAACAGCGCAGCGGACTGCGGCGCCTGCGTCGACGAGACCTCGATGACGACCGCGCCGCCCGGGCGCAGCCACACCCCCGCTCCCGCGGCCACTCGCCGGTGCACGTCGAGCCCGTCCGGTCCACCGTCCAGCGCGATGCGCCGCTCGTGCTCCCGCGCCTCGGCCGGCATGGTGGCCAGCGCGTCCGACGGCACGTACGGCGCGTTCACCGCGATGACGTCGACGACGCCGCGGAAGCGCTCGGGCAGCGGCGTGAACAGGTCGCCCGGGACGACGATCCCGCGGTCGCCGATGTTCTCCGCCGCGACGTCGACGGCGTCCGCGTCGATGTCCGCCGCGACGAGGTCGAGTGCGCCGACCCGTCCGAGCAACGCCACCGAGATCGCCCCGACACCGCAGCACAGGTCGACGACCCGGTCGTAGCGGTGCAGGCGTCGTGCGGCCTGCTCGACGACGACGGTGGTGCGGGTCCGCGGCACGAAGACCCCCGGGACGACCCGGACACGGTGCCCGTCGAACGCGGCCCAGCCGAGCACGACCTCGAGCGGCTCACCACCGAGTCGCCGCTGCACGAGCCCGCGCAGCTTCACGGGATCGCCGTCGCCGGCCTCGAGCAGCAGGTCGGCCTCGTCCTCGGCGAACACGCTGCCCGTCGCCCGCAGACGGGCGGCCAGGGCAGCGTGCGCCGGGTGGACGGGAGGCACGGCTCAGCCCGCCGGCCGGGTCACGCCCGACACGCGGCCGGTCCGCCTACGCGGCACCGTCGAACATGGAGGTCACGGACCCGTCGTCGAAGACCTCGTGGATCGCGCGGGCGATGAGCGGCGCGATCGGCAGGACCTCCAGGCGGTCCCAGCGCTTGTCCTCGGGCAGGGGCAGCGTGTCGGTGACGACGACGCGGTCGATGAACTCGCTCTGCAGCAGCTCGGTGGCCGGGTCGGAGAACACGGCGTGGGTCGCCGCGACGACCACGCCGGTCGCGCCGGCGTTCTTGAGCGCCTCGGCGGCCTTCGCGATGGTGCGGCCGGTGTCGATGAGGTCGTCGACGAGCAGGCACACGCGGCCGGAGACGTCACCGACGATCTCGTGCACGGACACCTGGTTCGGCACGAGCGGGTCGCGCCGCTTGTGGATGATCGCCAGCGGAGCACCGAGCTTCTCGGACCAGATGTCGGCGACGCGCACACGGCCCATGTCGGGCGACACGACGGTCAGGGTCTTCGGGTCGAGGATCTGCTGGAAGCGCTCGAGCAGGACGGGCATGGCGAACAGGTGGTCCACGGGGCCGTCGAAGAAGCCCTGGATCTGTGCGGCGTGCAGGTCGACGCTCATGATGCGGTGGGCACCGGCGGCCTTGAACAGGTCGGCGACGAGCCGGGCCGAGATCGGCTCGCGCCCGCGGCCCTTCTTGTCCTGGCGCGCGTAGGGGTAGAAGGGCGCGACGACGGTGATGCGCTTCGCCGAGGCACGCTTCAGGGCGTCGACCATGATGAGCTGCTCCATGAGCCACTCGTTGATGGGCGCGGTGTGCGACTGGATGACGAACGCGTCGCAACCGCGGACCGACTCGTCGAAGCGGGCGTAGAGCTCACCGTTCGCGAAGGTCCGGGCATCGGTCGGCACCAGGTCGACACCGAGCTCGTCGGCGATCTGCGCCGAGAGTTCCGGGTGCGCCCGGCCCGACACGAGGACGAGTCGTTTCTGGCCCGTGGTCTTGATTCCGGACAAGTGCGGTGCTCACTCCCTGACCCGCTCGGGGTCGTCTCGATCGACCCGACCGCCGTCAGATCTGTTCGCCGTGCGCGTGCCGAGCCGCCTCGGCCGCCGGCGAACCGGGTCGGTGTTCCTCGACCCATCCGTCGGTGTTGCGCTGCGGGGCGTAGCTGATCGCCAGCGACCCGGCCGGTACGTCCTTGCGGACGGTCGTACCCGCGCCGGTGTACGCCCCGTCACCAATCCTAACCGGGGCGACGAACACGTTGTGCGAGCCCGTGCGGACGTTCGACCCGACCTCGGTGCGGTGCTTGTGCACGCCGTCGTAGTTCGCAGTGATCGTGTTGGCCCCGATGTTCGAGTCCTCGCCGACCTCGGCGTCACCGATGTACGACAGGTGCGGGACCTTGCTGCCGCGACCGATCACCGCGTTCTTCGTCTCGACGAACGTGCCGATCTTGCCGTGCTCGCCCAGGACCGTCCCCGGTCGCAGGTAGGCGAAGGGACCGACCGCGGCGCCGTCGCCGATGACCGCCAGCGTCGCGTCGACGCGGTTCACGACCGCGCCGGCTCCGACCTCGGTGTCGCGGAGCGTGGTGTCCGGTCCGACCACCGCGCCGGCGGCGATCGCCGTCGCCCCGACGAGCTGCGTGCCGGGGAGGATCTCGGCGTCGGCCTCGACGGTGACGTCGACGTCGATCCACGTGGTCGCCGGGTCCTGCACGGTGACGCCGGCGAGCTGGTGCCGGCGGACGATGCGGGCGTTGAGCTCACGCGCCGCGTCGGCGAGCTGCGCGCGGTCGTTGATGCCGGCGACGAGCCACGGATCGGTCAGCGTGACGACGTCGATCGCTCCCCCGCGCGCGGCGACGAGCGACGGGACGTCGGTGACGTACTTCTCGCCCTGCGCGTTGGCCGTGGTGAGCGAGGGCAGCACCGCACGCAGGTGGGTCACGTCGAACGCGTAGATGCCGGCGTTCGCCTCGGTGATGGCCCGTTCGGCCTCGGTGGCGTCCTTGTGCTCGACGACGCGCACGAACACCCCGGCGGCGTCGCGGACGACCCGGCCGAGCCCCGTCGGGTCCGGGGCGATCGCGCTGACCAGGGTCACGGCGTTGCCGGCGTGCGCGTCCACGAGGCGTCGGAGCGACGCCGTGTCGAGCAGTGGGACGTCCCCGGAGAGCACCACGACCGAGCCGTCGAAGTCCGCCGGGAGCGCCTGCACCGCGACCTCGACGGCGCGTCCGGTGCCGGGGACCTCGTCCTGGTCGACCACGATCGCCCCGGGGGCACGCTCGGCGACCTCGGCCGCGACGCGCTCGCGCTCGTGCCGCACGACCACGGCGACGTGCTCCGGCTCGATCGAGGACGCAGTGCGCAGCACGTGCGCCAGCAGGGGCAGGCCGGCGAGGCGGTGCAGCACCTTCGGGGTGGACGACTTCATGCGCGTGCCCTGCCCGGCGGCGAGGACGACGACGGCGATCCGCTGGTCGGTCATGCACCCATCCTGGCGCATGTGCTCCGACCGGGTGCTCGACCCGCACCGACAGCACGGGCCCGGCGCGGGGCGAGCGGACCGTGCGCTACGCCCGCGCGGGCTCGCGCTGCACGAACGCCATGAGCACGAGGCCCGCGACGAGGACCACGACCACGCCGATGATCCCGTACCGCGTCGACCCGCCGACCGTCACCGCGATGCCGAACAGCGCCGGCGCGAGGAACGATGCCGCACGCCCGGTCGTCGCGTAGAGGCCGAAGAGCTCGCCCTCGCGTCCCGGGGTTGCGAGTCGTGCCAGGTACGCCCTGGACGACGACTGCACCGGCCCGACGAAGATCGCCAGCGTGAGCCCGAGCACCCAGAACCCGGCCGTGGCGCTCCCGATCAGGAACACCCCGATGCCGGTGAGCGCGAGCCCGACGAGCGCGACCGTGATGACCGCCCGTGAGCCGAAGCGGTCGTCGAGCCGCCCGGACGCGAAGGTCGCGACACCCGCCACCACGTTCGCCGCGATCGCGAAGAGGATCACCTGCGACGGGCTGAAGCCGAACACCTGTGCGGCGACGATGCCGCCGAAGGTGAAGACCGCACCGACGCCGTCGCGGAACACGGCGCTCGCGAGCAGGAAGACCAGGACGTTGCGGCGTTCCCGCCACAGCCGGGCGACGTGCCGTCCGAGGTCGCGGTAGGCGCTGAGCAGACCGCCCGTGCGCGAGCGGTCCGGCGCCGCCTCGGGCACGGTCAGGAAGAGCGGGACCGAGCTGACCGCGAGCCACACCGCGGCGATCCCGATCGCGACCCGGACGTCCCACGACCCGGACGCGACGGTCGACGGCAGCTGCAGGAGGCCGGCGACCCCCTCGGTGCCGAAGTCCTGGATGCAGAGCAGGAGCAGGACGACGAGCAGCACGATCCCGCCGAAGTACCCGGCCGCCCAGCCGATCGCCGAGACGCGGCCGGTCTGCGGGCCCGACGCCACCTGGCCGAGCATCGCGTTGTAGCCGACGGTGGCGACCTCGTACGCGACGGTCCCGATGCCGAGGAGCGCTGCGCCGAGCACCAGGTACGGCTGCTGCGGCGCGACGAACACCATCGCCCCGATCGACAGCGCCGTTCCGATCGTCCCGATGAGCACGGACCGGCGGCGGTGCCCGGACGAGTCCGCCAGCCGCCCCACCGCGGGTGCGACGAGCGCCACGACGATCCCCGCCAGGGTCAGGGCCGTGGACACCGTCGCGGCGTTGTGCGCCAGCTCCCGCTCGACCGTCTGCGCGGCGGCCGTCGACGAGTCCTCGGCAGCGACGAGCCGCGGGTCGACGAACGCCCGGCTCGCCAGGTAGGTGCTGAAGACGAAGGTGGTGACGACGGCGGTGAACGCCGAGGCCCCCCAGTCCCAGAGCGCCCAGGACACGAGTGCCCGCCGGTCGGTGCGTCGCGGCACTGCCGCCGCCGGTGTCGCGGTCATGGCCGAACCGTAGCGCGTCGCGGTGTCGCGGCGGGCCGACCCGGCCACGGCTCGCCGTGGTGACCGGACGACGGACGGGAGGACGGCACCCGCCGGCACCGCGCCTCCCGTCCGTCGACCGCTCACCGGACGGCGCGACCCGCGTCGCGCACGTCGGCTCGCGTCCTCACGCGCCCGCGGGCACGCCGTTCGGGTAGACGACGGACTTGAGCGAGGCCGGGTCGGTGTCGCTCTCGAGGGCCTCGCGGACCGCATCGAGTCCGAAGCGCCCGGTGACGAGCGCGTCGAGGTCGACCTGGCCCGACGCGACCAGACCGATCGCGACCGGCCAGGTGTTCGTGTAGCGGAAGATGCCGGTGACCGTCACCTCGAGGTTCTGGATGTGCTCGACGGGCAGTACCATCTCGGAGTTGCCGAGGCCGACGAGCACCGCCGCGCCGGCCGGTCCGACGGCCTTGATGCCGTCCGAGACGGCACGGGGCGCACCGCTGGCGTCGATGAAGGCGTCGACGGGGACGATGTCCGCCGTGACGTCCACCGAGACGGGGTCGACCACCTCGGTCGCGCCGAAGGACAGCGCACGCTCGCGGCGCTCGGGGACGAGGTCGCTGACGACCACGCGCGTCGCGCCGAACGCCCGGGCGACCTGGGCGCAGATGACGCCGATCGGTCCGGCGCCGGCGATGAGGACGCTCGAGCCGGGCACGATGCCGGCCTTGCGCGCGGCGGCGATGCCGACGGACAGCGGTTCGAGCAGTGCGCCGGCCTCGAAGGACACCGTGTCGGGCAGGGCGTGCGCGAACTCGGCCTCGATCGTGACGTACTCGGCGAAGGCACCGTCGACCGGCGGTGTCGCGTAGAAGCGCATGTGCGGGCAGAGGTTGTAGCGGCCGGCCAGGCACTGCGCGCAGCGGTGGCAGGGGCGCTGGGGCTCGACGGCGACGCGCTCGCCGACGCGGGCGGGGTCGACGCCCTCGCCGACCGCGGCGATCGTGCCGGAGAGCTCGTGGCCGAGGACGAGCGGCTCCTCGACGACGAAGTCGCCGATGCGGCCGTGGCGGTAGTAGTGGACGTCGGAGCCGCAGACGCCGACGGCGGCCACGCGGACGAGCACGTCGCCGGGGGCGACCTCGGGGACGGGGCGGTCCTCGATCGTCAGGTCCTCGGTGCCGAGCAGGACGCTCGCGCGCTGGGTGTCGGAGGGGGTGCTCATGCGGATCTCGCTTCCTCGACCGCGTCGTCGCGGTCGGCTGTGGTGTGGTCGGTGTCGGACGCGCGGGTCGAGGTTGCGGCGGTCACGCGGGTCCCGGGCGCGCCGGTCGCGCCGGTCGAGGTCGCGCTGCTCGGGCCGGTCGTGGTCGCGCCGGTCGTGGTAGGCAGAGTCCCGTCGCGCAGCAGGGCGGCGAAGCCGAGCTCGGCGGCGCCCCGGACGAGGACGTCGCGGCCGAGCTCCGCCGGCACGATGCGCAGCCGGTCGGTCATCGCGGCCATCGTCTGCGCCCGGACGTCGTCCTCGACGCGGTCCCCCACGTGCCCGAGCAGCACGCCGAGGAACCCCCCGAGCACGACGACCTGCGGGTCGACGGTGTGGATGGCGTTCCGGATCGCCGTCGCGAGCGCGGTCACCTGGCGGTCCACGACCCGTTCGACCGCGTCGTGTCCCTCGGCCAGGGCGGTGGCGAGGGCGTCCAGGTCGTCGGGCGCGGTCCGGGTCACCGCGGTGAGGGCCCCGCGTGAAGCCTCGGTCTCCAGGCACCCGATCGCCCCGCAGTGGCAGCGGATGCCGTTCGCCGCGACGAAGGTGTGCCCGAGCTCGCCCGCGTACCCGTCCGCGCCGCTGAACGGGCGGCCGGCGCTGACGATCCCGCCGCCGATGCCGCTGGCGCCGCCGTTGAGGTACACGAGGTCGTCGACGCCGCGCGCGCTGCCGTAGAGCCGTTCGGCCCACGCACCGACGTTCGCGTCGTTCGCCGCGCGGACGGGCAGCCCGAGACGCTCGGCGAGGGGCCCGGCGAAGGGCTCGTCCCGCCAACCGAGGTGCGGGGCGTCGCGGACGACCCCGTCCTCGACCCGGACGATGCCCGGCACCGCGACGCCCACACCGACGAGCCGCAGTGCCGGATCGGCGCGTGCGGTCAGCGTGGCGAGGACACGGGCCACGGCGTCGATCGCTGCGGCGGCACCGGGCACGCTCGACTGGGGTTCGACGAGGCGGTCGCGCACGGTGCCGTCGAGCGCGACGAGCGCCACGGCGACGGCGTCGATCTCCACCGTCACCGCGGCGGCCACGACGTCGCGCGATGCCCGGACGACGGCGCTCGGCCGACCGACCCCGGCGGGACGGTCCGCCCCGGCGCCCGGGAGCTCCTCGTGCACGAGTCCCTGCTCGACGAGCTCCCCGACGAGCGCCAGGACCGTCGAACGGTTGAGTCCCGTCCGACGGGTGAGCTCGGCACGGGTGACCGGCCCGCCCTCGTGCACGATGCGGAGGACGCGCGCGACGTTCCCGGGCGTGGTCGTGGCCGACCTGGCCATGGGTCCTCCTCGTGGTGGTGTGATGTGGGGTGGTGCGGGGCGGGGCGGGGCGGGGCGGGGCGGGGCCGAGTCTCGGCTCGGCGGACACCTTCGCGGGTTCGGCACCGGGGAACTGTCCGCGGGACCGAGTCTCGCGGGTCCGTCCGTACCCGCGCGCGGCTCAGCGCGAGCGGGAGAACGCGGCGTCGAACGCGGCGTCGGGCGGGGCGATCGTCCCCAGGCGACGCACGAACGCGAGCGCCTCGGGGCCGCCGACGAGTCGGTCCATGCCGGCGTCCTCCCACTCGACGCTCGTCGGGCCGTCGTACCCGATGTGGTTCAGCACGCGGAACACCCGCTCCCACGGCACGTCCCCGTGCCCGGCGGAGACGAAGTCCCACCCACGACGGGGGTCGCCCCACGGCAGGTGCGATCCGAGTCGACCGTTGCGGCCGTCGAGCTGCTTGACCGACTCCTTGCAGTGCACGTGGTACACCCGGTCGGCGAAGTCGAGCAGGAACGCGGCGGGGTCGAGGTCCTGCCACACGAAGTGCGACGGGTCGAAGTTGAACCCGAACGACGGGCGGTCCCGGAACACCTCGAGCGCCCGCTTCGCGGTCCAGTAGTCGTAGGCGATCTCGGACGGGTGCACCTCGAGCGCGAAGCGGACGCCGACCTCCTCGAACACGTCGAGGATCGGCGACCAGCGGTCGTGGAAGTCCTGGTACCCGGCCTCGATCATCGCCGGGGGCACGGGCGGGAACCCGGCGACGGTCTTCCAGATCGACGATCCCGAGAATCCGGTCACGGTCGACACCCCGAGCGCGGCGGCCGCACGGGCCGTCCACTGCAGCTCCTCCGCCGCCCGCCGGCGGACGCCCTCGGGGTCGCCGTCGCCCCACACGTGCGGCGCGAGGATGTCCTCGTGCCGCTGGTCGATCGGGTCGTCGCAGACGGCCTGGCCGGTCAGGTGGTTCGCGATCGTCCAGACCTGCAGTCCGTTGCGCTCGAGGACCGCCTTCCGGTCGGCCACGTACGCCGGGTCCGTCGCGGCACGTCGGACGTCCAGGTGGTCGCCCCAGCAGGCGATCTCCAGCCCGTCGTAGCCCCACTCGCCCGCCAGGCGTGCGACCTCCTCGAAGGGCAGGTCCGCCCACTGCCCGGTGAACAGGGTCACCGGCCTGGAGGCGCTGCTCGCCCCGGTCTCGCCGGTTCCGTCCGTCGTCGTCATCGTCGTCGTCCTTCCTCGCCTGTCGTGTCGTGTCGTGTCGCGTCGTGCTGCTGCTGCTGCTGCTGCTGCTGCTGCTGCTGCCGAGTCTGGCTCACCAGGACCCGGGGGTGGCACCGGCCGGCACGGTGTCGGGGCGGTCGACGCGCGACCGGACCTCGACCACGGTGTGCTCGCGGGCCGCGGTGGAGACCGCCTCCATCACCTCGAGCACGTGGAACGCGAGGTCGCCGGACGCGCGGTGCGGGCGATCCGTCGCGATCGCGTGCGCCATGTCGGCCAGGCCGTAGCCGCGTCCGGCGTCGGCGTACCCGGCGCTCGTCGGCAGGTCCCGCCACTCGCGGGTGGCGGCGTCGGCGATCGACACGGTGTCGGAGAACCGGTTCGGGTCGGGGACGCCGAGGGTGCCCGCGGTGCCGAACACCTCGAACAGCGGCGCCCTGGTGGCCCAGACCTCGAACGACACCGTGACGGTCGAGACGACGCCGTCCGCGTGCTCGAGGACGGCGACGACGTGCGTGTCGATGTCGACCCGGAGCGGGGTGCCGGCCGCGGGGCCGGTCGCGATGGTGCGCTCGCGGTCCGTCCGGGTCGAGGCTCCGCTGACCCGGACGACCGGGCCGAAGAACGACACGAGGCTCGTCAGGTAGTACGGACCCATGTCGAGCAGCGGGCCGCCGCCGGGCTGGTAGTAGAACGCCGGCGCCGGGTGCCAGAGCTCGTGCCCGGGCGCCGACCACGACACGGCGGCGCCGACCGGGGTCCCGATCACGCCGCTGTCGAGCGCCTGCCGCGCCGTCTGGATCCCGGTGCCGAGCACGGTGTCCGGCGCGCTGCCCACCCGCAGGCCCGAGCGACGGGCGAGGTCGAGCACGGGGCGCGCCTCGGCCGTCGACATCGCCAGCGGCTTCTCGCCGTACACGTGCTTGCCGGCCTCGAGCGCCCGCGTGGCGATCTCGGCGTGGGCCGCCGGGATCGTCAGGTTGAGCACGACGTCGACGTCGTCCGCGGCGATCAGCTCGTCGACCGAGGCACCGCGGACGCCCTGCGTCTCGCCCACCGACTGCGCCCGGGCGACGTCGATGTCCGCGACGGCGGTGAGCTCGAGCCCGGGCAGTGCCGGGAAGTGCTCGAAGTACTGCTGGCTGATGACGCCGACACCGACGACACCGACCTTCATCGGGCTGCCCACAGGAGTCCCCTCTCGATGATCGTGCGGAGCGGCTGCGACTCGACGACCTCGAGCCGGTGCCCGGGTGCCGAGACGAACACGCGTCCCTGCCCCCACTGCCGGGTCCAGATCGCCGGCGCGGTGACCGGACGGTTCCAGGCGTCGAAGTCCCGGGCCTCCTGCGTCGTCGTCGCCAGCACGTCGTTGTACTCGTCGGAGAGCACCCAGTACTGCTCGGTGACGAGGTCGAAGTCCTCGATGCCCTGCGTGATCGGGTGCTCGTGCCCGGCCTCGGTGATGTGCACCGTGTACGGGATGTAGTTGTCGGACTGCTCTCCGGTGCGCTCGGACGGGTGCTTGCCCGCGTGGTGCGCGAACTGCCCGCCGACCATGTGCAGGTAGTCGGCGGTGTTCCGGAAGGCGTCCGCGATCCCGCCGTGCCACCCGGCGAGCCCGGCGCCACCGAGCACCGCCTGCTGCAGTCCCGCGAACTCGTCGTCAGCGATGGTCGACATCGTGACGACCTGCACGATCAGGTCGACGTCCGCCATCACGGACTCGTCGGCGTACACGGCCGTCGAGTCCGACACGTGGACGTCGAAGCCGTTGTCGCGCAGGAACGGGACGAACAGCTCCGTGGTCTCGACGGGCATGTGCCCGTCCCACCCGCCACGGACGACCAGCGCTCGCTTCGTCGTGTCGTTCTTCGTGTCGGCCATCAGATCGCCGTCCAGGCGCTGCCGTCGGACGCGCTGCGCTCGACCGCATCGAGGACGCGCTGCACGTGCAGGCCGTCGGCGAACGACGGCGAGGGGTCGGTGCCCGCGACGATCGCCCGCACGAGGTCGGCGACCTGGTGGCTGAAGGTGTGCTCGTAGCCGATGAGGTGCCCGGTCGGCCACCAGGCAGCCATGTACTCGTGCTCCGGCTCGGTGACGAGGATGCGACGGAAGCCCTGCTCCCCCGCGGGTGCCGACGACTCGTACAGGCGCAGCTCGTTCATGGACTCGAGGTCGAACTGGATCGCACCCTCGGACCCGCTGACCTCGAGCGTCAGGCCGTTCTTCCGCCCGGTCGCGTAGCGCGTGGCCTCGAAGGTGCCGATCGCACCCTCGGCAGCGCCGCCGGTGAGCCGACCGAGGAAGAACGCGGCGTCGTCGACGGTGACCTGTCCGCGCTCACTCGAGGCGGTGCCGGAGAGCCCGACCCCCTCGGCCATCAGCGGACGTTCGTGCACGAAGGTCTCGAGCGTGCCGGACACGGTCGACAGGTGTGCGCCCGTGACGTGCTCGACGAGGTCGATCGCGTGCGCACCGATGTCGCCGAGCGAGCCCGAGCCGGCGAGCGCCTTGTCGAGGCGCCACGTCATCGGGCCGTCCTCGTCGGACAACCAGTCCTGCAGGTAGAGCGCGCGGACCTGGCGGACCGTGCCGATCCTCCCGTCCGCCACCAGCTGCCGAGCGAACGCGATCGCAGGGACGCGGCGGTAGCTGAAGCCGACCATCGCGCGGACGCCGCGCTCGGCGGCGGCCTCCGCAGCGGCGGTCATCGCCTCGGCCTCCTCGACCGTGTTGGCGAGGGGCTTCTCGCAGAGGACGTGCTTGCCGGCCTCGAGCGCGGCGATCGCGATCTCGACGTGCGAGGAACCGGGCGAGACGATGTCGACGAGGTCGATGTCGGGGTCCGCCACCACCTGCCGCCAGTCCGACGACGCGGCCTGCCAGCCGTACTGCACGCGCGCTGCCTCGGTGCGCTCGGCGTCACGGCCGACCACCACGGCCATCTCAGGTTCGACGCCGAGGTCGAAGAACCGCGGTGCGGTCCGCCACGCCTGGGAGTGCGCCGCTCCCATGAAGCCGTGCCCGACCATGGCGACGCGCAGTCGTCCCGGTCCGTGTCCGTCCTGTGCCATCCACTCGCTCCTTTGCGATCCGGTGTTGCCAGGATCCACCCTACCGCTTATGTTGGGCGCGGCAACATTTTGTTTCGACGACGAACGGTGATCCACCATGGCAACGACGCCCACCCGCGACGACAAGTTCTCCTTCGGTCTCTGGACCATCGGCTACAACGGCTCCGACCCGTTCGGCGGCCCGACCCGTCCCGCGCTGGACGTGGTCGAGGCGGTCGAGAAGCTCGACGAGCTCGGTGCCTACGGCCTGACCTTCCACGACGACGACCTGTTCGCGTTCGGCTCGACCGACGCCGAGCGCCAGGCACAGATCGACCGCCTCAAGGGCGCGCTCGACTCCACCGGCATCATCGTGCCGATGGTCACGACGAACCTGTTCTCGGCGCCCGTCTTCAAGGACGGCGGCTTCACCTCGAACGACCGGAACGTCCGTCGCTTCGCCCTCCGCAAGGTGCTCCGCAACCTCGACCTGGCCGCCGAGCTCGGCGCGAAGACCTTCGTCATGTGGGGTGGCCGCGAGGGCTCGGAGTACGACTCCGCCAAGGACGTGCAGGCCGCCCTCGAGCGCTACCGCGAGGCCGTGAACCTGCTCGCCCAGTACGTCACCGACAAGGGCTACGACATCCGCTTCGCCATCGAGCCGAAGCCGAACGAGCCCCGTGGCGACATCCTCCTGCCGACCCTCGGTCACGCGATCGCCTTCACCGAGACGCTCGAGCGTCCGGAGCTCTTCGGCATCAACCCCGAGGTCGGCCACGAGCAGATGGCGGGCCTGAACTTCACGGCCGGCATCGCCCAGGCGCTCTACCAGGGCAAGCTCTTCCACATCGACCTCAACGGGCAGCGCGGCATCAAGTACGACCAGGACCTGGTGTTCGGCCACGGCGACCTGCAGAACGCCTTCTCGCTCGTCGACCTGCTCGAGCACGGTGCCCCGCAGGGCGGCCAGGCGTACGACGGCCCCCGCCACTTCGACTACAAGCCGAGCCGCACCGAGGACATCACCGGCGTCTGGGACTCGGCGCAGGCGAACATGCGCATGTACCTGCTCCTCAAGGAGCGCGCCCAGGCGTTCCGCGCCGACCCCGAGGTGCAGGAGGCCCTGTCCGCCGCGAAGGTCGACGAGCTCTCGACGCCGACGCTGAACAGCGGCGAGTCGTACGACGACTTCCTCGCCGACCGTTCGGCGTACGAGGACTTCGACGCCGACGCGTACTTCGGCGGCAAGGGCTTCGGCTTCGTGCGCCTGCAGCAGCTGGCGATCGAGCACCTCATGGGCGCTCGTTGAGCCAGCAGCTCGTCGCCGGGGTCGACTCGTCGACCCAGTCGTGCAAGGTCACCATCCGTGACGCGGGCACCGGTGCGGTCGTCCGGGAGGGTCGTGCGACCCACCCGGACGGCACGTCCGTCGACCCCCGCCGCTGGTGGGACGCGCTCGGCACCGCGATCGCGGACGCCGGCGGGTTCGACGACGTCGCCGCCGTCGCGGTCGCCGGGCAGCAGCACGGCATGGTCGCGCTCGACGCCGACGGCCGCGTGGTCCGCGACGCACTCCTGTGGAACGACGTCCGCAGCGCCGACGCGGCCGCGCAGATGGTCGAGGAGCTCGGCCGGGAGGCATGGGTCACCCGCACGGGTCTGGTCCCGGTGGCGTCGTTCACCGGCACCAAGCTGCGGTGGCTCCGCGACGCGGAGCCCGACAACGCGGCGCGCGTCGCCGCCGTCGCGCTCCCCCACGACTGGCTGTCGTGGCGGCTGCGCGGGTACGGCCCCGCCGACGAGAGCCCGCTCGGGCCGGACCTCGACGCGCTGGCGACCGACGGTTCGGACGCCAGCGGCACCGGTTACTGGGACCCGGTGCGCCGGGAGTACGACGCGGAGCTGTTCGAACAGGCGCTCGGACGTCCTTCGCGGGTCGCTGCCGGACCGCACCACGGCGGCGACAGCCCGGTCGTGGTCCCGCGGGTCGTGGCGCCCGACGAGGCGATGGGCACCCTGGCGTCCGACGTGGAGCTGCCGGGCGGCGCCGTCGCCCGCGCGGGGCTCGTCGTCGGCCCGGGACTCGGCGACAACGCCGGGGCAGCGCTCGGCCTCGGGCTCGGCCCGGGTGACGTCGCGGTGTCCCTCGGGACCAGCGGGACCGTCTTCGGCGTCACCGACACCGAGGTGACGGACCCGAGCGGGACCGTGGCGGGCTTCGCCGACGGGACCGGGTCGCGCCTCCCGATCGTCACCACGCTCAACGCGGCCCGCGTGCTCGAGGTGATCGGCGGACTCCTCTCCGTCGACCACGGCGAGCTCGGCGAGCTGGCGCTGCAGGCGCCGGCAGGGGCGGACGGGCTCGTGCTCGTGCCGTACTTCGTCGGCGAGCGCACGCCGAACCGACCGGACGCCACCGCCTCGCTCGTGGGCATGACGCCCGCGACGACCGACCGGGCGCACCTCGCCCGCGCCGCAGTCGAGGGCATGCTCTGCGCCCTGGCCGACGGCCTCGCCGCGGTCGAGGCCACCGGGGTGCAGGTGTCGCGGCTGCTGCTGATCGGCGGCGCTGCACGGAACGAGGCCGTCCGGGCCGTCGCCGCGCAGGTGTTCGGCCGCGACGTGTCGATCCCGGAACCGGGCGAGTACGTCGCCTCGGGCGCCGCTCGACAGGCCGCGTGGGTGCTGACCGGGAGCCTCCCGTCGTGGGAGGTCGCCGCGACGGTGGTGCCCGCGGACCCGCACCCCGAGGTGCTCGAGCAGTACCGCGCCGCCGCGCGCCAGTAGGACGAACCGCTCGGAGGAAGACGAATCGCTCGTAGGGTGCAGGAAGAACCGGCACCCTACGAGCGGTTCGACATCCCGCACGCGGAACAGCCCACATCACCTCTGCCGGAAGGACCCCATGCCGCTCACCGACCTGCCCCTCGACCAGCTGCGCACCTACCGCCCGACCGTGCCGCGGCCCGACGACCTCGACGCCTTCTGGGCGGCCACCGTCGCCGAGGCGCGGGCGGCCGGCGCCGGGACCGAGCCCGTGCTCGTCCCCGCCACCACGCCGGTCACCGCGCTCGACGTGCAGGACCTGACGTTCCCGGGCTTCGGCGGCGACTCCGTCCGCGCCTGGGTCTCGCGGCCGGCGGGCTCGACGGGCGACCTGCCCGCCGTGGTCGAGTTCATCGGCTACGGCGGTGGTCGCGGGCTGCCCGGCGAGCGGGTCGCGTGGGCGCTCGCCGGGTACGTGCACGTCGTGATGGACACCCGCGGGCAGGGCAGCGGCTGGGGAACCGGCGGCGACACCCCCGACCCGCACGGGTCCGGCCCGAACGGTGGCGGGTGGATGGCGAGCGGCATCACCTCGCCCGCCGAGCACTACTACCGGCGGGTCTACACGGACGCCGTCCGACTCGTCGACGCCGTGCGGACACTGCCGGGAGTCGACCGTGACCGCATCGCGCTGACCGGCGGCAGCCAGGGCGGGGGCATCGCGATCGCGGCGGCCGCCCTGGTCGAGGCACACAGCGCGCCACTCGTCGCCGTGCTGCCCGACGTCGCGTTCCTGTCCGACTGGGAGCACGGCACCGACGTCGCGACCGGCGGCCCCTACCTCGAGCTCGCCCAGTACCTCGCCGTGCACCGGGACGCGGTCGACACCGTCTGGGACACCGCGGCGTACTTCGACGGCGTGAACCTGGCCGCAGGCATCACGGCCCCGGCGCTGTTCTCGGTCGCCCTCATGGACGACGTGGTCCCGCCGCGCACGACCTTCGCTGCGTACAACGCGCTCGCGTCGACCGACAAGCACATCGAGGTCTACCCCTACAACGGCCACGAGGGCGGCGGCCACCGGCACTGGGAGCGGCAGGCGGCGTTCCTCTCGCAGCACCTCGGTTGACCAGTCGCAGAATGCAACACTGTCCGATCGTCGACGTCGGAGTCGGCGCCGGAACGCCGCGACGCGCACCGCACCGCTGATCCTCGGCGAGGAGGCGCAGACTGGTCCGCGCATGCGAACCGATCTCCGCACCCCCACCGCCACCGAACAGCACGGCGCAGCGGTCGACGACGCCGTGGAGCTGTTCGAGGGCGTCTACAGCAGTCACGACATCAACATCGGACAGGCGCTGTCCGAGGGGTTCTCCTACCGGTACCGCGCGGTCGGCGACGACCAGGTGACCACCGCGACGTCAGCGGTCGCGGCGCACCGCTGGGGCACGATCAACCCGGGGGGCCAGTACACCCTGGCGTGGGCGACCGGGCCGGGCATGGTCCTCGACACCGACCGCCGTGACCGGATCACCATGCGGCCCAACGTCCCCGTGATGTACCCGGCAGGACGCCCGTTCGCCTTCGACGCCGCCCCCGCGGTCCAGCACGTGATCCGCTTCGACGGCGCCTTCCTCGAGTCCGTCTCGGCTGCGGTCCGCGGTGACCTCCCCGGCCCGCTGGACCTGCGCGCGGAGGCCGACCCGGACGCGCTCCCCGCACTGCGCCGGACCATCGCGGGCGCCGCCACGACCCTGTGGGACCCGGGTGCCGACCCCGTCGTCCGCTCGGTGCAGCACCGTCGCGTCGCCGAGGCCGTCATCGGGGCGTTCGACGTGACCGCTGCGTCCGGCGTCACGGCCGCAGGACGGGGATCGGTGCGGGTCGCGCAGGAGTGGATCGCCGCGAACGCGCACCGCCCGCTCACCACTGCCGACGTCTGTCGCGCCACCGGGCTCAGCGCCCGAGGACTGCAGGCGGCGTTCCACCGCGTCGGAGCCGCGAGCCCGATGCAGTTCCTGCGCGACGTGCGACTGCACCGGGTCCGTGCCGCGCTCGAGGCCGGGGACCCGACCACCACCACGGTCTCCGAGGTGGCGCAGGCGTGGGGGTTCGCACACCTCGGCCGGTTCGCGGGGACCTACGCCGGCGCCTTCGGCGAGCGCCCCTCGGACACGTTGCACCGCAGGGCCCGACGGGACACCGGTCAGTCGCCGAGCAGCGCTCCGACGGCGTCCACGACGACCTGACGGCGGCGCTGCGGCACGACCGCTGCGACCGGAGCGGACGCCTCGGGCCGGAGCGTCGACCAGACCTCCGCGAGCTGGACGACGAGCCCGTAGAGCACCGCGGGGCGGAAGCGCCGCGGGAGCACACCGGCGCGCTGTGCCCGCTCGACCTCGGCGACGGCGTCGGCGTACTGCTCGGCGAGCGCCTCGATCGGTGTCTCCGGCCGCTCGAGCCGGTGCCAGGTGGCGAGACGCTGCACCCAGGGACGCTCGACCAGGACGTCGTGCAGGCGTCCGGCCCACGCCGCCAGGTCGGCCGTGTCGAGCGGCGCGGCATCGTGCACGGCCGTCAGCTCGCTCGTCAGCAGCGCGTCGAACAGGCCGTCCTTGCCCCCGAAGTAGTGGAACACCTGCGCCTTGTTGCTCCCGGCGTCGGCGGCGAGGCGCTCGATCCGCGCCCCGCCCAGCCCGTGCGCAGCGAACTCGTCGCGGGCGGCGGCGAGCAGGGCCGCACGCATCGCGTCGGCAGCGGGGGGTGTGAAGCGGGCCATGCCCGACACGGTACCGATCCGCGGCCCGGTCCCGCAGGCGACGCGGCGACCGGAGACGCAACGGGAGGCCCGTGGCGGCGTCGCCACGGGCCTCCCGTGCGTCTCGTGCTCGGGTCGGCTACTCCGCCGTCTCGTCGTCCTCTTCGGGGTTGAAGTGCGAGTCGTCCCCGGCGAAGCCGGCGGCGACCCCCTCGGGGTGCGCGGGGATCGTGCCGTCCTCGCCGAGGCCGTCGGCCTTCTCGGTGCCCTCGGGGTCGTTGGTGGTGTCGCGGGGGTCGTGTGCGTCCGACATGGCGTGCTCCTTCACGGTGTGAGGAGTGCCACGGTACCCACGCTCCCCCGGGGTTCCCGGAGCGAGGGCGGATCCCGGACCTCCCGGTGCGGTCCGCGGCCGTGTAGCCTCACGAGGACCGACACCGGGAGGGGCGTCATGGGGCACTCGGACGACGACCGACCGTTGGGTGACGACGCGTTCGAGCATCCGCGGAAGCGCGGGTGGTTCGCGACCGCGGTGAGCATCGTGACCCGCTCCGTCACGGCCGTGGGCGCTGCGAGGAACGGCGGCCAGTCGCCGCGACAGCTGCCGCTCGACCCACCGCCGGGTCGGTACGAACACCGCCCCTGACGGGGTCGTCCCGGTGTGGCGCTCCGGCCGCTCCGTGTGAGGTCTCGAGTGGTCGCGGAGTGCGTCGACCGGCCTGCCGGGCGAGCGCGGTACCGGTCGGTCCGCTTGGCTGATCGCAGGTCGTCGGAACCACCGACGCGCGATCCGGAAGGCCACGATGGACTGGCAGTTCGACGGCATCCCCCTGCACCCGCTCCTCGTGCACCTGACCACGGTCTCGGTGCCCGTCGCGGCCCTCACCACGATCGTGACGGCGGCCTGGCCGGCAGCCCGACGGTGGCTCGCGGTCGGCGCGCCGGTCATCGCCCTGGTGGCGCTGGTCTCGGTGCCGCTCGCGACCTCGTCCGGCGAGTGGCTCGAACACCGCGAGCGTGAGACCGCGCTGCTCGAACGGCACACCGAGCTCGCCGACGGACTGCTGCCGTGGTCGATCGCGGTGTTCGTGCTGCTGACGCTGTGGTGGGGCTGGCACCGCTTCGCCGCCCCGCGGGTCGCGGACGCCGGGCTGGCACGAGCGGTGGGGATCGTCGGCCCCGTGCTGCTCGTCGCCGCCGGCATCGGCTCGCTCGTCGAGGTCGTCGTGATCGGTCACGCCGGCGCCGTGTCCGTCTGGAAGGGCTGACCGGACCCACCGGCGGGATGCGCACTGCTCCCGCCGTCCTCACAGCCTCGGGGCGGAGCGTGACGGGCGTCCCCCGCGTTCCGCGGACAGTCATCGAACAGGAGCAGCGTTGAGCAACGACAGCACGACCGGCACGCACGGCACCGACGACAGCGGGCAGCACGACACCGCGACCCCGCAGGGCGCGTCCTTCCACGGTTCCCACGGCCGGGACGCCGACGGCACCGACACCTGCAGCTTCCACATGGCCGGGTCCCTGCCCGCCGGTGGTGACCACCTGGGCGGGACGTTCGGTCAGGCACCGTCGTCGCTCGAGGGCTGGTACCCGCAGCGGCTCCGTGTCGAGCTGCTGCACCGCAACGGCGTCGACGCCGACCCGCTCGGTGCGGACTTCGACTACGCGGCGGCCTTCGCGACGATCGACCTCGACGAGCTCAAGCGCGACATCACGCAGCTGCTCACGACCTCGGTCGACTGGTGGCCCGCGGACTACGGCAACTACGGCCCGCAGATGATCCGGATGGCCTGGCACGCCGCGGGGACCTACCGGATCGCGGACGGTCGCGGCGGAGCGGGCACCGCGATGCAGCGCTTCGCCCCGATCAGCAGCTGGTGGGACAACGGGAACACCGACAAGTCGCGACGTCTGCTCCAGCCGATCAAGCACAAGTACGGCAACGCGCTCTCGTGGGCCGACCTGATGGTCCTCACGGGGAACTGCTCGCTCGAGCTCATGGGTCTGCCGACGTACGGCTTCGGCGGCGGTCGACTCGACGCGTGGGAGCCGGACGAGGGCACCTGGTGGGGCCCGGAGGTCCGGGACCCGCACCACGTCGAGAGCCAGGACGACATGGTCCAGCGCGACGAGCGGTGGCACGGCGAGAACGGCGACGCGGACTACGACCTGCAGAGCCCGCTCGCTGCCTCGCACCAGGCGCTCATCTACGTGAACCCCGAGGGACCGTACGCGAACGGCGACCCGATGGGCTCGGCGCGGGACATCCGCATCACCTTCAGCCGGATGGCCATGAACGACGAGGAGACGGTCGCCCTGATCGCCGGCGGCCACGCGTTCGGCAAGAGCCACGGCCAGGTCCCCGCGGCCGAGATCGGTCCGCCCCCGGAGATCGCGCCGGTCGAGGCGATGGGGCTCGGGTGGCACAACCCGAAGGGTGCCGGCAACGGCAAGGACACGATGACGAACGGCATCGAGGGCAGCTGGACCCAGGACCCGACCCGCTGGGACAACAGCTACCTGGAGAACCTGTTCGGCCACGAGTGGGAGCAGACGACGAGCCCGGCGGGCGCCCTGCAGTGGACCCCGGCGGACCCCGACGCCCCGCGCACCCCGGACGCCCACGTGCCCGGCGAGACACACGCGCTCATGATGATGACCTCGGACATCGCGCTGAAGGTCGACCCGGCCTACCGCGAGGTGTGCGAGCGCTTCCTCGCCGACTTCGACCTGTTCACCACGGCCTTCTCGAAGGCCTGGTACAAGCTGACGCACCGCGACATGGGGCCGAAGCACCGTTACCTCGGTCCGGAGACGACGATCTCGGACGACCTGCTGTGGCAGGACCCGCTGCCCGACCCGGTCGGCGAGCCCCTGAGCGACGCGGACGTCGATACGCTCCGAGCGGCGATCCGGTCGACCGGCACCTCGGTCTCCGACCTGGTCGTCACCGCGTACTCCGCCGCGTCGACCTACCGGGACAGTGACAAGCGCGGCGGTGCCAACGGCGGGCGGATCGCGCTCGCCCCGCAGAAGGACTGGCCGATCAACCGGCGGACGGTCCCGGTCGTCGAGACCCTCCGCGGCGTCAAGGCCGCCTTCGAGCAGGACGGGAAGCACGTCTCGCTCGCCGACCTGGTCGTGCTCGCCGGTTGCGTCGGGGTGGAGGACGCCGCACGCGCCGCGGGTGTCGAGGTCACCGTGCCGTTCACGCCCGGCCGTGCGGACGCCTCCCAGGAGCAGACCGACGTCGAGATGTTCGAGTGGCTGCGCCCCGTCGCCGACGGGTTCCGGAACCACGTGTCCGAGCGCTTCGCGGACTTCGCCCCCGGTGTCGCTCCGGAGGCGGTGTTCCTGGACCGCGCGAACCTCATGACGCTCACGGCCCCGGAGTGGACGGTGCTGACCGGCGGCCTCCGGGTGCTCGGCGCGAACTGGGACGGCTCGTCGACGGGCGTCCTGACCGACCGCGTCGGCGCGCTGACGACGGACTTCTTCGTCAACCTCACCGACACCGACCTGGTGTGGACGAGGACGGACGAGCACGAGTCGACCTTCACCGGCACCGTCCAGCGCACGGGCGAGGAGCGGTGGACCGCGTCGCGGGACGACCTGGTGTTCGGGTCGAATGCGCAGCTCCGTTCGATCGTCGACGTCTACGCCGGCAGCGACGGGCAGGAGCGGTTCGTGCGGGACTTCGTCGCCGCCTGGGACAAGGTGATGATGCTCGATCGCTACGACGTCAAGGGGCACCGCCGCTACGGCCCGATGGCTGCCTGAGCCGGAGGCCGCTGCGCGCGGTCAGGCCCGGCCGAGGACGACGACCGTCACGTCGTCCTCGGCCCGCTCGGCCGCACGCAGCCGCACCGTCTCGAGGAAGGCCTCGACGCTCGACGCGGCGCGCAGGGTCCGCGCGAGGTCCAGCAGGGTGTCGATCGTCCCGTCACCCAGGTCGAGCGCCCCGTCGCTCACCACGACGAGGGCGTCCCCGGGCTCCAGGACCGTGGTCGACGCCCTGCGCCGTGCACCCTCGGCGTGCAACCCCAGCGGCAGCCCGTGGGACCGGAGCACCCGAGGCGTCCCCGCCGCCGGCACGTGCACCGCCAGCCCGTGGCCCGCGTCCACCACGTCGACCACGCCGCTGACCGGGTCGAGCCGGGCGTGGAACAGTGTGGCGAAGGCGCTCGCGCGTCCGAGGTCCTCGGCGAGGGCGGGTTCGACGGCGGCGACGGCGGCCACGGGCGCGACGGTGCGGTGCTGCCGGAGGGCGGCCCGGATCCCCGCCGCGAGCAGCGCGGCCGGCTGCTCCTTGCCCATGACGTCGGCGAGCGTCAGCACGAGGTCGCCGTCGACGACCGACCAGTCGTGCAGGTCGCCGCTGAGGTCGCCGTAGGGCACCGTGGTGCCGGCGATCCGGTAGCCGTCGGGCGCGACGGCGCTCGGCGCGAGTGCGCCTGCGACCTCGAGCAGGCGGTCGTGGTGCAGCCCCTGGGCGAGCGCGCGCTCGGCCCAGTGTCCGAGGTCGATGAGCGCGGCGGTGTCCTGCGGCGAGAACGCCCGCGGTCGCGTGTCCATCAGGCAGAGCGTCCCGACGGGCTCCCCACCCGCGATCGTGAGCGGGACGCCCGCGTAGAACCGGATGCCGCGCCGTGTCACGCCCGGCAGGTCGGCGGTCCGGGGGTCGGCCGTGGTGTCCGGCACGACGGTCGGCTCCGTGTGCTGCACCGTCAGCTGGCAGAAGGACCACCCGACCGGTCCGGAGACGATCTCGTCGGGCACGTTCGGGGTGAGGGTGTGCAGCAGGTCGTCGTCGAGCACGTTGACGTACGACAGCGGCACGTCGAAGACCTCGCGCGCGACCCGGACGATGCGCTCGAAGCGCTCCGACGGTGGCGCGTCGACGACGTCGAGTGCCGCCACGAGCGCGCTGCGCACGCGTGCCTGGTCGTCGGTGCTCACGGGTGTCGTCCTCCTCCTGGTCCACCGGGGCCGCGGTGCGTGGTGGCGCACCGTGACGCGGTCCCCGTGGAAGACTCGTTCCACGCTACCGGCCGGACGTCGGAACGCACGCGGACGCCGCCGCGGGGTCCCTGATCCGGACACTCCACGGCGGCGTCGGCAGCTCAGACGGTCGTCCAGGTCACGGTGCGCCGGTCGGCCAGCGTGACCTCGTGCACGGCACCGGTCAGGCGCACGACCGCACGGTCCGTCGCCGACCGGGGGAACTCGTGCCGGACCGGTCCGTCCCCGGACGCGACGATCCCGCCCGTCTCCACCGGGCCTCCCGGCCGCGACGCCGCCGCGTCGGACGCGACCCACACCTCGACGTCCCCCGGCTCGACCACCTTCCGCATCGCGCGGTCGGTGAAGGCGAACCGCTGCACCGGCACGTCGAACCGCACCGTGACGCACTCCCCCGCCGCGACCGCGACCCGGGCGTAACCGAGCAGCTGCGCGACCGGGCGCGTGATCGACGCGTGCGGGTCGTGCCCGTAGAGCTGGACGACCTCGACGCCGTCCCGGTCGCCGGTGTTCCGCACGGTGACCGACGCGGTGAGCGCTCCGTCCGTGGACGCGGTCCCGTCCACCGTCAGGTCCTCGTACGCGAAGGACGTCCAGGTCAGGCCGTAGCCGAACGGTCGGACCGGCGTGGAGTCCGTCGCGGTGACGTCGGACGGTCCGCCGAGACGAGGGTGCAGGTACGAGTACGGCTGCGCGCCGGCCGACCGCGGCAGCGAGACGGGCAGGCGGCCGGACGGTGCCGCGGCACCGGTGAGCAGGTCGGCGATCGCGGTGCCGCCCTCCTCGCCGGGGAAGAACGCCTGGACGACCGCCGCGGGCTTCGGTTGGTCGCCGTCGAGTGCCCAGCCGATCGCGTACGGACGACCGGTCAGCAGCACGACGACGGTCGGCGTGCCGGTGGCGACGACGGCCTCGACGAGCTCGCGCTGCACGCCCGGCAGGTCGAGCGACTCGGAGTCGTTGCCCTCGCCGACCGTGCCACGACCGAACAGGCCGGCCTGGTCGCCGACGACGACGACCGCCACCCAGGACTCCCGCGCGACCGCCACCGCCTCGGCGAACCCGGCGCGGTCCTCGCCCTCGACCTCGGCACCGCGGGCGTACCGGACCCTGTCGGACCCGAGCGCGTCCTGCAGCGCCTCGAGCACGGTCGGGATCGCGAAACCGGCCTCCAGCCCGGGGTGCGTGGCCAGCACGTGGTTCGCGAAGGAGTAGCAGCCCTGCAGGGCCTCGGCGCGGTGGGCGTTCGGGCCGATCACCGCGACCGGGCCCCGCGGGTCGGCGCCCGGGGTCGGGGAGACGGGGGCTGCGGCGCCACCGTCGAGCGGCAGCACGCCGTCGTTCGACAGCAGCACGAGCGACTCCGCCGCGAGCCGCCGCGCGAGCGCCCGGTGCTCCGGCGAGTCGAGGTCGACGCCGGTGGGCGGTTCGTCCTCGAAGACGTCCGGGTCGAGCAGGCCGAGCCGCTCCTTCTGCCGGAGCACGCGCAGCACGGCGCGGTCGACGAGGGCCTCGTCGACGAGTCCGCTGCGCACCCGCTCGACCAGCGGCGCCAGGTAGGCGTCACCGGTCGGCAGCTCGACGTCGATGCCGGCGGCGAGCGCCGTCGCAGCGGCCTCGCCGCGGTCACGGGCGACGCCGTGCATGACCTCGAGGAACGCGACGGAGAAGTAGTCGGCCACGACCGTGCCGTCGAACCCGAGCCGGTCGCGCAGCAGGTCGGTGAGCAGCGCGGGGTCGGCGGCGACGGGGACGCCGTCGACCTCGGCGTACGAGTTCATGACGCTCCGCGCGCCGCCGTCGACGAGGGCCATCTCGAACGGCGGCAGGAACACGTCGGCGACCTCGCGCGGTCCGGCGTGGACCGGGGCGTGGTTGCGGCCGGCGCGCGAGGCCGAGTAGCCGAGGAAGTGCTTGAGCGTGGCGTCGACGCCGGCGCTCTGCACACCGCGGACGTACGCGGTACCGACGGTGCCGACGAGGTACGGGTCCTCGCCGATGCACTCGTCGACCCGTCCCCAGCGGGGGTCGCGGACGACGTCGAGCACGGGCGCGAGGCCCTGATGGACGCCGAGCTCGCGCATCGAGCGGCCGATCACGGCGCCGACGTGCTCGACGAGCTCCGGGTCGAACGACGCACCCCACGCCAGCGGTGTCGGGAACGTCGCGGCCTTCCACGCCGCGAGCCCGGTCAGGCACTCCTCGTGCACGAGCGCCGGGATGCCGAGGCGGGTCTCGCGCTTCAGCCGACGCTGCTCCGCCCACAGCCAGGCGGCGCGCTCGTCGGGCTCGACGGGACGGGTGCCGTACACGCGGGTGTACTGGCCGAGGCCGTGCCGGGTGACGTCGGTGAGCGTCGTGCCCTGCTGGGCCGCGGCCATCTCGCCCTGCATCGGGGCGACGACGCCGTTCTGGTCGAGCCAGTAGCCGACCAGCTGCGCGGTCTTCTCCTCGAGGGTCATCGCGGCCAGCAGCGTGGTGACGCGGTCGGACGCGGTCGCGTCCGTGACGTGCCCCGGGTCGGACGGGAGGCCCGTGGCGGCGTCGCCACGTCCCTCCCGTCCGTCACGGGTGGCGGCGGGCCGCGGTGCGGACGTGCCGCGTGCCGCCTGGCCGTCGGTGGTGCCGTCGGTGGTGACCGTGTGGTCGAGCGTGGTCACCCCTTCACCGCCCCGGTCAGACCGCCGACGATGCGCTTCTGGAAGATCGTGAAGAACACCAGCGCGGGGATCATCGACATCGACGTGAAGGCGAGCACCTTCGCCGTGTCGACGGAGTACTGCGACGAGAACGCCTGGACGCCGAGCGGCAGCGTGTAGGCGGCCTCGTTGTTGAGGATGAACAGCGGCAGGATGTAGCTGTTCCAGCTGCCGATGAACGCCAGGATGCCGACGGTCACCACACCGGGCAGGGACAGCGGGACGATCATCCGGAAGAAGAAGCCGAGGCGGCTGGCCCCGTCGATCGACGCGGCCTCCTCGAGCTCGTCCGGGATCGCCCGCAGGAACGGCACCAGGATGATGACCGTCGTCGGCAGGGCGAAGGCGATCTGCGGCAGGATCACGCCCGCCAGGCTGTTCGTGAGACCGAGGTCCTTCACGAGCAGGTAGAGCGGTGTGATCGCGACCGTGATCGGGAACATCAGGCCCGCGGCGAACAGCGCGTACACCGCACCGCGACCCCGGAAGGAGTAGCGGGCGAGCACGAAGCTGACCATGAGCCCGAGCACGACGACGCCGAGCGTCGTGGTGACCGCGCTGATCGTCGAGTTGCCGAGCTGCTGCCAGAAGATCCCGCTCGACAGGACCGATCCGTAGTTGCCGAACTGGAACGGTGCCGGCAGACCGGCCGGGCTCGTCGTGATCTGCGAGTTCGTCCGGAACCCGCCCAGCACGATGTAGAGCACCGGGGCGAGGTTGGCGGCGACGAACAGGATCGCGACGACGTAGGTCAGCGGGCTCGCCTGGCCGAGTGCTGCGCCGGACTTGCGTGCCCGGGCACCGCGACGGCCGGGGGCGACGAGGTTGGTGGTGGCGCTGGTGACGGCCATCAGTGCTTCCTCTCGGTGATGGCGCCGGCGGTGTCCCGACGGAGCACGAAGTGCTGGTAGACCAGGGCGACGGCGAGCGAGATCAGGAACATGACCACCGCGACGGCGCTGCCGAAGCCGTAGTTGCCCGAGGTCCGGCCGTTCGCGACCATGTACGTCGCCATGGTCGAGGTCCCTGCGGTCGACGAGATGTACTGGCCCCAGATGATGTAGACGAGGTCGAACAGCTGGAGCGAGCCGATGATCGACAGGAACGCCCAGATGCGGATGGTGGGGCCGAGCAGCGGCAGGGTGATGCGGCGCTGGATCTGCCAGTAGCTCGCACCGTCGATCGCCGCGGCCTCGAAGAGCTCCTCGGGGATGCTCTGCAGACCGGCCAGGAACAGGATCACCGCGAAGCCGATGTACTTCCACGAGATGATCGCGAGGAGGCTCCAGATGGCGATGTCCGGGTTGGACAGCCAGTCCTGACGGAGTCCGCCGAGCCCGATGCCCTGCATCAGGTCGTTCACGGCGCCGTTCGACTGCAGCATGAGGCTCCAGCCGGTGCCGACGATGACCTCGGAGATCACGTAGGGCACGAAGACGAGCACGCGGACGAGTCCGCGGCCGCGCATCTTCTGGTTGAGCAGCAGGGCGAGGACGATGGCGATCGGGCCCTGGAGCACGAGCGACATCACGACGATGAAGCCGTTGTGCAGCAGGACCGACTGGAACGCCTTGTCCTGGAAGATGATCAGGTAGTTCTGCAGCCCGACGAAGTTCGTCGGCGGGCCGTAGCCCTGCCACTTGTAGAAGCCGTAGTACGCGGCGAGCGCCACCGGCAGGATGACGAACGTCACGAAGACGATGACCGCGGGTCCGGCGAGGACCGCGATCTCGACGCGTTTGCGCCAGTCGGCGACGCGCTGGGCGGTCCGCCGGGCGGGGAGCGGCGAACCGCTCCCCGCCGGGGACGTCCCGGGAGCCGTGCCCGACGCCTTCGCCGGGGTCGTGCCGAGGGAGGTGTCGAGCGCCATGATCAGCCCTTGGCCGCGGCCTGGTTGGTGGTCTCGACGATGTCCTTCGCGCTGCCCTTGCCGGCGAGCAGGTCGACGACGCTGGTGTTCAGCGCGTTGCCGACGTTCTGGCCGTACAGGGTGTCGAGGTACTGCGAGACGAACGGGGCCTCCTGGTAGGCGGCGAGGGCCGTCTTCAGGTAGGGCTCGGACACGACGGACTGCGCGTCCTTGTTGACGGGGATCGCGTTGAAGGCCTTGTAGTACGCCTCCTGGTTGTCCTTCTGCACGATGAAGTTGAGGAAGTCCGTGCAGGCCTTCTTCGGGGCCTGTGCCGAGCAGGAGTTGCCGTCGACACCACCCATCATCGACTTCGGGTCACCCTTGCCGCCGTCCACCGCGGGGAACGGGAACCACCCGAGGTCGCCGAGCGGCTTCGCGTCGGGGGTCAGCGAGGCGATCACGCCCGGGTCCCAGGCGCCCATGAGCTCCATCGCGGCCTTGTGGTTCGCCAGGAGTCCGGCCGAGCTACCGGCGCCCTGCTGCGCGGCGGTGGTGAGGAAGCCCTGGTTGAAGGGCTTCGTCGCGGTGAAGTCCTCGAGCTGCTGGCCGGCCTTGGTCCAGCACGCGTCGTCGAACTTGAGCGTCTTCGCCGCGTCGTTCAGCGTCTTCTCGCTGCACTCGCGGAGCGCGAAGTTGTAGTACCAGTGCGCGGCGGGCCAGGCGTCCTTCGCGCCGACGGCCACCGGGTCGATGTCCTTGGCCTTGAGCTTGGCGATGTCCTCGTTCAGCTCGTCCATCGTGGTCGGGGTGCCGTCGATGCCGGCCTGCTCGAACAGGTCCTTCGAGTACCAGATGCCCTCGGGGAGCACGGCGCCCGGCATGGCGTAGGTCTTCCCGTCCTTCTCGTACCCGGCGAAGGTGCCCTTGCTGATCGACTGCTTCGCGTCGTCGCTGATCGAGTCGGAGATGTCCATGAGCTGACCGGCCGCGATCATCGCGTCCATCTTGCCGCCGCCGCGCTGCAGGAAGACGTCCGGACCGTCACCGGAGTTGAGCGCGGTCTGGAGCTTGCCGTCCAGGTCCTCGTTCTGGATCGCCTGGGTCTTGATGGTGACGTTCGGGTACTTCTCCTCGAACGCCTTGACGGTGCTGTCCCAGTAGGCCTTGCCCGGACCGGTGGTCGAGTTGTGCCAGAAGGTCATCGTGACCTTGCCGCCGTCCTCCGACGGGTCGCTGCCGCCGGCGGAACAACCCGCCAGCGTGAGAGCGGTGGCCCCGACCAGCGCGATGGCTGCCGCGGCACGGATCTTCCTCGTCATCGTGGAACTCCTCGGTGTCGTCGTTGACGTTCGCGGCAGTCGATGCCGCTGCGGAGAGCGTGCCAGCTGCTCCACGGCCTTGTCAATCGTTATCGATAACGTTTTCTAACCGTGATGTGTCCGCTGGCGGAACGCTGTTGCGGCGGTACGGTGAGCACATGCAGACCGCCGTCGACCACACGCCCGGACCGGGGCGGGTCACGATCGCGGACGTCGCGCGTGCCGCCGGCGTCTCGATCCCGACCGTGTCGAAGGTGGTCAACAACCGCGACGGCGTGGCGCCCGCGACCATGCTCCGCGTCCAGGAGGTGGTCGAGCGCCTGGGCTACGAGACGTCCCTCGTCGCGCGCAGCCTGCGGAGCTCCCGCACCAACGTCATCGGCATCCTGGTCCCCGAGTTCGAGCCGTTCTCGACCGAGCTCCTGCGCGGCGTCTCGGCGGCGACCACGGGGACCGGCTACGAGCTGCTCGCCTACGCCGGACTCGAGGCCGGCACGGGGCAGCCCGGGTGGGAACGCCGCTCGCTCTCACGCCTGTCCGGAACGCTCATCGACGGCGCCATCGTCGTGACCCCCTCCGCCGCCCTGTCGGGAGCGTCGATCCCCGTCGTGGCGATCGACCCGCACACCGGGCCGGAGGGCCACGCGACCGTCGACACCGACAACGTCGCCGGGGCCCGGGACGCCGTGGACCACCTGCTCGAGCTCGGGCACAGCCGCATCGCCCACGTGCAGGGGCGCAGTGACCTGGCGTCGTCGCAGCTCCGCGAGACCGGCTACCGGGACGCCCTCGCCGCCGCCGGCATCGCGGTCGACGAGCGACTCGTGCGCGCCGGTGACTACCAGGAGGAGCGCTCGGCAGCCGTCGCGCACGAGCTCCTCACGCTGCCCGACCGGCCGACGGCGGTGTTCGCCGCGAACGACTCGTCGGCCATCGGCGTGCTGCACGCCGCGGCGTCGCTGGGGCTGCGCGTGCCCGAGGACCTGTCGGTCGTCGGGTTCGACGACGTCCCGCAGGCATCGACCACGACCCCGCCGCTCACCACCGTGGCCCAGCCGCTCGCCGAACTCGGCGCGAGCGCGGTCGCGATGCTCCTTGCCATGCTCCGCGGCGAGCCCACGAGCGACCACGTGCGTCTGCGCTCGACGCTGCGCGTCCGGAGCAGCACGGCGCCGGCGCACGCCTGAGGCGCGCGGCCGCTGCGCGGCGCGCAGCCGGCGCCGCGTCTCCCGTCGGCACGGCGAGCGGGCCACATCCGTCACGCCCGGCGCTGCTGACGACCGATCGCACCCGCCCGACGCACGCCTGCAGCGTGTCGTACCCACTCAGCCGTCTCGGCGAGTCGACGGACGGGAGGCACGCAGCGACCTGGCACCGCGCCTCCCGTCCGGCGGTGCTCGCCTGCTGCGCGGCGGCGAGTCGTCCGCGGAAGCGACAGTGCGCCGCGGTCGGGAGACGGAAGCGTGTCGCTCCCGCGGCGCGGAGCTTCGCGGCGCCCGCGGCCGCGGCGCCTGCGGCCACGGCGCCTGCGGCACAACCGAAGGCATGTCGCGCCACGGCGTTCCGTGGCGCGACGTGCTCCTGGTTGTGCGCGAGCACGTCGCGCCGGCCGGCGCGACGCTGGCGCCGTCGCCGCGCGACCCGCCGCTCAGCGCTCAGCGCCGCAGCGTCTGCTTCGGGTACTCGCCGAAGCGCTCGGCGTAGGACGCCGAGAACCGCCCGAGGTGCGCGAAGCCCCACCGGCGCGCGATGTCCCCGACGGCACCGGCCTGCGGTCCTGCCTCGAGGAGCTCCTCGTGCACGCGGTCGAGCCGCACGTGGCGCAGGTAGGTCAGCGGGGAGACGTCGAAGACCCGCCGGAAGGACTCCTGGACGGACCGCACGCTCAGCCCCGCGGCCTCGGACAGGTCGACGATCGACACCGGTTCGGCGGCGTGCGCGTGGATGTACTCCACGGCGGCCCGGAGCCGGGCGTTCCGCGGCTGCTCCAGCACATCGGGCAGGTCGTCGCTCTGCGGCGGGAACATGTCGAGGAAGACCTCGGCAGCGGTGACCTTCGCGTCCTGCCACGCGTCCGAGTCCGGTCCGCCGACGCGCAGCGCCCGGGACAACGCCGTCAGGGCACCCTGCCAGCGGTGCTCGATCGACTCGTCGGCACCACGTCGCGCGTCGAACCGCATCGGCCGGTCGGCGACGTCCGCCCGCGCCGTGGCGACACGTCGGACGAACTCGCGGTCGAAGTGCACCAGTCGCTGGTCGTAGTCGGCGGTGACGAAGCCGAACTCCTCGTCGGCGGGGAACATCACCGGGGTGTCGTGCAGCATGGGCCAGCGCTCACTGCGCATCTCGAGCTCACCCGTGCCGGCGCTGATCCACGTGACGACGTAGTCGACCGAGCCGACGGGCATCCAGCCCCGGATCTCGCCGTGCATCTGGGAGCGCCGGATGGTGACCTCGCTGTCCCCGATCGCGGTGTAGCGGTAGTCGAACCGCCCGTGGGACGGCACGGCGCTCCACCGCTCCCCCGCGTAGATGCCGCCGAGGTCGCGGACGGCGGTGTCCGGGCGCGTCCCGGACACCTCGAACCGCACCGGTGCGATGGTCTCCTCGGCGCCGAACGCCTCGATCAACGGGTCAGCCACGGCAGGTCCGTCGGCGTGGATCTGTCCAGATGGCGCATGCTTCCTCGTTATCCGGATACGGTTCTGGGGTGGGTGCCGCGTAGTGTCGCGCACGACCGATGCGCACGGAGGGGGCGATCACGTGAGTGAGATCGACCTGACGGCGGCGATCACCCGGCTCGAGGCCGCGATGGGTGCCCTCCGCGGCCGACTGCGCGAACGCCTCTCCGTCTCCGGCTCGGACCTCACGGTCCTGCAGTTCGTCGCCCGCGCCGCTGCGGCCGACCGGACGGTCCGGGTGAAGGACCTCGTGTCGCACCTCGGCCTGACGGGCCCGGCGGTCACCGGGACGGTCGACCGGCTCGAACGCGCCGGGCACCTGTGCCGCGTGCCGAACCCGGAGGACGGCCGCAGCCGGTTCATCGAGCTGACGCCGGAGACACAGCGCGCCTACGCCGCGGCGATGGACAGCACGAACGAGCACCTGCACGAGCTCCTGTCCTCCTTCTCCGAGCGCGAGACCTCGCGGTACGTCCGCGTGATCGATCGTGTGATCGAGGCGCTCGAGTACGGCGCTCCGACCCCCTGACGGCAGGCTACGGGCGGCCGAGGACCCTGCTCGAACGTTTGTCCAACAAGCGCAGTTAGGTAACTTCCCGACCTATCTTGCCGGACGCGGAGCCGCCGTGCCCGTACCGTCGCCACTGGGTACCCCCACACGGGGGTGGATCAGGGAAACGGGGAGGAACCATGGGTTCGTACCAGTCCGAGCCGGGCATCGACCCGGTGCGCATCGAGACGTTCCGCCGGATGCGCAAGCGGTGGAAGTACGGCGAGCTGCAGGACGTGAACGGCCTGTACGCAGACTTCTTCACCGACACCGCCCGCGACCGACGTCGCTGACGGCACGGCACCGTCCGGGCCGCGACGAGCGCGCACCGGCCGGGTGACGGACGGGAGGCCCGTGGCGGGATCGCCACGGGCCTCCCGTCCGTCACGGGACCGACGAACGGTCTGCGGTCACCGATGCTGCGGACGTCACCCCTTGACCGCTCCGCTGGTGAGCCCGGAGACGATCGAGCGGCGGAACACCAGCACGAGGATGACGATCGGGATCGTCGCGGCGACGCTCGCCGCGAAGATCTGCGCGAACGGCACGGTGAACTGGGTCCCGAACAGGGCGATGCCGACCGGGATGGTCCGGAACGAGTTCTCGCTGTTGAAGGTGAGCGCCATGAGGAACTCGCTCCACGACGCCGTGAACGTGAAGACGCCGACGGTGAACAGTCCGGGCTTCGCCATCGGCAGGATCACCGACAGTACGGTGCGCCAGGCGCCGGCGCCGTCGATCTCGGAGGCCTCCTCGATGGTGGAGGGGATCCCCTGCAGGTAGTTGCGCATGATCCAGATGGCGAACGGCAGGTTGAAGGCGACGTACGGCACGATCAGGCCCGGGTACGAGTTGAGCAGCCCGAGGTTCCGCTCGAGCAGGTACAGCGGCGTCAGGACCGCGATCGCCGGGAAGACCGACAGCATGAGCAGCGAGGTCATGATCGCCGTCCGGCCCTTGATCCACCGCCCGGCGAGGGCGTAGCCGGCGAGGAACGACAGTGCCAGCACGACCACGGTGGTGGCCACCGACACCACGATGCTGTTGACCATGTACTGGCCGAGGGCGTTGTCGCGGAAGGCCACGACGAAGTTGTCGAACGTGAGCGACCGCGGCACGACGGTCGGCGGCGACTGCGCGATCTCCGACGACGGCTTGAGCGACGTGGAGACGAGCCAGTAGAGCGGCAGCGCGGTGAGCACGGCGATGACGACACCGCTGACGTTGACGGTGTTGACCCACTTCCGCCAGCCCTTGCGGACACGTTGACGGGGCATCAGGCATCCCCTCCCTTCGCCTGGTTCCGGAACGCCCGCAGGAAGAGCAGGCACCCGACGGCCACGATGACCGCGGTGCTGGTCGCGATCGCTGCGCCCGGTCCGATGTTGATGTCCTGGAAGAGCACCTTGTAGCCCATGATCGCGAGCGACTGGGTGGTGGTGCCCGGTCCGCCGTTCGTCAGCACGAACGGCAGGTCGAAGACGCCGAACGCCTGCAGCACGCGGAACAGGACCGCGATCGTCAGGGTCGGAGCCAGCTGCGGGACGACGACGCGCCAGAACGTCTGCCACCCGTTCGCCCCGTCGAGCTCGGCGGCCTCGTAGAGGTCCTCCGAGATCTGGACGAGGCCCGCGAGCAGGATGATCGCCACGAACGGCGTGGTCTTCCAGATGTCCGCGACCATCAGACCCGTGATCGCGGGGACCGGTTCGCCGAGGATCACCGGGGCGTCGCCGAACAGCCCGAAGAACCACGTCGCGACGCCGTACGTCGAGTCGTAGATGTACTTCCACAGCTGTGCGTTGACGATCGTCACGAGCGACCACGGCACGAGGAGCAGCGCGAGCATCCAGCCGCGGGTGGCCCCGAGCCGTTCGAGCACCAGGGCGACGAGCATGCCGAGGACGAGCTCCACGGACACCGTGACGACCGTGTACAGCACCGTGAAGCCGAGCGCCCGGTACCAGTCGGCGCTCTGCAGCAGGGCCGCGTAGTTGCCGAGGCCGAAGCCTTGGATCGTGAAGCCGTCGTAGCCGATCTCGACGTCCGCGAAGCTCAGGACGATCGAGTACACCACCGGGAAGATCGTGACCGCGGCGACGACCAGGAGCGCCGGGGCGGCGAAGCCCCACGCACCCCGGGCACGGACGCGCTCCATCCGCGACCGAGCGCTCGTCGGGCGGTACCCGTCGGGCCTCCTCCCCGGAGTCCGTCCCCCGCCCGCACCGGCTGCGCCGGCCGGCGTCCGCGTCGCGGTGCCGGCGCTCACAGCGCGTCCCCGGTCAGGGCGAGCGAGATCGCGGAGGCCATCGCGCGGGTGCCGCCGTCGACGGAGGCCTGCCCGCCGAGGATGCTGTTGCCGTTCTGGTACACGCCCTGCGAGACCTTCGGGTAGTACGCCGTCGAGGTCGGACGGGGAACGAGCGTGATGCCCGCCGCGGTGTCGTACGTCGGGCGGTTCTGCCGCTTCGCGTCGTCGCTGACCAGGCTCGCGCTGCGGGCCGGCAGGACACCGCCCTCGCGGGTGAGGAACTGCTGCGCCGTCTCGCTCGACATCCAGGCCGCGAAGGTGAGCGCCGCCGCGGGCTGCTGGGTGTGCGGGTTGATGTAGTTCCCCCACCCACCGATCGTCGAGTGGTGCTCGTCCGTGCCGTCGAAGGTCGGGCGCGCGGCGAGACCGACCTTGCCCGCGACCGCGGAGTCCGGCCCGTTGGCGATGCCCCACGCGTACGACCAGTTGCGCAGGAACGCGGCGCGACCGCCTGCGAAGGCGTCGTTCGTGTCCTGCTCCTGGTACGTCAGGGTCGCGCGCGGTGCGGCGCCGTCGGTGATGAGCGACCGCATGAACTCGAAGGCGCGCTTCGTCTCCGAGCTCGTGGTCGCGGGCTTCGTCAGGTCGTCGTTGAGCAGCGAGCCGCCCGCGTCGGCGACGAACTCGGTGACGTTGCACGTGAGGCCCTCGTACACGTCGCCCTGGAACGCCAGCCCGTAGTCGACGTCGCCCGTGTCGACGAGCTTCGCGGCGGTCTCCTTGACCTCCTCCCACGAGCGCGGGACCTGGAACCCGTGCTTGTCGAGCAGGTCCTGCCGGTACAGGAAGAACGACTCGTCGATGTAGAGCGGGAACATGTAGTAGGTCCCGTCGACGCTGGCGGCCAGCCGGAGTCCCTCGGGGAACTGCTCGAAGAAGTCCTCGCCGACGAGCTGGTTCACCGGGGTCGCGAGCTTGTTCTTCGCGAACTGCCCGGGCCACGCGACGTCGCCCAGGTACACGTCCGGTGTCGGGCTCCCAGCGGCGATCTGCGTCGTCAGGCTGGTGCGGTTCGTGTCGGTGTCGCTCGGGGCGCTGACGATCCGCACGCGGATGTTCGGGTGCTCCTTCTGGAACTCCGCGATCAACCGGCGACGGAGGTCACCGCCGTCCTTCGAGGCCACCTGCCCCGCCCACCAGCTGATCGTGACGTCGCCCTCGGGCGGGTCGGTGGGCCACTGCTCGACGGTGGTGCGCTCCGGCCGGGTGGAGCAGCCGGCGAGCAGCAGCACCCCCGTGCCCCCCAGCAGGAAGAGCCTGCGGTCGATTGCCATCCGTCCTCCTCGACGAAGGGTGCGCGAGCACCCGGCGATCACGTGGCACCACAGAACCAAGCGCGCCTGAGCGACCGCACAGGGAGCCTGAGTAGGCGACGGACGGGAGGCTCGGTGCGGGCCCGCCACGAGCCTCCCGTCCGAGGCGTGGCCGCGCGGGTCAGCGGGTGGGTGCGGGGGCCGTCGACTCGGCGGGGCGGAGCACGCAGGGCAGCAGGAAGTGCGGCAGCTCGACGGACGTACCGTCGAGGCGGTCGATCAGCGCGTCGGCCGCGCGCACGCCGAGCTCGCGGCCGGGCGCGATCATCGTCGACAGGCGGGGGTGGTGCTGGTCCCCCGCCGCGGCCGACGACGCGATGCTGAGCACCGAGACGTCGTCCGGCACCCGTCGACCCGCGGCGTAGAGCCCGACCAGCAGACCGGCGGACGAGTCGTCCTTCATCACGAGCACCGCGGTGACGTCCGGGTCCGCCTCCAGCAGGCGTCGGGCGGCGTCGCGACCGCCCTCGCTGCCGGGCCCCGCGGTGATGATCGTCCCCGCACCGCCGCGCTCGGCGACCGAGCGGCGGAAGGTGTCCTCGACCCGCAGGTGCGGTGCGTACCCGGCCATCGGTGTGCCCTCGAGGCTCTCGAGCACGAGCCCGAAGCGCCGGTGGCCGAGACCCTGCAGGTGGTCGAGACCGTCCTCGATGGTGGTCTCGAAGTCGATGTCCACGTACGGCAGCTCCGCGGCGTCGCGCGTCCGGCCGATCAGGGTGAAGGGCACCCCGAGCTCGGACAGCTTGACCACGCGCGGGTCGTCCATCCGCACCTCCATGAGGACGACGCCGTCGACGAGACCGCCGGAGACGAGGTCGTCGAGGTCCTCGCCCGCAGGGTCGACGGGCCAGAGCACCAGGTGGTACCCGCGTTCGGACGCCCGCTCGGCGGCGTTCATGAAGAACTCGGACGTGGTCGGGCTGAAGCGGTTGCCCGTCGTCGGGAAGAGCAGGGCGATGATCCGCGTCCGCCGACTGGCAAGCGCGCGCGCAACGACGTTGCCGCGGAACTTCAGCTCGCGCATCGCCGCGGTGACCTTCGCCGTCGTCGCCGGCGTGACGTACTTCGTGCCGTTCACCACGAACGACACCGTCGCGATGGAGACGCCGGCGCGGTCGGCGACCTGCTGCATCGTGGCCATCGGCCCCTCCTGATCGATCGGCACCGTCGGGTTCCGTGCACGTCCGGCGGCAGGCCGGCGACGGTGCCGTCCTGCTCCGCGTGCACTGCGGTGGTCACGAGCATAGACCCGCACCGGAACCAGAAAAGCGCTTTACAGGTGAAGCGCTTCTCTGTTAGCTTCTCGCCCCAGGACCACCGCGACGACGACGTCAGTGGAGTCGACGCACCGTGTCCTTCCCCGCATCCGCGAAGAGAAGAGCAGTGCAATGAAGCCTGGTTTCCGCTCCACGTCCCGCCGGGGCCGCGCCCTCGTCGGCGCCGCCGCGATCGTCGCGACGGTCCCCCTCGTCCTGGCCGGGTGCTCCGGCTCCGGCAACGCGTCGTCGTCCGGCGGCGGCGGCAAGACCCTCACGATCGAGGACTACTACGACGCCAACTACGACCCCGTGTACCAGCAGTGCGCGAAGGACGTCGGCGTCGAGGTGAAGATCAACCACGTCGCCGGCGCCGGCCTCATCTCGAAGGTCCTGCAGCAGGCGTCGTCGCGCACCCTGCCCGACGTGCTCATGCTCGACAACCCCGACGTGCAGCAGATCGCCTCGTCCGGTGCACTGTCCGACCTCGCCGACTACGGCCTCGACGCGGACGACGACGTCCCCGGCGTGAAGGGCGCGAACACGTTCGAGGGCAAGCTCTACGGGCTGCAGCCGAACACGAACTCCATCGCGCTGTACTACAACAAGAAGCTGCTCGACGAGGCAGGCGTCCAGCCGCCCAAGACGTGGGACGAACTGCAGGAAGCCGCGAAGAAGCTCACGAACGGGTCGACGTACGGCTTCGCGATGAGCAACATCAACACCTACGAGGGCACCTGGCAGTTCCTGCCGTTCTTCTGGTCGAACGGCGGCGACGAGAAGGACATCGCGACGCCCGAGGCCGCGCAGGCGCTGCAGCTCGTGCAGGACCTGCAGGACGACGGCTCGATGTCGAAGAGCTCGATCAACTGGGCGCAGGCCGACGTCAACAACCAGTTCATCGCCGGCAAGGCCGCGATGATGATCAACGGTCCGTGGCAGCTGCCGGCGCTCAAGAAGGCGAAGGACCTGGAGTTCGACAGCGTCCCGATCCCGACGCGCACCGGGTCCGAGACCGTCGCCCCGCTCGGCGGCGAGGCCTTCACCGTCCCGCAGACCGGGAACAAGGACACGATGCAGCTCGCCGGCAAGTTCGTCGGGTGCCTGAACAGCGACAAGATGCAGGCCGTCCTGGCCGGGGTCAGCGGCAACGTGCCCACCAACATCGAGGTCGGCAAGAAGTGGGCCGAGGACCACGCCGACGTGGCCTCGTTCGTCACCACCGTGCAGACCGCCCGGGCCCGGACGGCCGAGCTCGGACCGGACTGGCCCAAGGCCGCCACGAGGATCTACACCGCCGTGCAGCTCGCACTGACCGGCAAGGCCGACCCCGAGCAGGCGCTCGAGCAGGCGCAGTCGCAGAACCAGTAGCGGAGCCGGGGAGCCGGTCGCGAGACCGGCTCCCCGTTCCCTGACGGAAGGACCTGACATGAGCGCCTCCACGCAGATCCGGCCCCGGGCGACGACGCCCGCGGCCCCCGCCCGCCCCGGACAGCGCCGCGCGCGCCTCCGGTCGTCCATCACCCGCTGGCTGTTCGTCGTGCCGGCCGCGGTGTTCGTGGCCCTGTTCTTCGGCTACCCCGTGGTCAAGAACATCCTGATGTCGTTCCAGGACTACACGACGAAGACCTTCTTCACCGGCGAGGCCCCCTGGGTCGGCCTCGGCAACTACATCGCGGTCTTCTCGAGCAGCGTCTTCACGACCAGCGTCGTCAACACCGCCCTGTTCACCGCGGGCTCGATCGTCCTGCAGTTCGTCCTCGGCCTCGGCCTCGCGCTGTTCTTCCGGCGGCACTTCCCGCTGTCGGGCTTCCTGCGCGGCCTGCTGCTCCTGCCGTGGCTGCTCCCCCTCATCGCCTCGAGCGCGGTGTGGAAGTGGCTGCTCGACCAGGACAGCGGTGCGCTGAACCAGCTGCTCGGCGTCGTCGGCATCGGCCCCGTGCCGTGGCTGGTCAGCCCGAGCCTGGCCCTCATCGCCGTCATCGGCGTGAACGTCTGGCTCGGCATCCCCTTCAACACGACGATCCTGTACAGCGGGCTGCAGTCCGTCCCGCCGGAGCTCTATGAAGCGGGCGCCCTCGACGGTGCCACCGGCGTCAAGGCGTTCTGGTACATCACCTGGCCGAGCATCCGGAGCGTCGTGAGCGTGGTGATCGTGCTCGGGGTCGTCTACACGCTGAAGGTCGTCGACATCATCCTCGGCCTGACCGGCGGCGGTCCCGCGAACTCGACGCAGACGCTCGCCACGAACGCCTACCACCAGTCGTTCATCAACTTCCAGTTCGGCATCGGAGCCGCGGTGAGCAACGTGCTCATCGTCGTCTCGTTCGTCTTCGCGATGGTCTACATCGCGATCTCCCGGAAGGCGGTCGACGAATGAGCGTCGGACTCGCGAACCAGACCATCACCGTCACCCGTGCGATCACGACGAAGCGGAGCGCACGAGCGCCCCGCCCGCGCCGCACCGCGAAGGGGTTGCCGTTCACCATCCTCGGGATCGTGTTCCTCGCGATCATGGTCTTCCCCGTGTACTGGATGGTGAACACGAGCCTCCAGGCCACCTCGGGAGCCGCCACCGCGACCTGGTTCCCGTGGAACCCGACGTTCGCCGGCTACCGGGCGGCCTTCGCCCAGCAGGGGCAGAACTTCGTGTCGAGCATGATCATCGGCCTCGGCACCGTCGTGCTCACGCTGGCGATCGCGACCCCGGCGGCGTACGGCCTCGCCCGGTTCCGGATGCGCGGCACGAAGGTGTTCCTGCTCGTGCTGCTCATCACGCAGATGATCCCCGGCATCGTGATCGCCAACGCGCTGTACACGCTCTTCAACAACGTCGGGCTGCTCAACAGCTACGTCGGGCTGATCCTGGCCGACAGCGCCGTGCAGGTGCCCTTCGCGATCCTGCTCATGCGGGCGTTCATGGAGTCGATCCCGCCGAGCCTGGTCGAGGCCGCGCTCGTCGACGGGGCGAACGACCTGCGTGCCTTCGTGTCGATCGTGCTGCCGATCAGCCGCAACGCCATCGTCACCGCGGCACTCTTCACGTTCCTCGGCGCGTGGGGCGACTTCCTCATCGCGCTCACGCTCACCTCGACCGACGCGGTCCGACCGATCACGCTCGGCATCTACAACTACATCGGCTCGAACGTCACCGACTGGGGACCCGTCATGGCGACGTCGGTCCTCGCGTCCCTGCCGGCGGCCGTGCTCCTCATCGTCGCCCAGCGCTACATCTCCGCCGGTGCACTCGGCGGGGCGGTCAAGTGACGACCGCCCCCGACGTGCTCCACGCCACCCCTCCAGGAAGGCCCACACCATGACCACCACCCCGCTGCGCATCACCGTCTGGGGCGAGAACGTCCACGAGCAGGTCGAGCAGCACGTCGCCGAGCGGTACCCGGACGGCATGCACGGCGCGATCGCCGACGGCATCCGCGAGAACCTGCCGGACGCCGTCGTCCGCACCGCCACCATGCAGGAGCCCGAGCACGGGCTGACCGATGCCGTGCTCGCCGAGACCGACGTCCTGACCTGGTGGGGGCACGCCGCCCACGCCGACGTCGACGACGCCGTGGTCGACCGCGTCCACAAGCACGTGCTGTCCGGCATGGGGCTCGTGGTCCTGCACTCCGGCCACTGGTCGAAGATCTTCGGCAAGCTCATGGGCACCACCTGCACCCTGCGCTGGCGGAGCGAGCACGACCAGGAGCTCGTCTGGACCGTGAACCCGCAGCACCCGATCACCCGCGGTGTCCCGAACCCGATCGTCATCCCCGAGCAGGAGATGTACGGCGAGTACTTCGACGTGCCCACGCCCGACGAGCTGGTCTTCATCTCCGGGTTCACCGGCGGCGAGGTCTTCCGGAGCGGCATGACCTACCGCCGCGGCCTGGGGAGGATCTTCTACTTCTCCCCCGGTGACCAGGACTTCCCCGTGTACCACCACCCGGACGTCCGACGGGTGATCGCGAACGCGGCCGAGTGGGCGCGACCGGAGCGCGAGCGCGAGCTGCCGACCCTGCGCCGCTACGACCTCGGCGAGTACTTCGACGGGCAGCACTACCGCGGCCCGTTCGACGACGCACCCGAGGACGAGCTCGCCGAGCCGACCGAGCCGACCGAGCCCGCTGAGCCCGCCGAGGCCCGCGCATGACCGAGCACGCCCCGCTGCGGGTCGTGCAGGTCGGCGCCGGCGGCATGGGCCGCGCGTGGCTCGGGACGGTCGCCGCCGACCCGGACGTCCAGCTCGTCGGAGTCGTCGACCTCGACCTCGACGCCGCCCGCGCCGGGGCCGAGCTCGCCGGGTCCCCGACGATCCCGGTCGGTCGTGACCTGCCCGCGCTCCTGGCGGAGACCGGTGCCGAGGCCGTCCTCGACATCACGGTGCCCGTCGCCCACCACCCGGTGACGATGGACGCCCTGCACGCGGGACTCCCCGTCCTCGGCGAGAAGCCCGCGGCGCAGACCGTCGCCGAGGCGCTCTCCCTCGCGGCCGCCGCCGAGGCCACCGGGCAGCTGTTCATGGTGTCGCAGTCGCGCCGCTACAACGACCAGCTCGTGGCCTTCCGGCAGCACGTCCGCGCGCTCGGCGGGGTCGGCAGCCTGAACACCCGGTTCGCGAAGGCCCCGCACTTCGGCGGCTTCCGCGAGGAGATGGACGACGTCCTGCTCCTCGACATGGCGATCCACGCCTTCGACTCCGCCCGCTACGTGCTCGAGCGCGACCCGGTGTCGGTGTACTGCGAGTCGTGGAACCCGTCGTGGTCCTGGTACCGCGGTGACGCGGACGCCGCCGCGGTGTTCACCTTCGAGGACGACGTCCGGTACGTCTACGACGGCTCGTGGTGCGCGCCCGGCGACGAGACGTCGTGGAACGGTGACTGGCGCGCGTCGGGAGCGTCGGGGTCGGCGTCGTGGGACGGCGACCACGACCCGTCGAGCGTGATCGACGACGCACCCGGCACGCCGGCGGGTGCGCCGGGGGTCGGCACGGAGATCGCCGGGGCGCTCGCGTCCTTCGTGCGGGCCGTCCGGACCGGGGTCACCCCCGACGGCGAGGTGCACGGCAACGTCATGAGCCTGGTGATGGTGGACGCGGCGATCGCCTCCGCCCGCTCGGGACAGCGCGTCGTGGTCGACGACGTGCTCGAACAGGCGCACGCGACGGCGCTCGAGGTCGAGCGGGACGACGCCGTCCGGGAGCGGCTCGCCGCGTGGGGGTCGGTGCGGCAGGCGCTCGCCTCCGCGCCGGACCGGACGCCCGCGGGCTGACGCAGGCACGCACGGACGGGAGGACGGTGCCGGCCGGCACCGCGCCTCCCGTCCGTCGCTGTTCGCGCCACCCTGCCGGACGGATCCGCGCGTCGTGGGCGGATCCGCGCGTACCAGGTCGTTCCTCCTGACCAGGTACGCGCGGTTCCGCTTCCCACTCCAGGCGTGATGGGGAGGAACGGGCACACGACACACGGTCGGCTCGTCCGGCATCCGCGACCAGGACGCGAGTGCAGCTCAGGGCGATTACGGTTGCTCCGTGCGTGGACACCGGGCGTCGACCAGCGGGCAGCCGACCCCGGTCGTGCTCGTCACCGCCGACCCGCGTCGTCGTGCGGCACGGACCCCCTGGCGGCGGGTCCTCGTCGGGGTCGTCGTCGCCGCGCTGCTCGGCGGCGCCGTCGTCGCGACCGCGGGCACCCTCGTGTCGCAGCGCGTCGCCGAGTCCTTCGCCGTGCGGGACGCCACCGCCGACACGGCTGCGCTCGCCCGGGTGGTGGTGGAGCCCGCCCTCGTGGACGACGTCACCAGCGGCGGCCCGGACGCCCGAGCCGTCGCCCGCGCACGACTCGACGACGCCCTGGCCGGCGAGTCCCGCGCCGGCTCGACGGTGCGTCTGAAGCTCTGGGGTGCGGACGGCACCGTGCTCTGGTCCGACGAACCCCGGCTGGTCGGCGAGCGCTTCCCGCTCTCCGACGAGGACCTCGCGGCGCTCCGGACCGACCGGTCCGACGCCGAGGTGTCCGACCTGGACGAGCCCGAGAACCGGTACGAACGCGGGCACGGACCGCTGCTCGAGGCGTACCAGGCGGTGCACACGCCCTCGGGCGAGGCCCTGCTGTTCGAGGCGTACCGGCCGTACGACCAGGTCATCGCCCGCGCCGCCGACCTGCGTGCCGCGTTCGCCGCGCTGGCGTTCGGCACCGTCGGGGTCGTGCTCGTGCTGCTCGTGCCGCTGCTGCTCTGGCTGCTCGTGCGGATCCGCACGGGCCAGCGGCTCCGCGAGCGGTTGCTCGGGCGCGCGCTCGACGCCGAGGCGGCCGAGCGCCGACGCCTCGCGGGCGAACTGCACGACGGTCCCGTGCAGGACGTCGCCGGGCTCGCACTCTCCCTCGGTGCGGTGCCCGAGACACGTGCCGCCGCCGAGACGCTCCGGCAGGCGGTGTCCGCCCTCCGGACCTCGATGGCGACGATCCGCCCGGCCGCTCCCGGTCGCGACGGCCTGGGTGCCGCGCTCGACGACGCGTGCGCCCGTGCCCGGGCCGCGGGGGTGCTGACGGACGTCGACGTGCCGGAGCCGCTCGAGGCCTCCACGGCCGCGCGGACCGCGGTCGTGCGCTTCGTGCGTGAGGCGGTCTGGAACGCCGTGAAGCACGCCGACGCAACCCGCATCCGGGTGTCGGTGCGGGCCGACCGCGCGGACCTGGTGGTGCGCGTGTCCGACGACGGGGTGGGGTTCGACCCGCGGCTCCTCGACGGGCCGGCTCCCGCCGGGCACCTCGGCACGACGCTCCTGCGCGAGGTCGCCGAGGACACCGGCGGCGCGCTGCTGCTGCGGACCGCAGCGGGGGCGGGGACCGCCTGGGAGCTGACGCTGCCCGCCAGGACGGAGTCGCTGCGGTGAGGGTCCTGCTCGTCGACGACCACGCCCTGGTCCGACAGGGCCTCCGCGCCGTGCTCGCGACCACGACCGACTGCGACGTGGTCGGCGAGGCAGGCACGGGTGAGGAGGCCACCGAGCGTGCCGCGTCCCTGCACCCGGACGTCGTCGTGATGGACCTCTCCATGCCGGGCGCGGGCGGGGTCGAGGCGACGCGGGTGATCCGCACCACGATGCCGACGGTCCGGGTGCTCGTCCTCACCACCTTCTCCGACGACGACCGCGTGCGCGCCGCCCTGGCCGCCGGGGCGACCGGGTACCTGCTCAAGGACGCGGCCCCGGAGGAGGTCGTCGCCGCGGTCCGCTCGACGGCGCGCGACGAGGCACCCGTCGACCCACGCGTCGCCCGTGCCCTGCTGCCGGGTGCACCGGCTCCGGGGCGGGACCGCGGACCGGCCCTGCCGCCCCGCGAGCGCGACGTGCTCGACCGCATCGCACGCGGCCTGTCGAACCGCCAGATCGCGACCGAGCTCGGGATCGCCGAACGGACCGTGAAGGTGCACGTCGGATCGCTGTTCCGCCGCATCGGCGTCGCCGACCGGACGAGTGCGGCGCTCTGGGCCCGCGACCACGGCTGGTGACGGCCCGGCCGTGCACACGCCGGCGGAGCGGGTACTAGTACCAAGGTCCGATGGTGCCGCCTCCGCGTCCCGGCGACGATCGTCACGAGGGACGCGACCACCGCCGGCGCGTCGGACCAGCCCAGGAGGCACCCCATGACCACCCAGCGCACGCGACGCCGCACCACCGGCATCGCCACCGCGATCGCGCTCGGCGCCGTCGCCGCGGCGGCCCTCGTCGGGGTGTCCCCCGCGAACGCGTCCGGCAAGACGTCGACCGGCGGGGACTACGCCGTCACCGTCAACGGCGCCACGACGAACCCCGCGGTCGGCAAGGACTTCAAGCTCAAGGACGTCGCCGTCACCGGCACCATCGCGGTCCGCGGCAAGCACAACGGCTTCGACATCCGCATCGCCGACCTCGGCGTGTACGACTACACGCTGACCGGGGCACCGGACACCCAGCGGATGGTGACGAAGCCGACCGTGGTGTTCGCCTCGAAGGTCCCGTCGCTCACCGCCGCGCAGCTCGCCGGCACGAAGCTCTCCTCGCTCGAGGTCCGCGACGACACGCTCGTGGCGATCTTCGGCACCGGCGCGGGCAAGTTCAAGATCCAGGCGAAGGACGGCGCCCAGGGCGGGATCTTCCAGATGGAGACCGAGTTCGCCCAGCCCGTGACGTTCACGCACACGCTCGGGGCCGGGCTCTTCTACTTCACCAACCCCTACACGGGGAAGATCAACTTCGGCGACGGCGTCGCGGCGGTGTCCTCGGGCAGCGACGCGCACCAGATGCTGCTCGGCAAGGACAGCCCGCAGGTCGCGACGAAGACCTCGCAGACCGCGACCACCACGACCTGGACGGTCCAGCCCGGCGGACGCATGGGTGGTGTGCTCGGCGAGGACGCGGTCGAGCTGTCGCAGGGCGCGACGAACTGCACGAGCGACTGCCAGGCGCAGAACCAGGTCCGCGGCTCCCTGCCGGTCCCCCCGGACCCGGTGGACCCGCAGCCGCTGCGCGTCGCCACGCGCTGACGGGACCACGCGACGGACTGGAGGCGCGGTGCCAGCTGGCACCGCGCCTCCCGTCCGTCGTTCCGTCCCGCCCGCCCGGCCCGGCCCAGCCCGGCCCGAGACTCGGGCTCAGCGACGGTCCTCGTGCCGCCGACCGCGAGGACCGTCGGTCAGGACGAGACTCGGAGCCCGCTGCGACGGACCACGCCGCCCACGCGGGTCAGCGCGGGATGACCGAGAACATGAAGCGCTTCCGGATCATGTACCAGACCAGCAGGATCAGGGCCGTGTGGGCCGCGAAGCCGATCCAGCCGTTGAACCAGTCCACGCCCGGGATCGACGCGATGGCCAGCGCGAAGAAGACCTGCCAGACGAACACGTAGAGACTCGCCTGCCCGATCGGGATCCACAGCCACCCGATGACGGCGCTGATGGGCTTCCAGAACACGGTGAGGATCGCGTACGAGACGATCGAGAAGAAGGCGATGTCGACCAGACGCCCCCACTGCAGGTCCACCCGCTGGTACGCCGTGTTGTACAGGTCGTTGTACATCGACGCGGGGAACGGTGCCGGGGTGAACCCGAACTGGTCGCCCGCCCACACGTAGACGAGGAACGCGGCGTACCCGGTGATCCCGATGCCGATCAGGACCTTGCCGAGTCGGCCGGTCAGCGCCCCGATCACCTGGCGCCGGTAGTAGCCGAGCACCAGGCCGTGCGTGAAGACCACCTGCCAGGTGAGCAGCGGGAACACCGACTCGAACTGCGAGTTCAGCGGGCGGAACTCGGGGTTCAGCGCCTGGAACGCGTACAGCCCCCAGCTGACGAGGAGCAGCGCCCACCAGAAGCCGCGCCGGATCACCCACAGGAAGACGGGGATGAACAGGCTCAGCACCACGAACAGGCCCATGATGTTGAACGGCCACGGCCCCATCTCGAGCAGCAGGAACTGCCGGATCGCGAACCAGGGCGGCGGGTAGGCCAGCAGCTGCATCGCGTTCGGGTACAGGTCGTACACCCGGCCCTCGGCGCCGACGCCCCCGGTGCCGGTCCCCCGGTCGGTGAAGGTGGTGATCGCATCGGTGTTCAGGAACGGCACGAAGCTCAGCGCGAAGACGACCACGATCACCGCCAGGGTGACGACGTACTGCTTCCGCGCCCGCTTCCACGCCCCGACGGCCGCCACCCACTCGCCGAACTTCTTGATCGCGAACGGGTACGTCATGCCGAGCACCATGCCGGACAGGAACACGAACATCTCGGCGCCGGTGATCGCACCGGTGGCGTGCAGCGTGATGTACGAGTAGGGCCCGCCGATCTCGATGTGCGTGATCACCACCGCGAGGATGATGAACCCGCGGAAGAGGTCGAGGCGCAGGTCGCGCCCGGGCTTGCCGTCGTCGGGGTACCGCCAGCTCGGCAGCAGCCGTCCGACGAGCCCGCTCAGCAGGAACGCCGCTGCGAGGCCGAAGGCGCACCAGACGATCCACGCCATCTGGTCGCCGCCGGTCTCGTACTGCTGGCTGATCGCCGCGGCACCCTCCTGCGTCGTCACGCGCTCCGTCACCGGTCCGAGGACGAAGTCCCCGGCCTGTTCGAGGTCCGTCCGGAAGGACCCGGCGATCCCCGGGTCGGCCGTGTCCCGCCAGTCGGCGACGCGGTTGCCGGCCTCGGGCTCGCGCCGGTTCGTCTCGAGGAACGTCACGCCCCGGACCTCGGGGTGGTCCTGCACGGCGGCGATCACCTGCCGCCACCACGCCTGCTTGACCGGGAGCTCGGCCGCACCGCGCAACGAGTGGTCGTACAGCGCGCCGGTGTCGAGCAGCATCGGCCGGTCCTCGCCCTGTGCGAAGCGCTCGGTGAACGTGCCCTCGGACTGCGTCTGCTCGTAGCCCCAGGTCTCGTCGAAGCGTGCCGCGACCTCGCCGTCCTGCGGGACCTCGTTGCGGGTCAGCGGGACGTCGCGACCGGCGGCCTCGGTCGCCTTGCCCTTGCCGAAGAAGAACATCGACAGCCCGACCCAGTCGACGCTCTCGGCGCCGGGCCAGTACGGGCCGTAGGGGTCGTCGGCGGCGGTGAGTCGGCCGTCGCCGTCGGTGTCCAGCTCGGCGACGTCGCTGCCCGACAGGGTCTGCAGCCGCCCGGCGGACTCGCCGAACGGGTAGCCCGCGCCGTACGACGGCGACCACACCATGGCAGCGTCGGAGTCACCCGCGTGCACGGCCGCGGCCAGCGTCCGGAACGCCGGGACGAACGCGGTCGGCTGCTGTCCCCAGCGAACCCACGTGCCGTTCATCTGGGGAGCGAAGCGCACGAGCAACTGGGTGTCGTACTGCCGGTGGACCTCCTCGAACAGCCGGTTCGCCGCGGCGGCGTCGGCCTTCGTGAGGGACCGCAGCGACCGCGACGGCTCCAGGCTCACCGCGAGCACCGCGCCCTGGGTCGCCGCCGCGCGGGTCGCCCGCAGGAACTCGTCCCGTGCGCTGCGGTCGAAGGGGTACTCGATCTCGACCCCGTAGACCGACGGCGTCGCGCCGAGCCGACCCTCGTACCCGTCGGGGGCGTCGCTCCCCCAGTCGAGGTCCGGGCCGAACCACACGCGCCCGTCGGAGGGCGTCTCGCCGGCACGACCCGGAGCCGACACGGCCGACGCGGGGAGCGCCCCGCCGAGCAGCAGCGTCCCGACGACGACGAGGAACGCGACGGCCTTCGCCAGCGCGCCCCTCACCGGTTGCACGCCAGGGTCCAGATGTTGTGGCCGCCGGTGTGCTCGTGCTCGAGGCGGTCGAGCGCGGCGATCGCCAGCGCGAGGCCGCGACCGCTCTCCTCGTCGGGGTCGGCCATGGTCACGGCGGACAGGTCGACGTCGGCGGGGCGCCCGTTGTCGGTGAGCACCGCGACGAGCTCACGGTCCGTGGCGCAGAGCTCCACCGTGTACCCGCGGCCGGCCTCGGCATCGGTGCGTCGCGTGTGCTCGACGATGTTGGCGGCGATCTCGGCGAGGGCGGTCTCGAGCGAGAAGCGGAGACGGGCGTCGTCGACCCCCAGGGTGTCCCACCAGGCGCCGAAGCGGTCCTGCACGACGTCGAGCGACCCGGCGACGGCCGGGACGTCGAAGGTCAGGTCGTGGTCGGTCACAGTGGGCCTCCTGCCGTCGAGGACACGTGTTCGGACTGCGGCGTCCCCGCCTCCGGTCCGCGGTAGAGCACGGCGCGGACGACGATGCTGAAGATGAACAGGTCGAAGATCACCCACGCGGTGTTCACGAGCGGCGCGATGCCGTCCGCCTGGCCCGTGGCGTACCGGATCGCGATCATCACGAGGGCGGCGACGAGTGCACCCATCGCGTACAGCTGGGGCTTCACGAGGTCCCACCGCGGTCGCTGGTCGGACTCGTCCTTGACCTTCGGCGTGACCCGGAACCCCAGTGGCTTGCCGCGGAACACGTTCTCGAACGCGCTCGTCACCGACTCGATCCAGACGGGGAACAGCGCGAGCGAGTACTGCTGCCCGCGCCACGTGGGTCTGCCGGCGGCCACCACCCAGAACAGCAGCTGGTTGAGCACGAGGAACGGGATGAGCCGCACGAAGAAGTCGACGCTGTAGGCCTGCACGGGCACGACACCGAACGACAGGCAGAGCACCGGGGCCGCGATGTACACGATCGCCGCGAAGCCCGACAGGTAGCTCCACATGGTCGAGAAGTACATGAGGCGCTGCCCCCACGACAGGCCCTTCTGCACGAGGGGGTTCTCGCGGAAGAAGACCTGCATGGTGCCCTGCGCCCAGCGGAGTCGCTGCACGAGCATGGTCGGCAGGTCCTCCGGCGCGAGGCCCTTCGCCAGGATCTCGTCGTGGTACGCGGACCTCCATCCCAGGCCGTGGAGGCGCATCGCGGTCGCCATGTCCTCGGTCACGGAGATCGTGGCGAGCGGCATGATCGGCTGGGCCTCGTCGTCGCGGTTCACGTCGAGCGCCCGGGCGAGCACCGCGATGGACTCGATCGCGGCCACCGGCGAGGCATCCCGTCGTCCGAGCACGTCGAGGGCAGCGTCGTCGAGACCGGCGAAGGTGTCCGCCTCGGTCGACATCGCGGCGAGCTCCTGCAGGTCACGGCGGACCGACTCGAGGTCGGCGGCGGCGAACCGGTACGCGATCGCGTCGATGCCGCGCTGGAAGTCGTAGGTGACGTCGCCGAGCGGTTCGCCGCGGTCGATCTGGTCACGGGCACGGTCGACGACCTGCTCCGCACCGTCGAGCGCGTCGAGCACCCGCGGGTCGGTCTCGGTCTCGCGGGCTCGTGCGAGCAGCTTCCGCGACGTCTTGATGGTCCGCTCGACGGACTCCTCGACCTCGCGCACGTAGCGGGTCACGCCGAGCTGCATGAGTGCCTCGCGCCGCAGGATCGCGTTCGACCCGCAGAAGAACGCCGCGTTCCAGCCGTCCTTCGACTGCTGGATGGGCCCGTAGAACAGCGGCGCCTGGCTGCCGAGCAGGTCGGCCTCGGGCACGTTCTCGAACCACTGCGGCGTCTGGACCAGCGCCATCCGCTCGTCCTTGAAGTAGCCGAGCGTCCGGTCGAGGATCGACGGCTCCGGGACCTGGTCGGCGTCGAGGATGAGCAGGAACTCGCCCTGCGTCGCGAGCAGCGCGTTGTTGAGGTTGCCGGCCTTCGCGTGCCGCGGCCGGTCGACCCAGTCGGCACCGCGCGTGATCACGCCGATGCCGAGGGACTCGGCGGCGGCGCGCATCTCCGGGCGGTTGCCGTCGTCGAGGATCCACGTGGCGTGCGGGTGCGTGATCGCCTTCGCCGCACGGGCGGTGCGGACGACCAGCTCGACCGGCTCGTTGTACGTCGTGATGAAGACGTCGACGGTGACGTCCCCGGCGGGCTTCGTCGGCGGTTCCCCGCGCTCGCGGAGTCGCCAGGCGCCGAAGGCGAACAGCAGCGAGTCGATCACGCTGTAGGTCTCCGCGAGGATCAGCGGCACCGCGATCCACCACGAGTGCCAGTTCACCGAGCCGACCCAGCGCCAGACGATGTAGTTGACGCCGGCGATCGACGCGAGGAGCGCGACGGTGCGCACGGTCGCGAGCCGTTTGGTCGGGGTGCCGGTGGTGAGTCGGCGACGGTCCTGACGGCTGACGTCGAGCGCGGTCATCGGCGTCCTTCCTGCTGCAGCCGGCGAGCGCTGGGTGAGTGCGCCGTACCGCCCTGTCTACCGCAGGCAGGGCACCGCTGTCAGCCCGCCGCCCCGTCCACGGGGTGAGATCGGCTCATCCGGGCGCTGCGAGCCCCAGATCGTGCGCGAGGCGGACGATCACCTCGTCGAAGTACGCCGCCGGGTCGGTCACCGAGCCGACCGCGTGCCCGAACAGCTCGAACGACAGGACGCCGAACACCGTCGTCCAGGCGATCAGGGTCCGCAGGACGACCTCGGGCGAGGGGTCGTCGTGGAGGCCGCGCTCTCGTGTGTAGGCGACCGCGTCGGCGACGGCGCCCGGCGCTGCGGGCCGCGAGCCGATCGTGGGACCGGCACCGAGCCTCCAGTCCGGAGCCAGCTCGGACCCGGCGACCCCCGACCACGCGTCGGTGACGACGCGGACGAGCACGTGCGTCGTCCGCGAGGCGGGCTCGACCGTGTCCTGCGGTGCGACGTACCCGGGCACGGGTGAGCCGTACAGGAGCGCGAAGTCCCCGGGGTGCCCGATCGCCCACTGTCGGACGGCACGACACGCGGCGACCCAGCGGCCGACGTGGTCGGACCGGTCGACCGGCGCCTCTGCCGCCTCGACCGCGGCGCCGAGTTCGTCGTAGTCGAGCACGAGCAGCGCGGTGAGCAGGTCGTCGCGGCTCGGGAAGTACCGGTACACGGCGGAGGACACCAGGCCGACGTCACGAGCGACGGCGCGCAGGCTCAACTGCGCCGGTCCCTCCTCGGTGAGCCGGGCGCGCGCGGCCGCGAGGATGCTCGCGTGCACGGCCTCCCGTGCCAGGGACCGGGCGGTCCTCGCCTTCTCCACCATGCCGTCAAGCGTGTCACGGGAGAGCACCGCACACAAACGAGAGCACTGCTCTTGCAATGGAGCGCGTCCGGCTGCATGATGGCTTCCGAGAGCACTGCTCTCCCGAATCCCAGGAGGAACCATGCCCCGTCACCACGTCGTCGTCGGCGCCGGCCCCGTCGGTCGCCACACCGCGGCACTGCTGTCCGAGCGTGGCGACGAGGTCGTCGTCGTCACGCGCTCCGGACGCGACACCGGTCTGCCCGGGGTCCGCCACGTCGGCCTCGACGCCGCCGACGCGGACGCCCTGACGGCCGTCGCGGACGGCGCGGCAGCACTCCACAACTGCGCGAACCCCGGTGACTACACGCAGTGGGAGCGGGTGTGGCCGCCGCTGGCGTCCTCCCTCCTCACCACCGCCGAGCGGACGGGTGCCGTGTACGCGATCACCGGCAACCTGTACCCGTACGGCCCGGTCGACGGACCGATGCGCGCGGACCTGCCCGACGCCGCGACCGACCACAAGGGCGTCCTGCGGGCCCGGATGTGGGCGGACGCGCTGGCGGCACACGAGGCCGGACGCATCCGCGCGGTCGAGGTCCGCGGCTCGGACTACGTCGGCCCGGGCACCGGCGTCAACGGGCACGTCACGCGGGTGCTCCCGACCGCGCTGCGGGGGAAGCCCGTCACCGTGATCGGGCGCGCGGACCAACCGCACTCGTACACCGACGTCGGCGACGTCGCGCGGCTCCTCGTCGCCGCGGCGGACGACGAGCGGTCGCACGGCCGGACCTGGATCGTCCCGACCAACGCACCGCGGACCCAGGAGCAGGTCCTCACCGAGATGCTCCGGACGGCCGGTCGGCCCGCCGTCCGCGTGCGGTCACTGCCGATCGGCCTGCTCCGCGGGATCGGCGCGGTGTCCCCGTTCATGCGGGAGGTCGCGCAGCTCGGCTACCAGTGGTCGGCCCCCTACGTGGTCGACGACACCGCGACCCGGGCGCACTTCGGGTTCGGCCCGACGCCCTGGGACGAGGTCTGCCGCCGCACGGTGGACGGGCTGACCGCCTGAGCGGACCGGACGGGAGGCACGACCCGCGACGGGCGGGCAGCTCGCGTCCGTCCCGGGATCGGCCCGGCAGGGAGCAGGGGGCAGTGGGCAGGGCCGATGGGGTCGGGCGACGCGACTGCGCGACCCCGTAGGACGGGGTCGCGCAGCGGATCAGTGGCCGGTCAGGGACCGACCGATGGCTGGTCAGTGCCGGGGCTTGCGTGCCGGACGGTCGTCGTCGCGGCGGTCGTCACGGCGGGGACGGTCATCCCGACGGGGCGCACGCGGTCCGCGGTCGTCGCGGTCGTACCGACGGGCACCGCCGCGGCGATCCGGCGCGATCTCGATGAGCTTCCCACTGATCCGGGTGTCGGCGAGCCGGTCGAGCACGCCCGGGTCCATGCTCTCGGGCAGCTCGACGATCGAGAAGTCGGGTCGGATCTGGATCGCGCCGAAGTCGTCGCGCCGCAGGCCGCCCTCGTTCGCCAGGGCGCCGACGATCTGGCGCGGCTCGACGCGGTGGCGACGCCCGACCTCGATCCGGTAGGCGGTCATCGGCTGCGAGCGGCGCGGCCCACGGTCCTCGCGGCCACCACGGTCGTCGTCACGGTCGCGGCGCTCACCACGGCGGCCGTCGCGGTCCACCTGGTTGCGGAGCTGGTCGTCGGCCGGGTCGAGCAGCAGCGGCGAGTCACCCTGCGCCACGACCGCGAGCGCGGCCGAGACGTCCTCGGCGGGCACGTCGTGGTTGCGGACGTAGTGCGCGATGACGTCGCGGAACTTCTCGATGCGGTCCTGCTGCTCGAGCGCCGCGGTGATCGCGTCGTCGAACCGGCTCAGGCGCGTCTCGTTGACGTCCTCGACCGTGGGCAGCTGCATCTGCGTGAGGGGCTGCTTCGTGTGGCGCTCGATGGCCGACAGGAGGCGACGCTCGCGCGGGGTGACGAAGCTGATCGAGTCGCCCTTGCGGCCCGCGCGACCGGTGCGGCCGATGCGGTGCACGTAGGACTCGATGTCGACGGGGATGTCGAAGTTCACGACGTGGGTGATGCGGTCGACGTCGAGGCCACGGGCGGCGACGTCCGTGGCGACCAGGATGTCGAGCTTGCCGGACTTCAGCTGGTTGACCGTGCGCTCGCGCTGCGCCTGGGCGACGTCACCGCTGATCGCCGCCGCGGCGTACCCGCGGGCGCGGAGCTTCTCGGCCAGGGTCTCGGTCTCGCTCTTCGTGCGGACGAAGATGATCATGCCCTCGAAGTCCTCGACCTCGAGGATGCGGGTGAGCGCGTCGACCTTCTGCGGGTACGACACCATCAGGTAGCGCTGCGTGATGTTCGCGGCGGTCTTCGTCTTGGTCTTGACGGTGATCTCGGACGGGTCGTTCAGGTACTGCTGCGAGATGCGACGGATCTGCGCGGGCATCGTCGCCGAGAACAGCGCGACCTGCTTGTCGTCCGGCGTCTCGGCCAGGATCGTCTCGACGTCCTCGGCGAAGCCCATCTTGAGCATCTCGTCGGCCTCGTCGAGCACGAGGTACTTCAGCTGGGACAGGTCGAGCGTGCCCTTCGCGATGTGGTCCATGATGCGACCGGGCGTACCGACGACGACGTCGACGCCACGGCGCAGCGCGGACAGCTGCACGCCGTACGCCTGGCCGCCGTAGACGGGCAGGACGTGCACGTGCTTCATGTGCGACGCGAACTGCTCGAACGCCTCGCACACCTGCAGCGCGAGCTCACGGGTCGGCGACAGCACGAGGGCCTGGGGCACCTTGCTGCCCGACTCCATGCGGGACAGGATCGGCAGCGCGAACGCCGCGGTCTTGCCGGTGCCGGTCTGCGCGAGGCCGACGACGTCGCGCCCCTCGAGCAGCGTCGGGATCGTCGCTTCCTGGATGGCGGAGGGGGTCTCGTAGCCGATGTCCTTGACGGCCTTGAGCACCTGATCGCTCAGGCCGAGGTCGGCGAAGGTCACCACGGGCCCCTCGTCGGCGGTCTCGGTGGCGGTGGCGGTGTCCGTGCTCATGGGGAAACGGTACCTCGGACGGCGGACGCCCGCTGACGCGACCGGGCGAGCGGTGGCCGGACGGGAGGCGCGTGGCGGCGCCGCGACGCGCCTCCCGTCCGTCGCCGTTTAGTTGCATTCCGGAACCACCGGATGTATCGTTGCGCGGTCTGCAAAGTTACACAGTACGAAAAAGGAGTTCGATGACCGCCACCGCACCCGTCTCGGTGCAGCAGGGCCGCGACACCGCCGGCCCCGACGCGGCGACCGGCGCGCACGCGCCCGGCACCTCCGGCCAGCAGCCGCTCATGACGCACCGCCAGATCCTCCTGGTGATCTACGGCCTGATGGCGGGCATGTTCCTGTCGTCCCTCGGCCAGACGGTGTTCGGCACGGCGATCCGCACCATCGGCGACGACCTGCACGGTCTCGACCAGCAGGCATGGGTGACCACGGCCTACCTGATCACGTCGACGATCGCGACGCCGATCTACGGCAAGCTCTCCGACATCTTCGGCCGACGGCCGCTCTACATCTTCGGCATCGTCGTCTTCATCCTCGGCGCCGTGCTGTCCTCGATGTCCACCTCGATGCTCATGCTCGCGGCCTTCCGTGCCGTGCAGGGCATCGGCGCCGGCGCGCTCATGTCGCTGCCGCTCGCGATCATGGGTGACATCCTCGCGCCGCGTGAGCGTGCGAAGTACCAGGGGTACTTCCTCGCCGTGTTCGGCATCTCGTCCGTCATCGGACCGCTCATCGGCGGCCTGCTCGCCGGCTCCTCCGAGATCCTCTGGATCACCGGGTGGCGCTGGGTGCTCCTCATCAACGTGCCGATCGGCGTCGCCGCGCTCATCATGGTGATCGTCTTCCTGCACCTGCCGAAGGTGCACGGCAAGGGCGACAGGCCGAAGGTCGACTGGTGGGGCGCGACGGCCGTCATCGTCACGCTCGTGCCGCTGCTGCTCGTCGCCGAGCAGGGCCGCACCTGGGGCTGGGGCTCGCCCGCCGCGATCGCCAGCTACGTGATCGGTGCGCTCGGACTCGTCGCACTGCTGCTCGTCGAGTCGAAGATGGGCGACGCGGCGATCATCCCGCTGAAGCTCTTCCGCTCCGGCACGTTCTCGATGGCGACCGTCATCGGGTTCCTGGTCGGCTTCGCGATGTTCGGCGCCATGCTGACCATCCCGCTCTACCTGCAGATCGTCGTGGGCCTGACCCCGACCGAGTCGGGCTTCGCCACACTGCCGCTCGTCGGTGGTCTGATGATCGCATCGATCACCTCGGGCCAGATCGTCGCCCGTGTCGGCCGCTACCGGATCTTCCCGGTCATCGGCACGTTCCTGGTGTCGGCCGGCTACGTCGTCCTGACCTTCATGACGATCGACAAGCCGCTCTGGTTCCTGATGATCGGCATGTTCCTGATCGGCCTCGGGCTCGGCTCGGTCATGCAGTCGCTGACCCTGGCGTCGCAGGGCTCGGTCGAGGCCCGGGACATGGGCGTCGCGACCAGCTCGGCGACGTTCTTCCGGCAGATCGGCGGAACGCTCGGCACCGCGGTGCTGCTCTCGATCCTGTTCTCGGTCATGCCGAGCAACATCCTGACGGCGACCGCGAACCAGGCCGACCTGAAGCCGGCGCTGTCGGCCGCACTCGACCCCGCGGTGGCGAGCAAGCCGGCCAACCAGGGCGCGATCGACACGATCTGGGCCCCGATCACCACCCCGCTGCAGCAGACCGTCCAGGGGAAGCTCGACGACGCCTCGGCGCAGGCGAAGCAGGCGGCCGACCAGGCCGTCACGCAGCAGGTCACCGCGGCCGTGCAGCAGCAGGTCGCCGCCGGTGCCGTGCCCGCTGCCGCGGCGCAGGGCGTGATCGACCAGCAGGTCGCAGCGGCCACCCCGGCCGCAGAGTCCGCAGCCCTCGAGGCCGTGGCGGACGAGGCGCACGCCAGCGTCCAGGACGGCACGGTGTCGGTCGACTGGTCGAACGCCTCGCAGCGGTCGTACTGGGTGGACGAGCTCACGCCGGCCCTGGCGAAGCAGATCGACGACGGTGCCAGTTCGGACTCCGCGGCGACGAGCACGAACGACACCTCGTTCCTCACCGGCGCCGACAGCCGCCTCACGCGGCCGTTCATGGCGGGCTTCAACGCCTCGTCCGTGACGATCTACTGGGTCGGACTCGGCGTGATCCTGCTCGCCTTCGTGCTCACCTGGTTCTTCCGGGTGCCGCCGCTGCGCCAGCGCTCGGCGCTGCAGGAACAGCACGACGCCGCGAACGGATCCTCGTCAGACGGCTCCTCGTCCGACGGCTCCTCGTCCGATGTCGACCGCTCGGCGCCGTCGGCCGAGGCCGAGCTCGAGGCCCGCGCCGGGCTCGCAGCAGCCGAGGCCGGATCGTTCACCGGGCCGATGACCGGCTCCACGCCGACCCAGCGTCGGTGACCCCCGGCCGCCCGCACCCCGCCCGGGGTGCGGGCGGCCTCCCCGTGCCGGACCCGTCCGGCGCAGACGACCCGGCCCACCGCAGCACACGGTGGCCGCCCAGCACCACAGGAGTGCACGTGAGCACCACAGCAGCACCGGAGCCGGTCACCGCACCGTGCACGTTGCGCGAGCGGAAGAAGCAGCAGACCCGGCAGGCGCTCCACGACGCCGCCCTGACGCTCGTCTCCGAGCACGGTCTCGACGGCGTCACCGTCGAGCAGATCTGCAGCGACGCCGACGTCTCCCCGCGGACCTTCTTCAACTACTTCACGTCGAAGGCGCACGCAGCGCTCGGTCTCGACACCGTCGAGGTTCCGGAGTGGGCGGCCACGCGCTTCGCCGAGGCGGACGGCCGACTCGTCGACGACCTGTGCGTCCTGATCGCCGCGACCGTCCCGCTCTCCCAGGACCGCCGCCGGATGAAGGAGCTCCTCGTGCTCCGACCCGAGATGGCACCGATGGTCATGCAGTGGATGGCCGAGTCGCGGCAGTCGCTCCTCGCCACGGTCTCGTCGCGCACCGACGAGCAGACCGCTCGCACGGCCGTCGGACTCGTGCTGTCCGCGCTGTCCGAGGTCGCGCACCGCGACACCGTCGGTGACAGCGACGAGCTCGCGGTGAAGCTCCGCACCGTCGTCGCCGAGATGGGCGCGATCGCCGCGTCCTGATCCGCGCCCGCAGTGCGGCTCACGGGCGCACAGCGCTGCGGGGTTCCACAGGGTCCCTTCGGGAAGCCGCAACCGATCGTCCGCGAGGGTTCCTCGCCGCCTACGCTCGCGGCACCGGACGTACCCGACGACCGGTCCCGGCGCGGTCTCCTGACGCTCCGGGGATCCGCGAGGAGCACCATGCAGCACGTCCCGAGCGCTCGGTCCGCAGCGCGCACCACCGCAGCGGCCGCCGCCGTGCTGGTCGCCGCCGCACTCGGCGTCCTGCCGGCCGCCACGGCCCGGGCCGCCACCCAGCCCGTGTCGGCGTCGACAGCGTCGTCGTCGCCGACACCGGTCACCCCGCCGACGACGGCGGACGTGCCGTCCTGGGCAGGGGCCACCAGCGAGTCCTCCCCCCAGGTGCTCCCGACCGTCCGGGCCGGCGAACCGTCCTCCGCCGACCTGCGCGCACGGGACGCCGACGGAGCCACGTACTCGCTCACCACCGCGGACGGCGCCACGGCCCACCCGGACGACGGGCTGACCTTCGCCCACGGTGTGCTCTCCGGCACCCCGACCCACGCGGGCACCGCCACCGTGCGGGTCACCGCGACGACCGCGGTCGGCTCCGCGGAGCACTGGGTGCGCTGGACCGTCCTGCCCGCTGCCGCCACCGGCGTCGGCGTGGTCGTCCGCACCGTCCCCGCCGCGTCGGACGGTACGTACACCTGGGTCGGTGCCGACGGCAGGGTCTACCCGGATCCGCTGGGCGTGGCGCCCGGCGGCTCCCTCACGCTCGAACCGTGGACGACCGACCGGTTCGGCAACACGGTGGCGGTCGCCGAGGACGCCGAGGTCCGTGCGAGCGACGACGCCGACCGGGTCGACCGCGCCGACGGGCCCGTCACGGTGACCTTCGCCGGCGCGGCGTCGCAGACCGTCCGGGTGTCGGTCGACGGCACCGCGACCACGTTCCCGGTGCGGGTGACCGGTGGACGGGCGGCGACCGCTCCCGAGGGAGACGCCACCACCGCAGCTCGGGTCGGGCAGGACCCGGACGGCGGTCCGTCGAACGCCCGCTCGGTCGCGGACACCGCCGGCGAGCTCGCCTGGACCGGGGCCGATGCCGCCGTGCCGATCGGCTGGGCCGTGGCGCTCCTCGCGCTCGGCACGGCCGTGGTCGGACTGCGCCGGGCCCGTCGGACGCGGCACCGCGCCTGAGCCGGGCGGCCGGTCCGAGACGCCGGCGTCTCGCCACGATGCCGGCGTCCCGGCACGACGACGGCGTCTCACGTCGACCACGGACGGGGAGGCCGAAGGGGGCCCGCCGGCGAGCACCGGAGTACGGTCAGCCCATGGACGGCACAGCCCCGACCCCGTACCTCCTGCTCCCCGGTACCGCCCGCACGGCGCTCGCCCGCTGGCAGCAGGTCTTCGGCGGCGACGTCCGCATCACCTCGTACGAGGAGGCCTCTCGCGAGGACGGGCCGCCCGGCGCCGTGGCGCACGGCGACCTCGTCGGCCCGGTCCGGCTCTTCGCCGCCGACACCGGCCCCGACGACACCGCGCTCGCGGTCTCCGGTCTGCTGTTCGCCCTGCTCGGGAGCGCCCGGCCCGAGGTGCTCCGGCGGTGGTTCGTGGACCTGGCCTCCGACGGCACGGTGGTCGACGACCTCCAGGAGCGGCCGTGGGGCGACTGGGACGGAACGGTGCGCGACGCGTTCGGGGTGACCTGGTTGATCGGGTTCGAACGGTCAGCGCTCGACGACCAGGACTGACCAGCCTCAGTCCGTCGGGTGTTCGTCAGACCCGAGCGGGAGCAGGGGCGCCCAGAACGCGTCCGGGCCGTCCGTGACGACGGCGTCGGCCTCGAAGCGGAACCCGTACCCGCGCACGAAGTCGAGGGCTGCGACCCGCTCGTCCTCGGCGTCGTCGGACGCAGCGTCGGGGAGGTGCACGCCGTGCCCCATCCGGACGCCGGAGTCGCTGATGAGTGTGAGGTCCCACCGGCCCTCCTCCGCGCGCTCGATCCGGACGACGGCGGCCTGTGCAGCGGTGAAGTCAGCCATGCAGCGGATCCTACGGACGGCCGCCCGGGCGCGTTCAGGGTGCCGACGCCCGTACCCTGACCGCATGGACACCCCACAGCCGTCCGGCACGACGAAGCGCCGGATCACCCTCGACCTCGGTCGCCCCATGCTGACCTGGGGAGCCCGACCGACGGTGACGATCGACGGTGTCGGTCACCCGGCCCAGTGGGGCACCGGCACGTGGGCGGTCGCCGACGACGGGTCGACCCGGATCGGCGTCTCCTGCTTCAACCGCCTGTGGCACTTCGGCACCGCCAGCGGCACGGTCGGCGATGCCGACGGCTTCGCCCACCGCAGCGGCGCACTGCCACTGGGCCGCGGTCGGCTGACCGCCCGTCGCACCGCGGGCTGAGCCCGGAGGCGCGGTGCCGGTGGGTGGTCCCGCTCACCGGCACCGCGCCTCCCGTCAGTCGTAGATCGCGATCCAGTCGACGCTCACGTGCCCCGAGGCGCCCGCCGGCACGCGCCCACCGGTGTCGGTCTCGGCCTGCAGCGTGACCCGCATCGGCTTCGTCGGCACGGCCTTCGTCGTCGACGCGACCAGCTTGCCGTCCCAGAAGAAGCGGACCACCTTGCTGTCCCACTCGGTGGTGGCGACGTGGTAGCTGCTCGTGTCGGTGGCCGCGAAGGTCTCACGCTCCGGCTGGAAGGTCATGGCGCCGTTCCGCAGGCTGCCCGGGACGGCCGACGCGGGTCGGGGCTTCGCGCCGAGGGCCGCTTCGGGCCAGTCGATCTCGCCCTCGTTCCACCGGTCGCTCGACGGCCACAGGATCACGACGAACTTGTACCCGGGGGTCTTCGTGGTCTTGTAGCGGATCGAGACGCGGCCGGTGCGGTGCGGCGCGTACCCGTCGGGCATGACGGCCGCGGCGAGCGGCTGACCGCGGTCGGACCGCAGCCAGAAGTCGAGCGCACCGTTCTGCACGCTCAACACCTTCGACGGCGTGTAGCGCCCCTGACCGCTCGTGTCGGAGAACCCGTCGTACAGGCCCATCCCCGGGTACTTCGCGGCGACCCTGCCCGCCGGAGCGGCCGAGGCGAAGTCCTGCCGGTAGGTCTGCTTCCAGGTCCGACCGTTCGACACGACGTTGCCCTTCGGGGCGGAGGTCGTCGCGGTCGCCGTCGGTGCGGCGGATGCGGAGGGGGGCGCCGAGACATCGGCGACCGCGCCGACTGCGAGCACGGCGACGGTGAGGGCTGCGACGATCGAGGACTGCAAGGGGCGCTCCTGCCTGTGGGCGCCGACGTAGGTGGCGTCGGCGGACCGTGGTGGTGGTGCTCGGTGTGCCCTGCTGTGTCGGCTCGGGAAGGGCTGCCGTCAGTGAAACGACGGGTGGCTGCCAGGCAACCCCCAGCGGCGTACCCCGTTCGCGCGAGCAGAACGGTCTGAATGCGCGCCGCTTCGGGGATGTCGGCGCGGACCTGCCGTCACACGTACCCCGATCTGGGGGAAGCGCCGGCCGGTGGGAGGGCGCGGGACGGACGCCGGTGACCGCTCCAGTAGGGTGAGCGACATGTCAGTCGGGTTGCTCGCCGTGGTGGACGACATCCTCTCCGCGGCCCTCAAGGCCAGCGCGAAGACCGCGGGGGTCGTGATCGACGACGCGGCGGTCACACCGCAGTACGTCCAGGGACTGCAACCGGCTCGCGAACTCCCCGTCGTCGGGCGCATCGCGCTCGGCAGCCTCTTCAACAAGTTCGTCATCATCATCCCGTTGGCGCTGCTGCTGTCGGCGTTCGCCCCGTGGGTGCTGCCCTGGCTGCTCGTCATCGGCGGCACGTACCTGTGCTTCGAGGGTGCCGAGAAGGTCACCGAGTGGTTCGGTGTGCACCACGAGGCCGCCGGCGACGCGCAGCCGACAACGGAGCCCAAGCTCGTCTTCGGTGCCGTGCGCACCGACCTCATCCTCAGCACCGAGATCATGCTCATCGCCCTGTCGAGCCTGGACACCGGGCTCGACTTCTGGCCGAAGGTCGGTGCCCTCGCGCTGATCGGGCTCGGGATGACGGCCCTGGTCTACGGCGCCGTGGCGCTCCTGGTGAAGGTCGACGACATCGGCCTGCAGATGATGAAGAACGACTCCCGGCGGACCCGCCGTGCCGGTGCGCGGATCGTGCGCGCGATGCCGACGGTGTTCCGGGTCATCAGCGTCGTCGGCACGGTCGCCATGCTCTGGGTCGGTGGGCACCTGGTGATCGCGAACCTGGCGGAGACGTTCTGGGCGGGCCCGGAGGAACTGCTGCACGTGGTCGAGCACGCGGTCGAGGCCGCCGGCCCGGTCGTCACGTGGATCGTCGACACCGCGGTGTCGGCCGTGTTCGGGCTCGTGCTCGGCATGGTCGTGGTCGGCATCGTGCTCGGTGTCGGTCGCCTGCGGGGCCGCGCGCACTGACCCGACCGGGCTCCCCCGACGGCACGGTCCGCGCGGTCCTACTGACGCGCTGTGGACGTGGCCGGCAGGTCGTCACCGCGACCGGGCGGAGTGCTGCGGCGGCCCGGTCCGGCCGAGGGACGGCGGCCTCAGGCGTCGCCGACCGCGGTCTCCCACTGGTACCAGGCCTCGAGCTGCGCCTGCGCACTGCCGAGGGCGCTGTGCGACCCGCGCACCGATCCGTCCTCGGACTCGAGCTCGTACTGCCGCTGGAGCGTGATGTGGGCCAGCACGCGGCCGTCGGCCCACGCCGACCAGGTGGCGTCGCTGTCCTGACGCCAGGTGAGGTCGTTCCGGTGTGCCATGGTGCGGCTTCCGTTCGGTGCCGCAGGAGCCCGGGTGGCGGAACGACCCGTCGGACGCTACGCCGTCCGCCTGGACGGTGCTCAGCCGCCCGGGACGGCGCTCAGAGCTCGACGTCGCTGCCCATCGTCACCGTGCGCTGTGCCGGCAGCCCGAAGCGCGCTGCCGGATCAGCCGCGTTGTGCGCCAACCCGACGAAGAGCTTCTTCCGCCAGCGCGCCATGCCGCGGTTGCCGGCCTGCGGTCGGAGCGCACCGCGCGAGATGAAGTACGACGCCCCGGCGATCGCCTCCGGATCGACGTCGAGCACCTCGGCCAGGCACGCGGCGTGCAGGGCCCGCGGCAGGTCCTGGTCGTCGGAGAACCCGAACTTCACCGTGATGTGGTCGATGCCGTCGTCCTCGTACCCGAGGTCGTCGCGGAAGAACGCCTTGGCGTGCGGCACGTGCGGCACGTTCGCGGTGAGCACCGAGACGATGATCACGGTCCGGTGCACGACGTGGTTGTGCTCGACGTTCGCGCGGAGCGCCAGCGGGGTCGTCTCCTTGTTGGGGTGCGGGAAGATCGCGATGCCCTCGACCCGTGGGACGTGCTTCGTGTTGATGCGCTCGATGAACTCGGCGAGCGACCCCTCGCGTTCCTTGCGTTCCTCCTGCACGAGCTGCCGTCCCCGGCGCCAGGTCGTCATCAGTGTGATCACCGCGAGGGCGATGAGCAGCGGGACCCAGCCGCCGTGCACGATCTTCGACAGGTTACCGGCCAGGAAGGTCAGCTCGAGCCCGCCGAAGACCACCGCGGCCAGCACGAGCTTCCACGTCGCCCAGTGCCAGAGCGGCTTGACGACCAGGAGCAGCAGCAGCGTGTCCACGACCAGCGCGCCGGTCACCGACACCCCGTACGCGGTGGCGAGGCTCGCCGACGACCGGAAGGCGAGCATGATCGCGAGGACACCGATGAAGAGCAGCAGGTTGACCGCCGGCAGGTAGATCTGGCCGCCTTCCTCCCGCGAGGTCTGCCGGATCGTCAGGGGCGGCAGCAGCCCGAGCTGGACGGCCTGGCGCGTGAGCGAGAAGGCGCCGGAGATGACCGCCTGGCTCGCGATCACCGTGGCCATCGTCGCGAGCACGACGACCGGGATCTGCAGGGCGTCCGGGAAGAGCAGGAAGAACGGGTCCTTCGCCGCCGAGGGGTCCTGCAGCACCAGCGACGCCTGGCCGAGGTAGTTGAGCACGAGCGCCGGGAACACCACGAAGAACCAGGCGCGGAGGATCGCCGGACGGCCGAAGTGGCCCATGTCCGCGTACAGCGCCTCGGCCCCGGTGATCACGAGCACGACCGCGCCCATCGCCACGAACGTGATGTACGGGTGGGCGACGAGGAATGAGATCGCCCAGGTCGGCGAGAGCCCCTGCAGCACGCCGGGGTGCGCGACGATGTGCGGGACGCCGGCCGCGGCGATGACCACGAACCAGAGCAGCATCACCGGGCCGAACAGGTTGCCGACCTTGCCGGTGCCGAACCGCTGCACGAGGAACAGCAGCACGAGGATGACGGCCGCGATCGGCACGATGAGGTGCTCGAGCGACGGCGCCGCGGTCGAGAGCCCCTCGACCGCGGAGAGCACGGACACGGCCGGGGTGATGACCGAGTCGCCGTAGAAGAGCGAGACACCGATGATGCCGATCACCAGGAAGACCGTCGCGCCCCCGCGCCGCTTCGCGTAGAGCCGGCGCGCCAGTGCGGCGAGCGCCATGACCCCGCCCTCGCCGTCGTTGTCGGCGCGCATGAGCACGAGCACGTACTTGATCGACACGACGATCGTGACGCTCCAGAACATGATCGAGATGACGCCGTAGACGTCCTCCTGGTTCGCCTTCACGATGCCGCCGTCGATGGTGAACACCGTGCGGAGGGCGTACAGCGGGCTGGTGCCGATGTCGCCGAACACGACGCCGAGGGCGGTGAGGGCGAGGGCTGCGATGCCCTTCGCCGGGCCGTGCGAGGGGACGTCGACGGTGTCGCTCGTCGGCGCCGGGGAGCGGGTCTCGGTCACGCTCGTCACTTCCGTCCGGGCCGTCCGGGCGACGGCCGCGGATCATCATCGCACCGGCGGAGCGTCGAGGCACTCGGCTGGCGCCCAACCGTGCACGAGTGTGCGGAGACCGGCTGTCGTGCAGGAGTCGTACCCCGCCCCCTCGACGCGTACAGGAACCGCGTCCTACCGTTCGGGTCGATGCGAGCGCGGACGTCCCGCGCACGGAAGGAGTGCACCATGGACCTCGACGGGTTCCAACCGGCCCAGCTGATCGTCTTCGTGATCGCGGTCGTCCTGGTGTTCGGCGGCCTGATCGCCAGCCGCCGGCGTCGCTGACCCGGCGCTCACCCGGTCTGCCGCCACGCGTGTCCGACACGGGCGCCCGACGGACGGGAGGCGCGGGACCGACGGGTGCCCTGCCTCCCGTCCGGTGGGCGGTGGCGGTCGCTGGTGGTCGCCTCCTCAGGCCGCCAGATCGAGCAGGACGTCGTGCGCCACGCGCGCTGCGCGTGCCGACGCGTCGTCGAGGTGCTCCCGGAACTCGTCGCCGTCCGGTGCGCACAGGTCGCTGATCCCACGGATCGACAGGAACGGCATGTCGTGCACGTGCGCGAACTGCGCGATGGCCGCGGACTCCATGTCCACCGCTGCGACCGCGGGGAAGACCTCGCGCAGCGCACGGGCGCGACCCTCGGTGACGAAGACCTCGCTCGAGCCGATGGTCGCGGATCGGATGCGGTACGGCGTCCGAGCAGCGGCGGCGCGTGCGAGCATGCGGGAGTCGGGCGCGTACTGCGGCGGCATCCCGGGGACCTGCCCGAGCGCGTAGCCGAACGCCGTCGCGTCCGCGTTGATGTTCACGTAGTGCTCGCCGACGACGACGTCACCGATCTCGATGCCGCGCATGAGCCCGCCGGCGGTCCCGACGCTGAGCACCGGGACGGTGCCGAAGTCGTGGAAGCAGTGCGCGACGGCGGCCGTCGCGTTCGTGAACCCGATGCCGCTGCGGCGGAGGGCGACCACCGATCCACCGACGTCGAGCAGGTGGTGCTCGTCGTGTCCGCCCACCGGCCCGTCGTCGATGACGACACCACCCAGCAGGGTGGCGACGGCGGAGAGTTCCTCGGTCATCGCGGCGATGACGACGGCGACGGGCGTTGCTTGCACCGACCGATCCTCGCACGGAGCGGCTCGGCTCCCGTGCACGACGGCGCTCACGCGGCGGAGGACGGCCCGGCCGGGGACGCCGCGGCGGGCAGTGCCACCTCGACGACGAGACCGCCCTCCGGACGTGCGGCGACGTCGAGCGTGCCACCGTGCGAGGTCAGGATCGCCGCGACGATCGCCAGACCGAGACCGGCGCCGGCGTCGTCCTCGCGCCGCCGCGAGGCCACCCGTTGGAACGGCTCGGTGAGGGTCGGGACGACCGCGGCCGGCACGACGGCACCGGGGTTCTCGACCACGACGACCGACGCGCCCTGCCGGGTGCCCGTCGTGACGCGGACCCAGCCGTCCCGCCCCGGGCCGACGTTGTGGACGACGGCGTTCTGCAGGAGGTTCGTCACGAGCTGGAGCAGCAGGGACGTCGAGCCGGTCGTCCACGCCGTCGCCGTGACGGGCTCGACGTCGATGCCCCGCGCCTCGGCGAGGGGCAGGACGGTCTCGACGGCCTCGTCCGCCAGGAGCGACAGGTCCACCCGCTCGCGGTCCGGGAGCTCCCGGCCGGCTCGTGCGAGCACCAGCAGGGCCTCGGTCAGGTCGACTGCCCGCTCGTTCACGTTCCGCAAGCGTTCGAGGACCCCGGCCGGGTCGCGGTCCGGCTCGCGGGCGGCGACCTCGAGCAGCGCGCGCGTCGTGGCCAGCGGCGTCCGCAGCTCGTGCGAGGCGTTCGCCGCGAAGCGCTGCTGCTCCGCCACGTACGCCTCGAGCCGCCCGACCATCCCGTCGAACGCGTCGGCGAGGTCGCGGAACTCGTCGCGTCGCCCGGGGAGCGCGACGCGGTGCGCGAGCGACCCGGCCGCGACCTGTCGCGTGGCCTCGGTGATCCGGTGGAGCGGCGCCAGCACCCTCCCGGCGAGGAACCACCCGCCGACCAGCCCGACGACCACGAGTCCCACGGACACCGCGGCCGCTGCGGGGACGAACGCACGGACGAGGTCGGAACGGTCCGGGACGTAGCCGTCGGTCGTGGCCAGGTTCCCGACGGGCACGTACCGCAGGAGGAAGACCCAGACCACGGCGAGGATCAGTGCTCCGGTGAGCACCACCACCCCCGCGTAGCTGAGGGCGAGTCGCACCCGCACGCTGGCGCCGCGGCGACGGACGGTCACGAGCCGCCGTCCGTCACACCGTCGGCACGCGGTCCGTCGGTGTCGATGCGGTAGCCGACGCCCGGCACGGTGACGATCACCCACGGCTCCCCCAGACGCTTGCGGAGCGCCGACACCGTGATCCGGACGGCGTTCGTGAAGGGGTCCGCGTTCTCGTCCCAGGCGCGTTCGAGCAGCTGCTCGGCGCTCACCACCCCGCCACCGGCGCGGACGAGGACCTCGAGCACGGCGAACTGCTTGCGGGTGAGGGCGACGTGGTGGCCGTCGCGGAAGACCTCGCGGCGGAACGGGTCGACCCGCAGCCCCGCCGCTTCGAGGACCGGTGGGCGGTGCTCGCCGCTCCGCCGTGCCAGCGCGCGGACGCGGAGCACGAGCTCCCGCAGTGCGAACGGCTTCGTCAGGTAGTCGTCAGCACCGACGGCGAAGCCGGAGACCTTGTCGTCGAGTCGGTCCGCCGCGGTCAGCATGAGCACCGGGACGCCGGCGTCGGTCGCGACCAGGTGGGCGGCGACCTCGTCGCCGGTCGGCCCGGGGACGTCCCGGTCGAGCACCGCGACGTCGTAGCGGTTCAGTGCGAGGAGCTCGAGCGCGGCGTCCCCGTCCCGCGCGACGTCGGCCGCGATGGCCTCGAGGCGGAAGCCGTCGCGGACGGCCTCGGCGAGCAGGGGTTCGTCCTCGAGGATCAGCACACGCACGGCACCGATGCTAGGCGGCGGCACGTGTCGGGAGCGTATGCGGAAACGCGTACGCTCCGACGACACGGTCCACGCTGCACTGGTCGACATGCAGCACCGTCCCGCTCCTCCCTCCGTCCCCGTCACCGCACGCCCGCGACGAACCGGGGCCGTCCTGGTCGTCGTCCTCCTCGCCCTCGTCGCGGCGGTCGCCGTCGTCCTCGTCGTGCTGTCCGCCGTCTCCGGCCGCCCCGGAGCGACCGGCGGCGCACCGGGGCACGGCCTCACCGGCGCCTCCGCCGGCACACACGACGACGATGCGACCGGCGCCGCCACCGGAACCGCCGCCGGCGAGGTGCCGTCCGGCGCGTCGGTCTTCGACGACGACCTGCCCGCGGTCGCACGACTGCAGCCGGACCTGCTCGACGCGGTGCGTCGCGCTGCCCGCGAGGCCGAGGGCGAGGGTGTGCGCTTCGTCGTGAACAGCGGCTGGCGCTCCCCCGCGCTCCAGGAACGACTCCTCGACGACGCGGTCGCCGAGTACGGCTCGCGGCAGGAGGCGGCGCGCTGGGTCTCGACGCCCGAGACGTCGCTGCACGTCCGCGGCGAGGCGATCGACATCGGGGACTGGGATGCGGCCACCTGGCTGCAGGACAACGGCGCTCGGTACGGGCTCTGCCAGGTCTACGACAACGAGGCGTGGCACTTCGAGCTCCGGCCGGACGCCCCCTCCGACGGGTGCCCCCGCAAGTACTGGGACCCGACCGGCGACCCGCGGATGCAGCAGTGACCGCGTCCGCGTCGCTCCTGACGGTCCACGACGACGCCATCCGCGCCAACACGGCCTTCTTCGCCGCCCTGACGGGCGGACGGCTGATGGCGGTGCTCAAGGCCGACGGGTTCGGGCACGGGGCGGTCGCACGGTCCGTCCTGGAGGCCGGGGCCGGCTCCGTCGGTGTCACGAGCGTCGACGAGGCGCTCGCGGTCCGCGCCGAGGGCGTGACCGCACCGGTGCTGAGCTGGCTGAACCCACCGGACGCGGACTTCGCTGCGGCGGTCGGCGCCGACGTCGCGCTCGCCGTCGCCGACCCCGCCGTCCTGGTCGCCGTCGTGGTCGCGGCACGCGCCGTCGGTCGCGCGGCACGGGTGCACCTGCACGTCGACGTCGGCATGGCCCGCGAAGGGTGTGCGCCCGCCGCCTGGGCAGCGCTGTGCTCGCTGGCGCGCGAGGCCGAGGGCACCGGCGCGGTCCGGGTCGTCGGCGTGATGGGGCACATGTCCTCGGCGGACCGCCCCGAGGACGACCAGAACGTCCGCGAACGCCTGCTCTTCGGCAACGCCGTCCGGACCGCCCGTCGCCGCGGGCTGACCCCGTCCACGGTGCACCTCGCGGCCACCGCTGCCACGCTGACCGGCGTCGGCGCCGGGTTCGACCTGCACCGGATCGGCGCCGGACTCTTCGGCATCGACCCCTCGGGCACGACCGACCGGCTGCGGCCGGCGCTGTCGCTGACGACCGCGGTCGTGTCCTCGCGCTCGGCGCGGGCGGGCACCCGCATCGGGTACGGCGGGACGAGCACGACCGCGTCCGCGACGAACCTGGCGCTGCTGCCGCTCGGGTACGGCGACGGTCTCCCCCGCGCTGCCTCGGGCCGGGCCGAGGTCCTGGTCCGTGGTCGCCGGCGTCCGGTCGTCGGGCGGTTCTCGATGGACAGCGTCGTCGTCGACACCGGCACCGAACGCACGTCCCCGGGCGAACCGGTCACCGTGTTCGGCCCCGGGGTCGGCGGCGAACCGACCGTCGCCGAGTGGGCGGCGTGGGCGGGGACGATCCCGCACGAGCTCGTCACGCGGATCGGCAGCCGGGTCGCCCGCGTACACCGCACCAGCACCAGCACCAGCACCAGCACCAGCACCGAGGAGCACCCGTGACCGACCGACCACACCACCGCGTCGCCGTGATCGGCGGCGGCGCGAACGACGAGCACGACGTGTCCCTGGCCTCCGCGGCGGCCGTCGTCGTCGCACTCCGCACCGGCGGCCACACCGCGGTCCCGCTGACCGTCGGCCGTGACGGCACGTGGCACGACGAGGACGGGTCGCTCCTGCCCCCGGCCGACGCCGTCGCCCGGTTGACGTCCTGCGACGCGGCCTTCCCGCTGCTCCACGGCGAGCACGGCGAGGACGGCGCCGTCGCCGGGCTGCTCGACCTCGTGGGTGTGCCCGTCGTCGGCTCACCGGTCCGAGCCGGCGCCCTCGCGGCGGACAAGTGGGTGACGAAGACGGTGGCCGGCGCGGTCGGCATCGCCTCCGCGCCCGCCGTGCGCGTCGCGGCAGCGGTGTCGGCGGACGAGGCAGCGGCGGCCGTCCCGTCCGCACCCCCGCTCGTGGTGAAGCCGACGTCGGCCGGGTCGAGCAACGGCGTGACCCTGGTCCGGCGGCACGACGACCTGGCGGCGGCGATCGCGCACGCGCGCTCCGCCGGCGGCACCGTGCTCGTCGAGTCGTTCGTCGCCGGGCGGGAGGTCGACGTGGCGCTGTTCCGCGACCGGTCCGGCGTCCTGCGGTGCGGCGCGACACTGGAGATCGCCACCGACGAGCGCGGTGTCTTCGACCGGGAACAGAAGTACGACGGCAGCGCCCCGTTCCGGGTCCCGGCCGGCCTGTCCGTCGCCGAGCACGCAGCGGTCACCGGTGCAGCCGCCCTGCTCTACGAGGTCCTGGGCTGCGCCGGGGTCGCCCGCTTCGACTTCTTCGTGACCGGTGACGGGGTGGTGCTCAACGAGGTGAACACCGCGCCGGGCTTCACCGAGCAGTCGCAGGTCCCGCGGATGTACGCGGCGGTGGGCCTCGGCTACGTGGAGCTCGTCGACGAGCTGCTCGCCGCAGCACTCGGCTGACCGGGCGGGCGGCGGGCGACGTCGTCCGCCGCCGCCCGCCCGCGCTACCGGACCTCGAAGGCGTACGTCGAGTAGCCGTACGGCGTCGCCCGGTCGACACCCTGCAACCGGATCTGCCGCCACGTACCGGACAGCGGGACCCGGTCGGTGCCACCGTCGCCGTCGGTGACTGTGGCGATGGTCGTCCACGCTCCGGTCGTCGCGTCGCGACCCTCGATGCGGTAGGCGCGGCCGTACGCGTCCTCCCACCGGATCGTCGCCTCGTGCACCTCGTGGCGCGCGCCGAGGTCGACGTCGAGCCGGGCATCGTCCCGGTGCTCGCTCGCCCACCGCGTGCCCGGGTCCCCGTCCACCGCCTGGCGCGCCGGTGTCCCTGCCGACTCGTCGCCGGACGACGAGACCGCGGCGCGCCGGGCGAGGTCCGGCGTCGGCGTGCCCTCGGTGGAGAACACCCGGAACGACCACACCGAGACGCCGTACCGGGTCGTGCGCGAGTCGGCCACCAGGCGCACGAAGCGGGCCCGGACGCCGTCGAGGTCGTGCGTCTCCGTCCCGCCCCGTCCCTCGGCCGTCGTCGAGACCGTGCGCCACGGGTCGGATGCGCGGTCGCGGACCTCGACGTGGTCGGACGCGGCCGCCGCAGCCTCCCAGACCACCTCGACGCGGTCGAGCGGCACCACCGCGCCGAGGTCGACGGCGAGCCACTCGCCGTCGCGCGCGGCGCTCGACCACCGGGTCGTGTCGTCGTCGTCGACGGCGGCGTCGCCGGACAGGTCACCGCGCTCGTCGGACGAGGTCGTCACCTGCTTGCCGACGGCGACGTCGCGGGCGACCGTCGGCTCCCCGCCCTGGTCGAGGGTCGTGAGGACGGCCTGCCCGGTCGCCCCACCGCGGTCGGCGCGGACCGTCGTCGTCACGCCGCCGCGCTCCGGCACGGTCGCGGTGCCCGAGCCGCTCACCGTCGTGCCGTCGTCAGCGGTCCAGGTCGGTTGCGCCGGGCCGGTCAGCAGTCCGCCGTACCCGTCGGCGTCGAACCCGTACGCGGCGAGCCGGACGGCGGCGCCGGGCAGCACGGTGGCACTGCGGGGGGCGACCAGCAGGTCGCGGACGACCACGTCGGCGGCCGTCGGCGTCCCCGTCACGTGCACGTCCCACACCGAGTAGCCGTACTGGGTGAGGCGCTCGGTCATGTGCAGCCGGACGAAGCGGCCGGTCGCACCGACCGGCACCGTGTCGACCGTCGCGTCGGTGTTCGACACCGATCTGACGTCCCGCCACGGGCCGTCGTCCGTGTCGGACACCTGCACGACGTACCGTGCCGCTGCGGCGTTCTCCCACGTGACCCGGACGGAGTCGACGTCCCGCGCGGATCCGAGGTCGAGCGTCAGGTCCACCGTGTCGACGCCGTGCACGCTCTCCCAACGGGTGGCGGGGTCCCCGTCGACGGCCTTCGCCGCGGTGTTGCCCCCGTCGGTCGAGCTCGCCACGGCGGCGGCGACGCCCACCTCGGGGACGGACGCGATCGACGAGACGACCGCACTGCCCTCGACACCGCCAGCCGTCGCCACGACGTAGCCTGCGCCGGGCGCGGTGGTGGTGAGGGTCCCGTCACCGGTGACCGTGCCGGGTGCGGTGGTGCTCCAGGCGACGTCGGCGGGCAGCGGAGCCGGGTCGCCGTACTGGTCGTGGCCCTCGGCGGAGAACGTCACCGGGTCGCCGACCACGGCACGGGCGGTGCCGGGCGTCACGGCGATGCCGGTGAGCACCGGTGCCGGTGCGACCCGGAAGTCGTACGAGTCGGACACCCCACCGACGGTCGCGGTGACGGACGCCTCGTCCGCCGCGGCTGCCGCGTGCAGGGTGCCGTCCTGGTCGATCGTCCCCGCGCTGGTCGACCACCGCACGTCGTCGAGCGGCATGGTCGCGCCGTACTGGTCGTAGCCGGTCGCGGTGAACGCGGTCGTGCTGCCCGGGGCGAGCGTGCGCGGGTCGCCCTCCGTCCCGACGACGACCTTCGCCAGTCGGGCATCGAGGTGGGACGTGATCTGCGTCCGGGCGGGCACCGCGATCTGCCCGACGACCCGCTGCCCCGCGTACACGTCGTAGGTGTGCTGGACGTCGTCGACGTTGTCGATCACGTAGGAGTACGTGCCGTCGGCGGCGCGGAACACCTGGCTCAGCGGGTTCGACGTGTGGCGGTCGGTGACCTCGTGCCCGACGGTGCGGTTCGACATCGCCTGGTGGTAGACCATCCCGGCCATCGACTGCCCGGTCACGGTCGGGTCCTGCGCCTCCCAGAGCGCCGCGTGGACGTCGGCGTAGGTGTCCGGGTCGTACTGGGCGAGGAACCCGAGGACGACGTTGCCGAGCGCATCGCCCATCTCGCTGAAGACGGCGGCCGCGCGGGCGGTGTCGGCGCCCGGGCGGTGGTGGGTCAGGTCGACGCCGTACAGCCGGCCGATGGTGTCGGGGTCCGCCCGGTAGTCGGTGACGAGGAACGGCAGGAGCGGTGACGGCTCCGGCCACTCCCCCGGCTGCCGGTCCGCCGTCGGACCGTCGAGCTTCGCGGGCACGAGTGCCGCCGGCAGGGTCTCCGGTGTCCACCACCGGGACGGGAACACCACGGAGCCGTCGTCGTCGACCGAGACGTACAGTGTGTCCGTCGACCGGTCGTACAGGGGGTTCGTCGCGGTCTTCGCGGTCGCGTAGCCCGGGTGGTTCCGTTCCACGGCCCGGATCGCGTCCTGCAGCTCGCCGATCGCCGCCGGCCGGTCCCGCGTGATCGCGACGTCCCCGTACGTGCCGACGCCCCACCACTTCTTGGTGAGCATCTGCACGCGACCGGCGTTGCCGTCCACGACGCCGTCCTGACCGACGACCTCGCCCCGGGCGGCCATCATCTGCCGCATGATCGCCTTCGAGAAGTCCGGGTCCCACCCGAAGTACGTGAACCACGGCGCGGTCGGCATCCACTGGATCCCGTAGATCCACGCCGGGTCGCCGGAGAAGTACGTGGCCTCGGCCTGCCCGGAGTCGAAGAGGATGCCCGCCTGCGCCGCGTCGTACGCCTCGGGGAACGCGCCGTCGCCGTCGTACACCGCCGACGCCGGGTTGCCGTGGGCGTTCTGGTAGTAGTCGCGGACGGCGGCACGCTCGGTGACGTACTGCACCGCACCGGCTGCCTGCATGTCCTCGTCACCGAGCACCGACCCGAGCAGGAACAGCCCGGCCTCGGACTGGATCGCCTCGGACGACGACTCCTGGTTGTTGCCGCCCGGCGAGGACACACCGCCGGCGTTCGAGTGACCGGTCCACACGCCGAAGGTGCGGAAGTGCGGGAAGCGCTCGTCGTCCCGGTCCCAGTTCGCGTACTGCTTCGCGACCAGGCTCGCCATCTCGCCGTACCGCTGTGCCCACTCGGGGTCGGCCCGCCCGAGCAGCGCGGTCGCGAGTGTGAAGTAGCCGTAGTGGAAGTGGTTGTCGTTGAACTGGGCGGACCCGTACGAGTCGCCGAACCCGATGAGGGCCTTCCACGTCGGGTACATCGCGAAGAAGTGCTCCCGCTCGCCCTCGCTGTACGTGTACCAGTCCGTGAGTGCGCGCTCGAGGGTCGCCCGCATCCGGTCGGCGTCCTCGGTGTCGCCGATCTGGTCCGCGACGCTCATGTACGCGCCGAGCTGCTGCAGGTCCTTGCCGCCCCAGTAGGTGTCGCCGCCGTAGGTCTCCTTCGCGGCGTAGTCCGACAGGTACTGCCGCATGACCTCCTCGCGGTACGGTTCGTCGCCCGTGCTCGTCGGCTCGGCGCCGATCGGGGTCAGCCCGCTGAAGGCGTACCGCAGCGTCCAGCCGTCGTGCCCGACGGTCGTCCTCATCGTGCCGCGCGGCGTCGCGTACGTGGCTCCGGTGAACGACAGGTCGTGCGTCGCCTCGGCGTACTGGTGCTGCAGCCAGCCCTGGACGGTGTCGTGGTCCGAGCCCTGCAGCACGTCGGTCTGCAGCGACCACCGCTGCTCGACCTGACCCGCCGCGGGGTCGTACGAGTAGTCCATCCGGGTGTCCCGCGGGACGGCGAAGGCCGTGCGGTGCAGGTCGTCGAGCGTCAGCCCCTGCTCGGGCACCGCGCTGAGCACGAGGAAGGGGGTGCCCGCGGACGCCTCGAGCACGTTCCCGGAGCGGGTGAAGGTGGTGCCGGTGGGTGCGTGCACCCCGAACACGTGCCCGTCCTGCCGGATCTCGAAGCGGTCGGTCGTGATCGTCCCGGTGAGTCCGCGGCCGTCGGCGTCGGTGAGCGCGGCGCCGTCCTGCAGGGTGATGCGCGGGGTCATGCCGTGGAACTCGAACCACTCGTACGGCGACCCCTGCACGCTCGTCACGTCCATGTACTGACCGCCCGGTCCGGCCTGTGGCATCCGCCAGCTCACGTTCCAGTCGCCCCAGCGCAGGGCGTCGGCCCGATCGACCGAGAACGCCGTCGTGAAGCGCTCCGCGATGCCGTCCGGGGCGTCGGTGAGCAGCACCTGGTCGACCAGGACGTGCGCCCACCCGGCACGGAGCGAGTCGACGACCCGGACCTGCGCCGTCCGTCCGCGGTACGCGCTGACGTCCCACGTCGTCCAGCGCAGCTCCTCGCTGTCCGCGCCGGTCGCCTCCTCGACCACCTCGCCGTCGACGAGCAGCTGCACCGCCTCGGCCCCGGGGTGTCGGCCCCCGCCGACCAGGAAGGCGAGGGTCGACCGGTCGACCGTGAACCCCGGCGAGGTGAGCGTGCCGGTCGCGCCGTCGCCGTCGCGGTCGGTGAACGAGTCGACGAACCCACCACCGAGCCAGCCGGACACGGCGCTCTGCCCCGACGCGGTCCCGGACGAGGTCCCGGCGAAGGCATCACCGGTCGTGGTCCACCCGTCGGGCAGACCGTCCTCGAAGTCGGCGAGCACCCGGTCGGAGGCGTCCGGGGTCGGGTCCACCGTGCCGCCCACGGTGACCGGCGCGTCGAGTCGCATCGCGGTGCCGTCCGCGTTCCAGGACGTCGGGTACGTGAGCTTCGTCCCCTGCGCACTGTTCGACGACACGAACGGGTACGCCCACATGTCGCCCGAGTACCTGCTGACGAGCAGGTCGGTCCACCACTGGTTCGTGGGGACGGGCTTCCCCGCCTGCGACGGGTCGACGTACAGGTGCTGGTCGACGGTCTTCCGCACGTCGGCGACGGACGCGATCTCCGCCGGCGGCGTCGGCGCGTACGAGCCGGCCCCGACGCGCACGCCGTCGACCTGCGGGCCGGCAGCACCGGGAGCGGATGCGGCGGCCCGGTCGACCGGCGGGTCTGCCAGGTCGGCGGAACCGGTCCCTGCGGCAGGGTCCGGCAGGACCGTCGGGAGGGTGCTCGCCGACGCGAGGTCCGCGGCGGCGACGGGCGCGAGCGAGAGCCCGCCGAGCAGGAGCGTGACGACGACGGTTCGGACCAGGTGCACGGAGGGGTCCCTTCCGGGGGCGGAGGTTCGGCGGCGGTGCGTGCGTCGGGTCGCAAGGATCTCTGTCGGCAGCCTCGCCACCGACGTCAGCAGAAGTGAGGATCCGTCCTGGAGGCACGGTGACGGCCCGCCTCGCTCGTCCCCTCGGACTGGGGTGACGCCCGCCCGTTGACCCACTCCGACGGCTTCCGTACGGTTGCCGGGTCTCGATCGGAAGGGGCCCGATGCGCGTCACCACCACCCACGGCCGGACCGCCACGACGGCCGTCCGACTCATCGCTTCCATCGTCGCCGTCGTCCTGCTCGCGGTGGTGCTGGTGACGGTCCGGGCACCGGCGGCCAGCGCCGCACCCGCTCAGCTCTCGAAGGGCCGCCCGGCCGTCGCCTCGTCGAGCGACGCCGCGTCCCGTGGTCCGCAGATGGCGGTCGACGGACGCGCGGGCACCCGTTGGGCGAGCGCGCGGTCGGACGCGCAGTGGCTGCGTGTCGACCTCGGTGCGGCGGCGCGACTCGAGCGGATCGACCTGCGGTGGGAGACGGCGTACGCGAAGGCGTACCGGCTCCAGGTGTCGTCGGACGCGAAGACCTGGAGCACCCTCGCAAGTACCTCGTCCGGCAGGGGCGGTGTCGAGCGCAAGGCGGTGTCCGGCACGGGCCGGTACGTCCGGATGCTCGGTGTGCAGCGTGCGACCGGTCACGGCTACTCGCTGTGGGAGTTCCGGGTCTACGGGACACCGGTGACGACCACACCGAGCGCGACGCCGACACCGACCCCGCCGCTGATGCCGACCCCGACGCTGATGCCGGCGGCGGGGGTGCGCGTCACCGGCACGCAGGGGAACTGGCAACTCACCGTCGACGGGAAGCCCTGGCTCGTCCGGGGCGTCACGTACGGCCCGTCGAACGCCGAGGCGCCGACGTACCTCGACGACGTCGGCGCCATGGGCGTCAACACCGTCCGCACCTGGGGCACCGATGCGTCCTCGGCGCAGCTGTTCGACGCCGCGCGGGCGCGGGGCATGCGGGTCGTCGCCGGGCTCTGGCTCGACCAGGGCGTCGACTACGTGCACGACTCCGCGTACAAGGACGCGACGCTCGCGAGCATCACGAGGACCGTGACGACGTACCGCGATCACGGCGGGGTCCTCGTGTGGGACGTCGGCAACGAGGTCATGCTCGGCCAGGGCGAGGCGCAGCGCGTCGCGTACGCGCAGTACGTCGAGCGGGTCGTGCAGGCGATCCACCGCGTCGACCCGTCCCACCCGGTGACCTCCACGGACGCCTGGACCGGTGCCTGGAGCTACTACCACCGGTACACGCCGAGCCTCGACCTCTACGCGGTCAACTCGTACGGCGGCATCGGCTGGGTGCAGCAGGCGTGGCGCGACGGCGGCTACACGAAGCCCTACCTGGTGACGGAGACCGGCCCCGCGGGTTCGTGGGAGGTCCCGACCGACGCGAACGGCGTCCCGCGTCAGCCGACGGACACCGCCGCGGCCCAGGCGTACACCGACGCGTGGCGTGCGGTGACGGCAGCGCCGGGGGTCGCCCTCGGCGCGACGATGTTCCACTACGGCGTCGAGGACGACGAGCCCGGCGTGTGGCTGAACCTGCGCACCGGCGGACTCAAGCGGGCGTCCTGGTACGCGGTGCAGCAGGCGTACCGCGGGACGGTCGCGGGCAACCGACCGCCCGACGTGGGGAGCACCACCGTGACCCCGTCCTCCGGTGTCGCGCCCGGTGCGACCCTGTCGATCACCGCCCCGACGACCGACCCCGACGGGGACGCCGTCACGTGGCGCGCTGCCACGTCGAGCCGGTACCTCGACGGCAACGGCGCACAGCGCCCGACGCCCGTCGTCCGCGCCGCCGACGGAACCCTGCGGATCAGCGCCCCGACCGCCCCGGGTGCCTGGAAGATCACCGTCTACGCCCTCGACGGGCACGGCAACGTCGGCATCGGCACGACGTCGGTGCGCGTCCGCTGAGCCCGGAACCGCACCGTCGTCGGCTCCCAGCGGGTCCGGGGCTACCGTCGGACCGGTGACGGACGAACGACGCCGCGAGGTCGGCGACAACGACGCCCCGGTCGAGGACGAGATCGAGGAGTCCTTCGACGCGGTGGTCGACGAGGGGGCCGAACGCCTGCAGCGGACCCTGCGGGTGGTGCTCGCGACCGGGTTCGCCGGCGGCCTGGAGATCGGGCTCGGCGTGATGGGGTACCTGGCCGTCCTGCACGAGACCGACAGCCACCTGCTCGCGGGCCTCGCCTTCAGCATCGGGCTCGTCGCGCTGTACCTGGCGCACAGCGAGCTCTTCACCGAGAACTTCCTCGTGCCGATCGTGGCGCTCGTCGCCCGGGAGGGAACGGTGTGGCAGCTCGTCCGGCTCTGGGCGGGGACGCTGGTCAGCAACCTCGCCGGCGGTTGGGTCGTGATGTGGCTCGTCGTCCAGGCGTTCCCGCAGTGGCACACGGTGCTCGAGGAGTCCGCGCGGCACTACGTCGACGCCCCCTTCGGACTGCAGACCGCGGTGCTCGCCGTGCTCGGTGGGAGCACGATCACCCTCGTGACCCGCATGCAGCAGGGCACCGACTCGGACCCGGCGAAGCTCGTCGCAGCGGTCGCCGGTGGCTTCCTGCTGGCCGGTCTGCAGCTCTTCCACTCGATCCTCGACTCGCTGCTGGTCTTCGGCGCCGTCCAGGCGGGGGCGTCGATCACGTACGGCCAGTGGGCCGCCTGGTTCGGCTACGTGCTCGTGTTCAACGTGCTCGGCGGTGTCGTGCTGGTGACGTCGCTGCGCCTCATCCGGTCGGCGGACCTGCTGCGCGGTCGACGGCACGACGCGCCGGACGCACCGGACCGCGCGACGGGCGAGCAGGAGCGGGGCACCACGCACTGACCGGACCGGGTGCCGGACGGGAGGCCCGTGGCGGCGTCGCCACGGGCCTCCCGTCCGGGACGGCATCGGGTCAGCCGACCGGGGTCGCCTCGTCCGCGTCGGCGGATGCCGTCACGGTGACCGCGTGCGGCCCGGGGTCCACCAGCAGGCGACGGCGTGCGTCGGTCGCCGACCCGGCGAGCAGCGCCGTCATCGAGCCGGTGCCGGCGCCCGACGAGACCTCGACCGACGACTCGTCGAACCACAGGGTGAGCGCGACGCGGTCACCCTCCGGTCGCACCGTCGACGCCACGTGCCGTCCGAACGACGCCGGGAGCCCCGGCACGGCGGGACGGTCGAGCCGGAGCGACGCATCGGCGGCGTCGTAGCGCAGGCCGAGCCGACGTCGGCCGTCGGCGTCGTCGAGTTCCAACCGGACCACACCGTCGGGTCCGCGCAGCGTGATCACGACCTCGACGCGGACGAGTCCCGGGACCTCGTGGGTGCTCGCCGCGTCGTCGTCACGACGGAGCACCGTGTCCACGGCACCGGTCGGGCCGACGATCCGCTGCACCAGCTCGAGGCGTCCGTCCCGCTCGGTCAGACCGAGGGCCCGAGCAGCGGTCATCGCGCCGCGCCACGGCGTGGTCGGCAGGTCCTTCGCGTAGTCCCAGTTGTCCATCCACGCGACGAGCGTCCGGTCTCGGAGGCCGGTGCCGGAGAAGGTCACGCCGGCGTACGAGTCGGGACCGTGGTCGAGCCAGCGGTACGTCGCGAGCTCCTCGGTGGACTGCTGCCGCCAGGACCCGTCCGGCGACCGGGTCTCGGCGGGGAGCGGCTCGTCCGGGACGAACCGCTCCCCGTCGAACTGCCCGAGCACGACGTGCGTGCCGGATCCGCCCGCGACCCCGCCGGGGTTGAGGCTGACCAGCAGCACCCAGACCACGCGGTCGGGGTCGCCGTCGACGGTGAGGGGGAAGAGGTCCGGGCACTCCCAGACGCCGCCGACCGGACCGGCGGGACCGTAGGTCGACACGAGGGTCCAGGTGCGCAGGTCGGTCGACCGGTGCACGAGCACCTGGCGATCCTGGGCCTCGACGGCGACCATGATCCAGCAGGGTCCGTCCGTGCCCTCGTACCGGAACACCTTCGGGTCGCGGAAGTCGGCGGAGCCGCGGCGCAGCACCGGGTTCCCCGGGTACTTCCGCCACCGGTACCCGCCGTCGGTGCTGGAGGCGAGGGCCTGCGACTGCTCGGTCTCGGCCGCCTGCGTCCAGATCGCGACCAGCGGCGGCTGCTCGGCCGATCCGAGCCCGCTCGTGTTCTCCGCGTCGAACACCACGGAGCCCGAGAAGACCTGCCCGTCCGCGTCGGCCTCGAGCGCCACCTCGTGCTCGGTCCACGTGAGCAGGTCGGTGCTCGACGCGTGCCCCCAGCCGACCGTGCCGTGGTCGATCCCGTCCGGGTTGTGCTGGAAGTAGAGGTGGTACCGGCCGTCGTGGACGACCAGGCCGTTCGGGTCGTTCATCCAGTTGCGGGCGGGCGTGAAGTGCCGCCGCGGGCGCCGGATCGTGGCGCCGTCGGCCGCTGGCTCGGTCCGGGTGCGCTCCGTCGCCGGCACATCGGACTGCGTCGCCGTCTCCGTGCTCACTTGACCGACCCCGCGGTGAGGCCACGGACGAAGAAGCGCTGGAGCGACAGGAACACCACGAGGGGTACGATCAGCACGATGAACGAGCCGGCCGCGACCAGGTTCCAGCCCGACCCGTACTGTCCGAGCAGCCCGAGCAGGCCCTGCTGCAGCACGGGGTTCGTGTTGCCGATGAAGATGTACGCGACGAGGTAGTCGTTCCAGACCCAGAGGAACTGGAAGATCGCGAACGACGCCAGCGCCGGCACCGACATCGGGACCGCGAGCCGCCAGAAGATCTGGAAGTGCGACGCGCCGTCGACGCGGGCGGCCTCGATGAGCGCGACCGGGAGCGTCGACATGTAGTTCCGCAGGATGTAGATGCAGAGCGGGAGCGCGAACGCCGAGTGCACGATCCACGCCGCCGGGAAGGTGCCGGTGATCTGCAGCCCGGTCGCCTGCGTGATCGTCTTGTACAGCTGCAGGACCGGGATCAGCGAGATCTGCACGGGCACCACGAGCAGCCCGACGATGACCGCGAAGTAGAACTCCTTGAAGCGGAACTGCAGGAACGTGAACGCGTAGGCCGCGAACGCGGAGATCATGAGCGGCAGGATCGTGGCCGGGACCGCGACGGCGACGCTGTTCAGGAACTCGGCCGCCAGGCTCTGCCCGGTCCCCGAGGTCGCCCCCGTCAGCGCGTTCGAGTAGTTGTCGAGGGTCCACTCCGTGCCGAACAGGTTCCCGAAGACGGTCCACCACCCGGTGCTCTGGGCGGCGGTCGTCGTGCGGAAGCTCGTGACGAGCAGGCCGATCGCCGGCACCATCCAGAGCACGGCGATGACGCCCATGACGATGCTCAGCAGGACGCGGGGACGCTGCTCGGCGCTGGTCTTCGTGACCCGTTCGCGCTTCGTCGCGACGATCTCCGGGGCACCGGCCACCGGGACGATCTCGGTCATCGGAGGGCCTCCTGTTCGCGGTAGGTCCGCACCTGGTACACGATGACGGGCACCACGGCGAGGATGAGGATGACGACCACGGCGGACGCCTTCCCGGGGTTGTTGAACGCGAAGAACTGCGAGTAGAACTCGACGCCGAGCACGTTCGTGTCGAACTGCCCGTTGGTCATCGCGAAGACGATGTCGAAGATCTTCATCACCGTGATGAGGACCGTGATGCCGACGGCGATGATGGTCGTGCGGATCTGGGGAGCGATGACGCGGAAGAACGCCTGCCGCTCGCTGGCACCGTCGATGCGTGCCGCCTCGATCGTCTCCTCGGGCACGGCCTTGATCGCCGCGGAGAGCAGGACCATCGCGTAGCCGGCGTTCAGCCAGATCACGACCGCCATGAGCAGGAAGCTGTTCATGCGCAGGAAGTCGTTCTGCAGCCACGGGATCGGGTTCTGGTGCGTGATCGCGGTCCAGATGCCGTTGAGCAGTCCGACCTGGGGCTGTCCCGGTGCGTTGTACGCGTACACGAACGACCACATCGACGCGGCCGCGATGAAGCTCACCGACATCGGCAGGAAGATCAGGGACTTGAACGTCTTCTCGCGCTTCGGCCCGAGGCGGTCCGCCAGGGTCGCCACGAGCAGGCCGATCACGACCACCACCGCCGGGACGACGATGATCCAGAGCAGGTTGTTGAACAGGGTCGACAGGAACGACGGCGTCGAGAAGAGCGAGACGTAGTTGTCGAGGCCGCCGAAGGACGTCAGCCCGTACTGGTCCGTCTTCTGCAGGCTCTGGATGACCGTCTGCACCGTCGGGACGACCAGGAAGACGAGCAGGAGGAGCAGGACCGGCCCGATGAAGACGTAGGGCAGCAGTCGACCGTGCCACTTGCCGTGCGTCTTCGAGACCAGGAAGTTCAGCCCGAGGTAGATCAGGAACGAGACGGCCAGTCCGCCGATGACGGAGACGAGGACGCTGAGGACTTGCTGCACGAGGGGTCACCTCACTTCGTTGTCGGGGTGTGTCGTCGCGGCGTGCAGGCGCCGACGGCCGTGGGGGGGGCGGGGGGGCCCCCCCCCCCCCCCGGGGGGGGGGGGGGGGGGGCGGCCGCGGGGCGGGGGGGGGGGTGTGCGGGTGGGGGGCCCCCCGGGGGGGGGGGGGGGGGGGCGGGGCCCCCCCCCCACGGCGCAGGTGGAGGGTGTTACTGCGACGGCCAGGAGTCGTCGATGGCCTTGAGCGTCTGGTCGAGTGACTGCTGCCCCGCGGTCCAGGCCGTCAGGTTCGTCCACTCGGTACCGGCACCGACGGCTCCGGGCATCTGGTCGGAGGCGTCGAAGCCGAACACCTTCGAGTCCTTCACGGCCTGCTGCGCGACCTTCTGGAACGGGCTGGTGTACTCGGACGCCGGGAAGTCGTTGTGCGGCGAGAGCGCGGCCGACCAGTTCTTGGCGTAGCCGTTCGTGCCGAACTCCTTGCCGACCAGGTAGTCGACGACCTTCTTCGTGTCGTCGTCCGTCTTGAACGCGGCGACCAGGTCACCACCGCCGAGCGTGCCGGAGGTCGCGGCACCCTCGGGCGTCGGGAGCGGGAAGGCGTTCACGTTCGTCGTGTCGCCCTTCGCGATCTGCTCCTGGATCGCGGCCGGGAAGTTGCCGGTGATGAAGGTGCCCTGGCGCATCATGTAGCACTGCCCCGCCGACTTGCCGCCGTCGACGAACAGGTTGTTGCCCGCCGCGCCGAAGTCGGTGGACGCCATGGCCTTGCCGCCGCCGTTGACCGCGCCGTCGGCGAAGATCATCGACTCGACCTTGCCCGCGGCCTTCTTGACCAGGGGCGAGTCGAACTTCACCTCGTGGGTGATCCAGTCGTCGTACTTCTCGAGGCCGCCGTAGCGGAGCACGTACTCCTCGAGCCAGTCCGTCATCGGCCAGCCGTTCGAGCCCTGCGACGCGATGCCGACGCACCACGGGTAGCCGGAGCCGTCCTTGATGATCTTCTCCTGCAGCGCGGTGAGCTCGGCGTCGGTCTTCGGGACCTCGTACCCCTCGGCCTCGAACGCGGACGGGTCGTACCAGACGAGCGACTTCACGTTGATGTTGTAGGGCAGGCCGTACGTCTTGCCGTTGACCTTCGCGATGTCGGCGAGGCCGTTCGCCTCGTCCGCGGTGACGCTCTTGACGTCCACGAGGTCGTCGAGCGGCTGGATGCCCTGGCTGATGAGCGACTTGAGCACGCCGGGCTGGGGGAAGATCGCGACGTCGGGGGCCTGGCCGCCCTTCACCTGCGTGACGATCGACGTCTGGAAGCTGTCGCTGCCCGAGTACTTGACCGTGATGCCCTGGCCCTCGGCCCACGTGTCCAGGTCCTTCTGGAACGCCGTGGCCTGCGCACCGGTGAAGCCACCGGAGATCGTGACCGTGCCGTCGGACGATGCGGATCCTCCGGCGCTGCAGCCGGTCAGCGTCAAGCCGGTCCCGACCGCGAGCGCGGCGGCGACGGCGATGCCCTTACGAAGCCTCATTACTTCGACCTTTCACTCGCACAAACCCAAATCGTTTTGTGTTGAGGAAGAGCATCACACAGGGGCCGTCCGCTCGCCACGGGCGCGGGTCACGAACGAGTAACGGTTACCGGTCCGATCGAGTCGCGGACGACGAGCTCTCCGCGGAGCCGCTCGACCCCGGCACGCGGCGTCGGCGGTGCGGTCAGCGCTCCCGTCTGCTCGAGCGCACGGCGGACCGCCGCACGACCCATCTGCTCGTGCGGGAGCGCGACGGTCGTCAGGCCCGGACGCAGGGCGGCGGCCACGAGCTGCAGATCGTCGATGCCGACGACCGACAGGTCACGGCCGATCCGCATGCCCCGCTCCTCCGCGACCTGGTAGACCCCCATCGCCATCTGGTCGTTGAAGGCGAACACCGCGGTCGGGCGCTCGGCGGCGCGGTCGCCGGCTGCCTCCGGTACCGGTCCGAACAGCTCCGTCGCCGCCCGGAAGCCCGCTGCGGCATCCGCGACCTCGCCGACCGCGCGGACCACCACGGGGGTGCCGCCGGCCTCCACCAGGGTCCGCTCGTACCCCTCGACCCGGCCGGTCACGGCGGGACCCGCGCCCTCGACCGTCAGGTGCGCGATGCGCCGGTGCCCCGCCTCGAGCAACGCGCGGACCGCCGTCGCGGCGATGTCCTGCTCGTCGGGCACCACCGACGGCACCGGAGCAGCGGGGTCGAACGCGTCGAGCAGCACCGTCCGGGCAGGGTCGAGCGACCGCGGCAGCCGGATCACCCGGTTCGACGCCGAGGCGAACACCACCGCGTCGACCTGCCGCTGGATCAGGGCGTCGATGCGCGGGTCGTCGAACTCCCCGGCTGCGATGTCGACGATCATCAGGACGTGGTCGTGCGCGGCCGCCTCGGCCTGCGCCCCGACGATGATCTTGCCCGCGTACGGGGTCGACGCGATCTCCTCGGACACGAACCCCAGGACCGCCCGTCGGTCGGTCCGCATGGCACGGGCGATCGGGTTCGGCGCGTACCCGAGCCGTTCGACCGCTTCCTCGACCCGGAGGCGCGTCCGGGCACTCACTGTGCCCTTGCCGCTCAGCGCGTGGGACACCGTCGTGATCGACACCCCGGCATCGGCCGCCACGTCGCGGATGCTCGTCGCTCGCGCCACGTGGTCTCCTGCTCTCTGCCCGTCCGGCCCGACGGCCCTTCCGGGAACCACCCGCGGACCGCACGTGCTGAGCCTAGTCACGCACTCGGCGGACGCGGGCGCGGCGAGGGACTAGCCCGGAGCGGGCGCGCCCACGGCGAGCGCCGACGCCAGGGTCGCGATCAGCCCGAGCCGGGCGAAGTACGGTCGGGCGCCCACGGGGAGCACCGCGATCAGGGCGAACGCGTTCGCTGCGGTGTCCGCGAGCCGGTCCTGCTCGGACGCCGACAGCGGCACCCCGGCCACGACGAGGGTCGCCCACCCGACGATCTCCGCGCTCGGCAGCTCCGGGTCGCAGGCACTGGCACGGTCCACGCCGTCGGGCAGTGGCGTGACGCGGTGTGCCTGCAGGACCGCCTCGAGCTCTTCTCGCATCGCTCCACCGTAGAGAGCGGCACGACGTCGGTCACAGGGAACCGGGGGACGTCACCGCCCGGTCACCGGGTCGGCTCTCGGCTCGCGCGGGTTGAGTGGATCCGTGCAGCCCTCATCGGAACCGACGCAGACCCCGGGTGACGGCGCGCTGCTGTCGCTCGTCTACGCCAGCCGCGCGGTCGTCGGCTTCGGACTCGACGACCTCGACGACCTGCTGGCGCACGCCCGCAGCGCGAACGCCCGCGCCGGCGTGACCGGCCTGCTGCTGTTCCGCGACCACCGGTTCCTGCAGCTGCTCGAGGGGCCCGTCACGGCGGTCCGCGAGAAGATGGCGTACATCGCCGAGGACCCGCGCCACGACCAGGTCACCGTGCTGCTCGAGGAACAGGTGCCCGCACGGCAGTTCCCGGACTGGTCGATGGGCTACGCGGCCGAGACCACCCTGCAGCGCGCCGCGGTGCCCGGTCACCGCACCACCTTCGACGACCTCGACTTCCTGCCCGACGACCACGGCGGGGCACCGGACCTCGCCGCGGTGCGGGAGCTCCTGCAGTGGTTCCGGCAGGACCGCACCGGAGCAGGTGCGGACGCGGGCACGGCCCGCGCACGCTGACCCCGTTGCCGGGGCGACCGGACCACGGACGGGAGGCGCGGTGCCGGCCCGCACCGTGCCTCCCGTCCGGCACCGCGCACGGCCGCAGCCTGCCGCGCCGGCACGCGTCGTGCCTCCCGTCCGGTACGCCGCACGCCGCACGCCGCAGCGTGCCGGTCAGCGCAACCAGCGGTACTCGTACTCCGGCCGTCCCTGCCCGCGGTGGCGAACGTCCTTGGCGACCTGCCCGGCGGCGGCCAGGTGCTCGAGGTACCGCCGGACGGTGACCCGCGACAGCCCGGTCGCCTCGGCGACCTCGGATGCCGAACCACCGTCGGACCGCTGCAGCAGTGCGTCGCGCACCACCTCGAGCGTCTCCGGGGCGATGCCCTTCTCGTGGTCGGCGGGCGCGACCGGACGGAGCGTCCCGAGCCGCTGGTCGATGTCGGCCTGCGTGAGGGCACGACGGTCCTCGAACCCGCGCCGGAACTCGCGGTACGACGTCATCCGGTCGGCGAACGACCGGAAGCTGAAGGGCTTGACGAGGTACTGCACGACCCCGAGGGCGATCGCGTTCCGCACCGCCTGGACGTCGTGTGCCGCGGTGACCGCGACGACGTCGACGGCGGAACCGGCGGCTCGCAGCGTGCGGACGAGCTGCAGGCCGTGGGCGTCCGGCAGGTTCAGGTCGAGCAGCACGAGGTCCGGTCGCTCCGCAGCGACCGCGGCGAGCATCGCCCGACCGGTCCCCACGGTGCCGACCACGGCGAAGCCCTCGAGGCGCGACACGTAGGCCGTGTGCGCCTCGGCGGTCAGCGGCTCGTCCTCGACGATGAGGACCCGGATGGGCGCGGTCACGAGGGCACCCGCCCGGTGGTGATCTCGACGGTGAACGTGCTGCCGTCCGGTCCCGTGGTCACGGCGACCTCACCGCCGATGCGGGCGAGGGTGGCGCGCACGAGGTCGAGGCCGATGCCGCGTCCCTCGGGACCGGACTGCTTCGTCGACCACCCGCGCTCGTAGACGGCGTCGACGTCGGCGATGCCCGGTCCGTCGTCGCGGACGACGAGCCGGACGGTCCCGCCGGCTGCGGCGACGACGACCTCGACGCGGCCGCGGTCCGGGCCCTGCGGGGAACCGGCGACGGCGTCGACGGCGTTGTCCACGAGGTTGCCGAGCACGGTGACCACGTCGGCGGGTGCGGCCGGGACGGGGTCGAGCAGCCCGCTCGTGTCGGCGACCAGGTCGACACCGCGCTCGCCGGCCTGTGCCCGCTTGGCGGCGAGGAGGGCGTCGAGCACCTCGGGCTCGGTGTGCGCCGGGTCGGCGCACGGGTCGCTCTCGCCGGACGCGTCGGTCCCGCTGCGCCGGTCGGTCTCGCCGTGCCGCCGGTCGGTCTCGCCGTGCCGCTCGGTCTCGCCGTGCCGCTCGACCTCGCTGTGCCGGTCGATCTCGTGTGCGGCGAACCGGATCGCCTCGTCGACCCGACCGAGCTCCAGCAGCGCGACGACGGTGTGCAGGCGGTTGGCGAACTCGTGCGTCTGCGACCGCAGCGCATCGGTGAGCGTCCTGGTGGCGGCGAGCTCGCCGGACAGGTGCAGCAGGTCGGTCTGGTCGCGGATGGTCGCGACGGTGCCGACCGGCCGGGTCGCCCCCCGCGGGAACGCCATCTCCTGGTTCACCACGAGCACCCGGTCGCTCGTGGCGTACGTCTCGTCCACGGCACGGTCGCCCGATGCGAGCAGGGTCCGGAGGGCGTCCGGCACGTCGAGCGCCGCCAGCGGCACCGGATCCTGGCGTTCGGCCGGCGCCGGCAGGTGCAGCAGCTCCGCCGCACGGTCGTTGTGCAGGACGACCGCGCCCGACCGGTCGACGACCACGAGCCCCTCGTGCACCGAGTGGAGCACGCCCTCGTAGGACGCGAAGACCCGCGCGAGCTCCTCCGGGCCCCGTCCCGCGGTGACCCGACCGAGGTACCGGCTGAGCAACCACGAGAACAACGCGGACACCGCGACCACCGCCAGGCCGAGCAGGACGACCGACGTGAGTCGCGGCACGAGGGCACTCGAGATGTTCGCCACGGTGACCCCGGCGGCGACCAGCCCGACGATCCGGCCGTCGTCGTCGGTGATCGGCGTGACGGCCCGCACCGAGGGGCCGAGCGTCCCGGTGGACGTCTCGGTGAAGGTCCGGCCGTCGAGCGCCGGCTGGACCGTACCGCGGAACGGCCGGCCGAGCTCCGACCGGTCGGGGTGCGTCCACCGGGTCCGGTCGGGCGCCATGATCGTGATGAAGTCCGTGTGGGTGCGGCGCATCAGGTCGAGCGCGTACGGCTCGAGGCGCTCGGACGGGTCCGCGGTGGTCGCCTGCTGGACCACGAACGGGTTCCGGGCGATCGACACCGCGACGGCGGTGGACTTCTCGGCCGCGTCCGCCTCGAGGTCGGCTCGCGCCGAGGTCCAGCTCCAGACGCCACCGACCGCCACCCCGACCACGACGAACAGCAGCTGCAGCGCGAAGAGTCGCGCGGCGATGCTCCACCGACGGGGTACCACTGAGCTGCCTCCTCGCTCCGTTGCGGGACGACCCATCCTCGCGCACGGGGGCCCGTCCGCGCAGCCTCCCCGTGAACGTTGTGAACACAAGTCGCCGCCGCGGGTCGCTCCGCGCGAGGGTGTGTCCGTTCCCCCGAGGACGAACCGACCGGAGCGACGCCGCTCCCGGTCCTGACGACAAGGAAGTCGCATGGCATCGACGCACTCGACCACCGCCCGCCCACGGCGACGCGGTCTGGATCGCTCGCACTGGCTCTACATCGCGGTCATCGTGGCCGTGCTCGCCGGCATCGTGGTCGGCCTGACGGCCCCCGACCTCGCCGTCGGACTCAAGCCGATCGGCGACGGCTTCATCGCGCTGATCAAGATGATGATCGCGCCGGTCATCTTCTGCACGATCGTGCTCGGCGTCGGCTCCATCGCGAAGGCGGCGACGGTCGGCAAGGTCGGCGGGTTGGCGCTCGGCTACTTCGTCGCGATGTCGACGTTCGCCCTGGCGATCGGCCTCGTCGTCGGCAACCTCATCCACCCCGGCGACCAGCTCGACATGTCGGAGGCGACGTACGAGCTGCCCGCCGGCACCGAGGAGAGCGCGTCCTCGACGTCCGGGTTCCTGCTCGGGATCATCCCCGCGACGCTCGTGTCGTCCCTGACGAGCGGCAGCATCCTCCAGACCCTGTTCGTCGCGCTGCTCGTCGGCTTCGCGCTGCAGGCGATGGGCGAGAAGGGTGCGCCGATCCTCACCGGCATCCGACACCTGCAGGCCCTGGTGTTCCGCATCCTCGCGATGGTCATGTGGGCCGCCCCGATCGGCGCGTTCGGGGCCATCGCAGCGGTGGTCGGTGCCACCGGCGTCGCGGCGCTCGTCGCGCTCGGGACCCTCATGGTCGCGTTCTACATCACCTGCATCGTGTTCGTCGTCGGCGTCCTCGGTGTCCTGCTCCGCGTCGTGACCGGCGTCAACATCTTCCGGCTCATGAAGTACCTCGGCCGCGAGTACCTGCTCATCGTGTCGACGTCCTCCAGCGAGGTCAGCCTCCCGCGGCTCATCGCGAAGATGGAGCACCTCGGCGTCTCGAAGCCCGTCGTCGGCGTCACGGTGCCGACCGGGTACTCGTTCAACCTCGACGGCACCGCGATCTACCTGACGATGTCCTCGCTGTTCATCGCGAACGCCCTCGGCACGCCGCTGAACATCCCCGAGCAGATCTCGCTCCTGGTCTTCATGATCATCGCGTCGAAGGGTGCTGCCGGGGTGACCGGTGCCGGACTCGCCACCCTCGCCGGCGGCCTGCAGGCGCACCGCCCGGACCTGGTCAACGGCGTCGGCCTGATCGTCGGCATCGACCGGTTCATGTCCGAGGCCCGCGCGCTGACGAACTTCACCGGGAACGCCGTGGCCACGGTGCTGGTCGGGACGTGGACGAAGCAGATCGACAAGCAGCAGGTCGAGCGGGTGCTGTCCGGCGCGGCGCCGTTCGACGAGCGGACGATGTCCGCCGACGACCACGGCGCGTCGGCTCGCGCAGACGGTCCCGGCTCCGCTCCCGCCGCCGACGAGCGGATCTCGACCGAGGCCGTCCGCACCATCGTCGAGCCCGAGGGCTCGACCGCCACCCGCCGGTAGTCCCCCGTCACGAGGAGATCGACGATGATCACGAACCCCAACCACACGAGTCCCGCACCGCACACCGTGCCCGGCTCGCCCCGCGTCGCCCTGGAGGCGTGGGTCGCCCGGATCGCGTCCCTCACCTGCCCGGACCAGGTCGTCTGGTGCGACGGGTCAGCCGACGAGACCGCCCGCCTGACGCGGCAGCTCGTCGACGAGGGCAAGCTGATCGCCCTCGACCCGGGACGCCGACCGAACAGCTACCTCGCCCGGTCGGACCCGGACGACGTCGCCCGGGTCGAGGGGCGCACGTTCACCTGCTCCCGCACGCCCGAGGACGCCGGTCCGACGAACCACTGGCGGGAACCGACCGCGATGCGCGCCGAGCTCGAGGAGCGGTTCGCCGGGAGCATGCGCGGCCGCACGATGTACGTCGTGCCGTTCTCGATGGGACCGGTGGGTGGGCCGATCTCGCAGCTCGGCGTCGAGGTCACCGACTCGGCCTACGTCGTCCTCAGCATGGGCAGGACGACCCGGCTCGGGGCGGACGTGCTCCGCGCGATCGACGCCGGCGTGCCGTGGGTCGCGACCGTGCACAGCGTCGGGCACCCGCTCCGCGACGACCAGGGCGTCCCGCGGCCGGACGTGTCCTGGCCCTGCAACGCGACGAAGTACATCGTGCAGTTCCCGGAGACCCGCGAGGTCTGGTCGTACGGCTCCGGGTACGGCGGCAACGCCCTGCTCGCCAAGAAGTGCTTCGCGCTCCGGATCGCCTCGGTGATGGGTCGTGACGAGGGGTGGCTCGCCGAGCACATGCTGCTCGTCCGGCTCACCTCGCCCGAGGGCCGGGCCGTCCACGTCGCCGCCGCGTTCCCCTCGGCCTGCGGCAAGACGAACCTCGCGATGCTGCAGCCGGCCCTGCCCGGGTGGTCCGTCGAGACCATCGGCGACGACATCGCCTGGCTCCGCCCCGGAGCGGACGGGCGGTTGCACGCGATCAACCCCGAGGCCGGACTGTTCGGCGTCGCGCCCGGGACCGGCCCCGACACGAACCCCGTCGCGGTCGAGACGATCGCCGCGGACACGATCTTCACGAACGTCGCGCTCACGGACGACGGCGACGTCTGGTGGGAGGGCCTCACCCCCGAACCGCCCGCGCACCTGGTCGACTGGACCGGCGCCGACTGGACACCGGCGAGCGGCACTCCGGCCGCGCACCCGAACGCCCGGTTCACGGTGGCGCTCGACCGGGTCCCGACGCTCGCCGACGGGTGGGAGCGCAGCGTCCCCGTCGACGCCGTCGTGTTCGGCGGTCGTCGGTCGACGAACGTCCCGCTCGTGGCGCAGGCGTCGACCTGGGCAGAGGGCGTGTTCATGGGTGCGACGGTGTCGTCCGAGCGGACCGCCGCAGCCGAGGGCACCGTCGGCGAGCTCCGCCGCGACCCCTTCGCGATGCTGCCGTTCTGCGGCTACGACATGGCCGACCACTGGGCGCACTGGCTCCGGATCGGCGAGCGCCTCGGCGCCGGAGCACCGGCGGTGTTCCAGGTCAACTGGTTCCGGCGTGGCGAGGACGGCGCCTTCCTGTGGCCGGGCTTCCGCGAGAACGCCCGCGTGCTCGAGTGGATCGCGCGCCGCGTCGAGGGCACCGTACCGGCGGCCGAGAGCCCGGTCGGCCTGCTCCCCGACCTGGACGACCTGGACGTGCACGGGCTCGACGTCACCGCCGCACAGCTCGACGCCCTCTTCGCCGTCGACCCCGGGCCGTGGCTCGAGGAGTGCGACCTGACCGAGGAGTTCCTCGCCGGGTTCGGCGACCGCACGCCCCCGGTGTTCACCGCGATCCTCGACGAGCGTCGCGCCGCCCTGCACGCCACGGCCGACGTCCGGCAGGTCGCCTGATGCCGTCCGGCGCCCCGACCACGACCGGGGTGTCCACCGCCGCCGAGCGTGCGCACCTGCAGCAGGTGTGGGACGAGAAGCTCGCTGCCGCCGAGGCGATGGTGCCGCTCATCGGACGGCTGTACCGGCGGGACGACGTCGTGCCGTCCGTCCACGGCCGTCCCCTGGTGGGGCAGTCCCCGATCGGGATCGTCAAGGCGCACCGGTCGAGCCGCCGGGTCGACGAGACCGAACTGCCGGTCGCGACGAGCCTGGCGATCCTGACCGAGCTCGACACGATGGCACTGTCGTCGGTGTCGGTGGACCTCGGCGACCTCGCGTCCCGCCACCGACGTGACCGCCTCGGCAGCACCCTGCGCGAGTTCCTCACCGACGAGTTCTTCCTGCACCGCGGCACGGCGGACGGACCGCACCGCGACGCCCCACGCGACGTCGTGCTGTACGGGTTCGGGCGGATCGGTCGGATGCTCGCCCGGATCCTGCTCGAACGCGCCGGGGAGCACGCCCCGCTCGCCCTGCGCGCCGTCGTCGTCCGCCGTCGCGGGCCCGGCGACCTGGTCAAGCGGGCGAGCCTGCTCCGCCGGGACTCGATCCACGGCCCCTTCGCCGGCACGGTGACCGTCGACACCGAGCACGACACCATCACCGCGAACGGCACCCTCGTGCAGTTCATCTCGGCCGACTCCCCCGACGCCGTCGACTACCGCGCGCACGGCATCGAGGACGCGATCGTCGTCGACACCACCGGTCGCTGGCGCGACGTCGAGGGCCTGACGCAGCACCTGCTGGCTCCCGGAGCGGCCCGCGTGCTGCTCACCGCGCCGGGGAACGGTGACGTGCCGAACGTGGTGCACGGCATCAACCACGACGGCATCGGCGACGACCCGGTCGTGAGTGCCGCCTCGTGCACGACGAACGCGATCGTCCCGGTGCTCAAGGTCGTGTCCGACGCCTGGGGCATCGTCCACGGGCACGTGGAGACCGTGCACTCCGCCACGAACGACCAGAACCTGGTCGACAACTACCACCCCGCCGACCGGCGAGGGCGGGCGGCGGGCCTGAACATGGTGATCACCGCGACCGGTGCCGCGAAGGCCGCCGAGAAGGCACTGCCCGAACTCCGCGGGCGGCTCACCGGCAGCGCCGTCCGCGTCCCCACGCCGAACGTCTCGCTCGCGGTCATCCACCTGACGCTCGGTCACCCGGTCGGACGCGACGAGCTGAACGGGGTGCTCCGGGACGCCTCGCTCACCTCGCCGCTCCGGCGGCAGATCGACTACGTCGAGTCGCCGGAGGTCGTCTCGACGGACCTGCTCGGCAGTCGGCGGGCGGGCATCGTGGACGGGCTCGCCACGATCGCGGACGGGTCCGAGCACGCGGTGCTGTACGTCTGGTACGACAACGAGTCCGGCTACAGCCGACAGGTGCACCGGGTCCTGCAGGAGATGGCCGGCGGTCGGCGGGCGGCGTCGCCGCCCGCCGGTCACGCACTCCGTCCGGTCCGTGCGGCAGCGCACCTGTCGTCCTGACGGGACGGACGGGAGTCCGCCGGTCGCTGGCAGCCATCGCCGCCGTCCTCGGCCGCGACCGCGACCGCCGGGCGACCGGACACCACTGCCGAGGACCGCTTGCGCCGACGTCCACCTACGGAAACCAGCAATCCCGTCATCCCGGCGGGCTACGACGTCGTGTGGACCGTCGTGATGGTTGCACACCCAGCGTTGATCATCGTGGCCTTGGTGTCACTGAGCCGGACCGCGCCGCGGCTGTCCTCCTGGCTTGCCCTGGCTTGGGCTGAGCCAGACGGCGCCGACTGTCAGCAGCAAGCCCAGGAGCACCAGCATCACTGAGATTGCCGCCCAACGCATGTTCCGGAGTGCACGAGAAGTGCGTGCCCGTCAACTGAGCGGGGGTGCTTCCGGCGGTTGCAGGAGCGTGTACTGGTAGCCGTTGCGCGCCATCGGTCGGTGCAGTCGATGATGCGTGGCCGCCCAGATCCGACCGTTGTACTGCAACCTCTCCGGCGCGGTTCCCCGGAGGGTCAGGGTGATGTCAGGACCGGCGGGCTCCTGGAGGACGAGGGTCCGCAGCACTCCTGCCGGGTCGAGCGTGATGTGGGTTACTGAATCCGACATGGTGTTTCTCGCGATCTCTGCGGTCAGCCGGTAGGTGCCAGCGCACGGGGGCGAAGGCAGGTCGACCGATCGGCGTGCCGTGCTGTGTCGGCGGCGAGCATGGCTGCTCACAGCGCCTCAGACCTGCGTTCTGCAACGCTGTCCGGTGCGCCGCCCGCCGCATCGTCGGAGGTGTCCGGGGTGAAGTGGACGCGCTCGGCGGCGCGGGTGATGTCTTGGGCGCGAGCTACCTGGGCATCTTGCGCGGTCTGCGCGTCAGCACGTGACTGGCGCATGGCAGTCAGGGCGTCGGTGCTGATCTCCTGGATCAGGTTCGCGATGGCAGTGGCGAGACCGCGTTCGAGCTGGCCGAGATTGGTGTTGCCGATGATCAAGCGCCGATCGTGGACGGCCAGGGTCACATCCCGGTAGCCGGCACGCTCCAGCGAGTGGTGACTCCCTGACCCTTCCAGTGCCGCAATCTCCTGCGGGTTGGGTTGCCGATTGAAGACGGCGGGAACGTCGTAGAACCGTTCGGCTGCGTCGGTGCCGAGAGTCGT